>NZ_JBNNPF010000020.1:0-153060 GCF_050275515.1 Streptomyces sp. NPDC004126 | reverse complement strand
CCACCCCCCAGGCCATGCGATCGACAGGGGGAGAAAGTCATGCCAACTCCGGAGGCCGGGCGCCCCATTGCGGGGCCACCAAGAAGGTAATGGGGAGGGGGACGGGCCGGGCCCGCGGGCGCCGGGCCGGCGTCACAGCACCCGGCGCATGCAGGCCCTCGGCCAGCGGTCCAGCCCGTGGGCCGCTTCGGTTTCCCGGATCCGCCGCAGGCCGGGGGTGAGGCGGGCGTCGTCCATGAGCCGGAAGCCGCAGCGCGCGTAGTAGGGGGCGTTCCACGGCACCCCGGTGAACGTGGTGAGGGTCAGCGCGGGCGCCCCCTCGCCCGCCGCGTGCTCGGCCAGGTGCTCCAGCAGCAGCCGGCCGACGCCCCGGCGCGCGCCGCGCGGGTGCACCGACACCTGCTCGACGTGCAGGTTGCCGTCGACCCGGTCGGCGATCAGGTAGGCGGCCGGCACGTCGGCTCCGTCGGCCGCGACCCAGGCCAGCCCGGCGTGGCGGTAGCGGGCGAGCTCACCGAGGGGGAGTGGTTCGTCGTCGGCGATCTCCGGCATGCCGATGTCCCGGAAGCACTGCCCGGCGGCCCGCTCGATGTCCTGGAGCAGCGGCAGCTCGTCCAGGCGCACGGCTCTGATGCGCATGCCCGCATTCTCCCCCGCACGCCGTGCGGCGCCACCGAATAAGGAACGCGAGGTCAGTCAGGCGCATTCGACCTTCGAGTTGAAGGGGGTCCAGTCCGACGGACCGACGTCGTTGACCGCGCGCACCTGGAAGCACTGCTTTGCCGGGGGCAGGCCGGTCCAGACGAACGACGTGCTGTTCGCGGGCACGCCCCTGGCCTGCTGGAGGGTGCTGTTGAAGATCTCGAACCGCGTCTCGTCGGTGGCGGTGTCCGTCCACTCCAGGTTCACGCGCGTGGGGTCGGCGGCGTCACGGGTGGCGACCACGTTCGACGGTTCGGCGGGACTGCCGATGCCGATCCCGGTGCTGCCCTTCTGCGACACGCTGAAGTTGACACGCGCGTAGTCGGGGGAGCCGGCCTCGCCGTTCTTCACGTACAGCTCCCAGTTGCTCGGGCTGCGCCCGCCTTGCCTGATGCCCTGCTGGAGGCCCCCGGAGGTGCCGTCGAGGTCGTTGGAGTTGCAGCTCGACCCCTCGTAGAGCCGGAGCGTGGGCGTGGCCACCACCATCTCGTCGGACCGCAGGTGGACCTGTACGGACAGCTCGCCCCGGGTCTCCCCGGCCACGCACCTCGCGAACGTCATCGTGCCGTCGGGCCGGTCGTGGCTCAGCTGGGTCATCCCGCTGAGCGTGATGCTCTGCGTGATGCGGCCCTTGCCCAGGCTCGGGGCGTTCGACACCGTCAGGGTTCCGGTCATGGTGACGGTGTGGGTACTGGCCGCGGCGGCCGGCGGGGCCGGCCATACGCACCAGAAGGTCAGGGGCACGGCTGCCGTCGCAAGGGCGGCACGCCGGAGTTTCCGCGTCATGCCTCGCACGTCGTACCTCGCAATCGCCTCGCGAGGTACCGCGGGGCGCCGCGGGTGGGGTCCCCGACGTGGCAGCACCATTTTAGGCCGGGGGCCTCTCCCGGGCACGCCGGGCGGAAGGGGCCCCGGCCGCGCTCACAGCCGCCAGTACTGGCCGGTGTGGTTGCCGCAGGGGTTGAGCACCAGGGCGACGTTGAGCGCCGGTGGCCCGCCGGTGTCCAGGCACAGGCCGCTGGCCGGGTTGCCGAACCGCCCGGTGGCGGTGTCGTAGCGCCATTGCTGGCCGGTGAACCGGCCGCACGGGTTGAGGACCGCCGTGACCCCGCCGGCGGGCTTCCCGTTCGTGTCCAGGCACAGTCCGCTGGGTGTGTTCGTGAGGCGCGCGTCGGTCTCGTCGTAGTGCCAGATCTGGCCGGTGAAACTCCCGCACGCGCGGAGCACCACGTTCAGTCCGGGCCGCTGCGGGCCGTCGGTGTCGACGCACAGCCCGCTGTGGGAGTTGGCGATCGAGCCCGTCGACGCCGAGGGCGAGGACGACGGCGAGGACGACGGCGAGGACGACGGCGGAGCAGACGGGGAGGCGGCGGTCGGACCGGGCGCCGCGGGCACCTGCCCCGTACCCGAAGCGGTGGACGGCGCCCGCGTGTTCGGCGGAGAGGACGGGGCCGTGCTCGCGGTCCGGCCCGAGGCGGCGGGTGCCCCCGAGGCTGTCGAGCGGCCGTCGCCGGGCAGTACCGCCCACAGGATCCCGGCCGTCAGGACGAGGAGCGCCGCCCCCGCCGCCACGGCCGCGGTCCGCGCGGGGCGCCGCCCCGGCACCGGAGCCGGGGGCCCCGCAGCGCCGGGTATCCGCCACGCCGCGGCGAGCACCGTGGCGACGGTCTCGGTGGGGAGTTCGGCCGTGGGAACCCCGCCGCCGGTCAGCTCGGCGAGCAGCTCCGGGGGAGCGGGGCGCTGCTCGGGCGATCTCGCCAGGGCGGACGTCAGCAGTGCCCCGAGGCGGGGCGGTACGCCGTCCAGGTCGGGTTCCTCGTTCAGGACCCGGTAGAGCACGGCGTCGGCCGGTCCGGTGCCGAAGGGGGGCCGCCCGGTGGTGGCGTAGGCGACGGTCAGGGCCCACGCGAACACGTCGGCCGCGGGACCGGCCTGCCCGCGGATCTGCTCCGGCGCCATGTAGCCCACGGTGCCGACCGCGACACCGGTACGGGTCAGCGCGGTCCCGTCGGCGGCCTGCGCGATGCCGAAGTCGATGACCTTGGGGCCCTGTTCGGACAGCAGGACGTTGGCGGGCTTGAGATCGCGGTGCACGACGCCGGCCCCGTGGACCGCCACGAGCGCCTCGGCGAGACCGGCGGCGAACAACCGCGCCATGTCGCCGCGCAGCGGCCCGTGTTCGCCGACGTACTCCGACAGCGTCGGGCCCTGCACGTACTCCATGACGACGTACGGGGTGTTCGCCTCGGCCTCGACCGCCAGCACCCGTGCCGTGCACGCCCCCTGGACGCGCAGCAGCGTCGCGGCCTCACGCCGGAACCGCGCCCGGAACCCGTCGTCCGAGGCGAGTTCCTCGCGCAGCCGCTTGACGGCGACGAGCCGCCCGTCCGGACCTTGTGCCAGGTAGACGACGCCCATGCCGCCCGCGCCCAGCCGGCCGACGAGCGCCAACTCGCCGATCCGCTGCGGGTCCCCCGCCCGCAGCCCGCTCAAACCCACCTGGTTCCTCCTGCGACGTAGGGCAGTTCAGGCCCAGGATGCAGCAGACTCCTCCACCGTGTCCTCGGCTTCCCAACGCAGCAGGTCGCCCGGCTGGCACTCGAGCACCTCGCAGAGCGCGGCGAGGGTCGAGAAGCGCACGGCCTTGGCACGGCCGTTCTTGAGCACGGCCAGGTTGGCGGGGGTGATCCCCACGCGTTCGGCGAGCTCGCCCACGGACATCTTCCGCCTGGCCAGCATCACGTCGATGTCGACGACGATCGCCATCAGATCACCTCGTCCAGCTCCGCCTGCATGTGCGCCGCCTGGACGTCGCGCGCCACGGCCTGGGCGAGCAGCATCCGCAGCACCAGCACGATGAGCGCGACCCCGACGAGCCCGATGCCGACCCCGCCGAGGAACAGGAACCCGGGCGGCTCCATCTGCGAGCGCGCCACCAGGAAGATCGCGAACACCAGCAGGTCGGCCGCCACGAACGCGCCGATCACGGTGTCCACGTACCGGAACGCGGCATGGGAGAACACCGTGCCGCGCCGCACCATCGCCACCAGCCGCCAGACGCAGACGAGGACGACCTGGACCGTCACGGCTCCCAGGATCACGATCACGCGGAGCGGGGTCAGCGGCAGCGTCCCGTCCTCCGGGTCCGCGGCCAGCGCCCACACCATCAAGGCCTGCACGAACACCGTGCCGGCGAGCATCACCACGAGTACGGCGCGCAGGGCTTGCACCGTCAGTCGTCCCATGGCCCCTCCTTCTATCGAATCACGATGTGAATCTATCGATTTTCAATAGGCGAGGCAAGGCGGTGGGAGGCCGGGACCGGTCCGGTCCCGGCCGGTGTCACTCCATGTCGAGGTAGTACAGCCCCGCCTTGGCGTCGGCGAAGAGGGTGAACTCGACCTGGGGCGTGCCGGGATCCTCACCGTCGCCGGGGTCGACCTCCACGGGTTCGGCGCCCACGAGCACGAACTCGTCGTACTCGTCGAAGTCGCCGGGGGTACCGGCGACGCCGATGCTGATCGGGGCGTCGTCGGGAACATCGGCCAGGGCGGAGCGCAGCTGCCTCGCGGTCCAGACCGCGGGAGCGTGATCGAACGTGTCTGCCATGCGCCGAGGGTAGTGACGGCCCCTCCCGCGGCGGAACATGCCACGCCGGACGCCACGGCCCGGTTCCCCCCGGGGCTGACGCCGCAGGAGGGCCGCCCCCGCGGCCGCCGTGGGGAGGCCCGGCTCGCCGGGCGGCCCGGTGGTGTGCGGCAGAATGCGGACGCAGGACCTTGCAGGGTCGGGGGAGCGGAGGGTGATGGCCGGGCAGTCGTACGCGATCCGCCTGTCCCCGCATGCCGCCGGGGTGCTCGCCGGGCTGCCCGAGGGCGCGGGGGCCGCGGCCTGGGACGTCCTGGACCGGGCGTCCGCCGGGCCGTGGGGGTTCGCGCAGTGGGACGCCGGCGACCCCGAGGGCGAGGACGTGCGCATCGCGTCCGCGGGCGCGCTGTCCGTCGTCTACTGGGTCAACCGGCCGCTGCGCCGCATCTCGGTCCTGGACGTCGTCTGGCTCGGATAGGCGGCACCCGCCACGGCCGCTACGGCCGCTTCGCCGGGACCGGCCCGAGCCCCGGCCAGCGGGCGAGCATGCTCCGGCGCATGGCCGTAGTGAGGTCGCCCAGGCCGCGGAGCGCGTCCTGGCCGGCGGTCATCCCGGCGACGACCCCGAGCCGGTGGGCGAGCCGCTGCCGGGCCGTCGCGGTGCCCCACGTCCAGTCCCGGCGCGGAATCCGGGCCAGGTGGTCGGCACCTTCGCGGCGGGCCCGCTCGACGAGCGCGTCGCCGCGGAGCAGCCAGCCGGCGCACGCGTCGGTCAGGTCTCCCGGGGCCTCGGAGCCCGTCGCGGCGCGCCAGGCGTCGCGGTACGCGGCCTCGGCCCGGCGCAGCAGCGGCTCCGCGGCCGAAGTGACGCACCAGCAGGTCGGGAAGCCGATGCGCAGGTACGCCAGCTCCGTCAGGCCGCTGCCCAGCGACGCCTGCTCGAAGTCGATGAACCTGACCCCCGCAGCGGTGTGGAGGTCGTTGCCGGGACACGGGTCCCCGTGGAGGAGGGCGTGCCCCTCCGCCCGGCCGAGCCGCTCCACGAGCGCGTACAGCTCGCCGGCCGTGTGAGCCGCCACGGGAACCTCCAGGGCCCCGGCCAGGCGCAGGAACGCGTCGGCGTCCGCCCGGGTCGGGCCCCGCCACCGGGGAAGTGCCCCGGCGTCCTCCGGGCCCGCGCTCGCGTGCAGCCGCGCCAGCGCGCCCGCGTAGCCGGCGATCCAGTCCCCGCCCGGCGCCAGGTGCTCCAGGTGCTCCAGCACCAGCACCCGTTCACCGGGATCGGTGGCCAGCAGGGCCGGCACCACGGGCGTCTCCCCCCGGGCGGCGAGCCGCAGCGCCGTCACCTCGCGGGCATAGCGCTCGTCGGCGTCAGGGCCGTCGACGACCTGCTTCACCACCACCGTCGCGTCCGGCAGGGCGACCCGCCACACCCGAGACCGGGGGCTGCTGCCCAGCCTGCGGGCGCGTCCGGGTGTCCCCAACTCGGCCCGCAACCCGCCCCCGAACGGAAGCCGTCGCCACATGTGCCCATCCTCCCGACCGTCCCCCGACAACCCACAACGGTAATAGTCACACTGGCAAGGCACCCCTATACTCCGGTGGATGCAGTCCATAACGATCAGGCGTGCCGTCGCGCAGGACGCGGAGCGCCTCACCTCACTGATCCAGCAGTCCGGCGCCTACCAGGGGCAGTACGCCTCGATCATCTCCGGCTACCGCCTCACCCCCGAATACGTGGCCCGGCACCGGGTGTTCGCGGCCGTCGACACCACCGGCCGGACGGTCGGCTTCTACTCCCTGACCCTGGATCCGCCCGAGCTGGACCTCGCCTTCGTCGCCGACGAGGCGCAAGGGCTGGGGGTCGGCCGGCTCCTGATCGGGCACATGATCGGCCAGGCCGCCGAAGCCGGGCTGACCGGCGTACGCGTGGTGTCCCACCCGCCCGCGGAGCCGTTCTACCGGCGCATGGGTGCCGAGCGGGTGGGGACGATCGCCCCGATCCCGCCGAAGGTCCCCTGGGAGCGCCCGGAGTTGCGGTTCACCGTCCCCCGCGGGGCGCCGACGGCCACGACGGCCCCGACCACGCGGTGACGGGCCGCCGCGAGGGGCGCGATCTCCTCGCGGCGGACCGACCCCGGACACGGCGTCGCACCCGGCAGGGCGGGGTTACCGCTACACCGGGTGCTGTGCGCCGCAGCGCGGGAGGATCATCCCCAGTCGGAGTCCGGCGGCTGGATCAGTGAATCCGCGGACACGACACGGGCGTCGGCCTGCTGTTCCACCTCTCCCATGGCTGCGATTCCCCAATTGGTGCCGGCCGGCCCACTGGCCGCCGCGACACCACTGAGTCCGGTGACCGCGAGGATCGCGAGCAGCACGGCGGTGATGGTTGACCGGATGTTGATCGATATCAAGGTGTTCCTCCCTTGGCCGGCCCGACCCCCGCGGACGATGCGGGCAGCGGGGCCTTCTGCGCGCCACGGGCCCTGTGGCACGGGATCAAGCCTCTACCGGGAGAGGGGCGCGATCAACCTTCGCGATACTGCGTCCACCCGCAGTTCAGGAAGAGGAAGACAGATCTGATGACGGAACGGGAAATAGCCGCCGCCCCCGACACCTCCCGGTTGACCGCGGTGGAACTGCGCACCTACCGCAGGGCCTTGAGGGGCGAGGTACTGCCCGACGACGAGCCGGGACTCGCCTCGCTCCTCACCCGGGACATCGTCTTCCCCAATACCCACGAACCCGGAACGTATGTCCCCGCCCCGTCCCGCTATCTGGAGACCCAGCTCACCGACGCCGTCCTGAAGGCACTCACCGGCGTCACCGCGGCCCTGGCCGCCGTCCCCGCCCACGTGCGCGAGCTCGAAGCCGAGCAGGAGCGCTACCACTACAGCCCCAGCCCGCTCGGGACGCTCCTGCTCCGCACCGTCCCCGAGGTCAACACCGAGACGATACGCACCATCCAGTCCGCCGAGTCCGAGATCCTCACCGCACAGCCCGGACACCGCAAACCGCAGGTCCTCAAGGGCGCCCTGCCGCGTGACCTGCAGGCCGCCCAGCGCGGCGTGACCGTACGGACGATCTACCGCACCAACGGGCGGAGCAACCCCACCCAGCGGGACTGGGTCGCCACCATGACGCGGGCCGGTGCCCAGGTCCGCACCCTCGGCGAGGACTTCCTCCGGTTAATCGTCGTGGACCGCAAGCACGCGTTCTTCGAGGTCTACGGCGACGACGGCACCGTCCAGCCGGCGGCCGCCTGGTACACCCGGGACCGCGGCGTGTGCGCCGTGCTCGCCGCGCACTTCTGGCAGCAGTGGGAGCGGGCCGACCCGTGGCTGCCGGGCGAGACGGACGCCGGCGCGGCGAAGGCCGACGGCGACGCCAAGACCTCGAAGATCCAGCGGACGATCGTACGCGGCATCGTGGCCGGCAAGAGCCACCGGCAGATCGGCGAGAACCTCGGCCTCAGCGAGCGCACCGTGACGGCACAGGTCTCCAAACTGCGCGAGGCACTGGGCCTGGAGACGGTGCCCCAGCTGACGTTCTGGTGGGCGACGTCACCGGAGCGGCTCCTCCCGTAGGCGGCCCGCAGGGGCCCGGTCCCGGGCGGCGTACGGCCCCCGAACCCCGAAAACGGCGAGTTCAAGCCAAAACCCTCCCTCCGGAGGGACGGTACGGGAGAGGCTCGGGCGGCGCCCCCGCCGTCAGCCGCGCACGTGCAGCCCGAAACCCGAGCGGCCCGCGGGCTCCAGACCCTCCTTCAGATGCAGCGAGGGGATCTCGTAGTCGCCGAAGTTCTGCCGCCGGAAGGCGATCGGCTCCGTCGACTCCAGCGTCAGCAGGCGCTCCTCCCAGGCCCGGGCGGCCTGCGCGTACTCCTCGTCGCCCATCCGGTCGGTGCCGTACAGCACGAACGGCGGCAGGACCTCGATGCCCGGGTAGTAGAGGATGCCGTGGTGGATCGGGAACAGCAGGTCCTCGATCGGGCCGTTGATGCCGCGGGCCGCGTAGTGCGACTCCGGGCCCCCGGCGGTCACCGACAGCAGGGCCCTGCGCCCCGCCAGGGTGCCCTCGCCGAACCGCTCGCCGTACTTGGTGTCGCTGTGCTCGCCGACCCCGTACGCGAAGCGGTACGTGAACACCCGTTCCACCCACCCCTTGAGGATCGCCGGCATCGAGTACCACCACAGCGGGAACTGGAAGATGACCGTGTCCGCCCACAGCAGCTTCTCCTGCTCGGCGAGGACGTCCGCCGTGAGCGTCCCGGCCTCGAAGGCACGGCCCGAGTCCCGCGCCACCTTCAGCGGACTGGAGGCGTCCGGGCCGTAGTCGGAGGCGTCCACGACCGCCTTCCACCCCATCGCGTACAGATCACTCACCCGCACCTCGTGCCCGGCGCCCTCCAGCGTGGACACCGCGAGGTCCTTCAACGAGCCGTTGAGCGACTTCGGTTCGGGGTGGGCGTGGACGATCAGCGTCTTCACGGGAACTCCTTCGGATCGGATGCCCCCATCCTGGGCGCCGGGGCGGCCGGCGTTCAGGGACGGCCCTTCCATCGGACCGGCCATCCTGGGAACGGCAGTACCACCCTGGCGCGCACGACTCGCGCCATACTGGAGGGCATGGATGATCTCGCGGGGTTCCTGCGGACCCGGCGCGCCCGGGTCGCCCCGGCCGCCGTCGGCATACCCGCCGACGGCCGCCGCCGGGTCGAAGGGCTGCGCCGCGAAGAGGTGGCGCACCTCTCCGGGGTCAGCGTCGACTACTACGTACGCCTGGAGCAGGGCCGCGCGACCCAGCCCTCCGAGCAGGTCCTCGACGCGCTCGCCCGCGTCCTCGGCCTCGACGAGACCGAGCGCGGCCACCTCCACCGGCTCGCCCGGCAGCCCCGGCGCCGCGCCAAGGCGCCGGGCGGACGGGTCCGGCCCGAACTGCTGCGCGTCCTCGGCCTGGTCGCCGGCGCACCCGCGATGGTCATGGACCACCGGATGGACGTACTCGCCGGGAACCGCCTCGCCGGGCTCCTCTTCGGCCGGCCCTTGCCGGGCCTGAACATCGCCCGGCACCTCTTCCTGGAAGAGGCCGAGTCCGGCCTCTACGCGGACTGGGAGCAGTGCACCCGCGACGTGGTCGGACACCTCCGCCTGGCCGCCGGCGAACACCCCGGGGACACCCGCCTGGCCACCCTCATCGGCGAACTGGCGATGGGCTGCGAACGCTTCCGCCGCCTCTGGGCCCGCGCGGACGTACGCGCGCGCACCCACGGCGTGAAGGCCTACCGGCACCCGCTGGTCGGGCTGCTGGAGCTGCACCAGGAGAACTTCGCACTGCCGCACGAACCGGGCATGGAACTCGTGGTGCTGTCGGCGGCCCCGGACACCCCGGCCGAAGACGGCCTCCGCCTGCTCGCGGCCCTGGACGCGCCCGCCCCGGACACCCACTCCTGAGCAGGCGCGGGCGCCCGGGGAAAATGCCTGTGCGGCCGCGTCGCGGCCCGGATATCTTGCCTCGTCCTGAACAGGCCCCCGGGAGGTCCCACACCATGAGCAGTGCCACGTCGTCGTCCTTGCCCGAGCGGATCCGGCTGACGGGGGAGGGGCTCGTCCTGCGCGACTGGACGGAGGCGGACCTCGCCGCGATGCCGGAGCTGTTCGACCACCCCGACATCGCGTACTGGACGCCGATCGTCTCGCCCTTCGACGAGGCGGCCGCCCACACCCGGCTGGCCCGGGACCGGCAGCTGCGCCAGGAGGGCACGACCATCCTGCTCGCCATCACCGTCGACGGCGGCGCACCGCTCGGCGAGATCATGCTGCGCCGCGCCCCCGAGGGCATGGAGATCGGCTACGCGGTCGGCCCGGCGCACCGCGGCCAGGGGCTGGCGGCGCGCGCGGTGCGGGTGATGGCCTCGTACGCGTTCGAGCAGATGGGCGCGGAGCAGGTGATCCTCGAACTGGAGGCCGAGAACGCCGCCAGCGTCGCCGTGGCGCAGAAGGCGGGCTTCGCCCTGCTCGACGTGCCGCCGATCACGGGCGAGGAGAAGGGCCGGCCGTTCGTCCTGCAGACGTGGGGCCTGGACCGGCCCGCCTGACCGGCCCGCCTGACCGTCGCCGGGTCGTCCGCCCGGCTCCGCCCGCCCGAGATGTGCCCGGCGCGGAACCGCGCCACCATGGCGGGGAGCGGCGGAGCCGGGAGGTGGCGGACGTGGACGAATCGCGCAGGGCCTGGATCATGATCGGCGGTGTGATCACCGTCATCCTGCTGGACCTCGCCGCCATCATCCTGATGAACACCCTCGGCCGCTGACCCGCCGATGCCGATCTTGACGTGACCGGTGCGGGCGGAGTGGAATGCGGTGTCGGGCAGGTCAGGGGAGCGGTCACGGCACCGCCGCACGGAGGGGCAGCATGTTCATAGCGCAAGAGGACGTGTTCGATCCCGACGAGATGCTGGCCCTGTACGCCTCGGTCGAGTGGGAGGGCTACACCCGTGACGTCGACCGGCTGTGCCGGGGACTGGTCAACTCGCACCTGGTCATCACGGCCCGGGACGCGTCGGGAGCCCTCCTCGGACTCGCCCGGACGATCTCCGACGACGAGCACGTCTGCTACGTCCAGGACGTCGTGGTCGACCCCGCGCACCACCGGCAGGGCGTCGGCCGCGCCCTGGTCGAGCACCTCATGCGGCGCTACTCGCACTGCCGGTTCTTCCTCCTGTCCACGGACCACGAGTCGTCACCGGAGGGCGAGCGCAACCACGCCTTCTACCGGAGCCTGGGCTTCTTGTCCCACGAGGAGAAGGAGATGGCCGGCTTCGGCCTGCCCCGCAACCGCCCCGACCTCCGCGACACGACGCCGTAGCCGGGCCCCGCGAGGGGCTGATGCCCGCCGGCGTCGGGGATCCGCCGGGCCGGCGGGCCGGCCAGTGCGCCGCCGGACCCGCCCCGCCCTAGCGCGGCGGTGTGGAACCGGCCGGAGCGTCCTCGGCGGCTGATGGCACGTCAAAAGGGCGCAGGACCATGTGCGAGTCCTCCAGCGCGGCCACCATGGCGAAGGGGAACCGGTCGAGCTCCAGGCAGAGCGCGACGTCATCGGGGTGGGACCCCTCGCGTACGCCCTGGGCCAGTTCGGCGGCGGCGCGTGACCCGGCGGCGCGGCGCAGGAAATCCGCCGGGTCCTCCCCGGCCCCCGCGGCCCGCCCGGCGATGTACCGGGCGCACGCCAGATCCTCCTCGGCGCGCCCGTCCTCGCCGGTCACCACGAACGTGACGCTGCCGCACCCGCGCGCCCGCAGGAGCCGCGCCGTCGCCTCCGCCACCACGAAGCCCGCGCACAGCACCAGCGACGCGTCCTTGACCGCGAGGGCGCCGACCGTACCCGCCGTGGTCTTCTGCACGACGGTCCGCCCGCCGAGGTCCGCGGACCGGAGCAGCCCCGGCGAGTTGACGGCGTCGAACCCGGGAGCCGGCGGGCCGTCCTTGAGCGCCACCCAGTCCGGGCGGCGGGCCTTGAGCGCCAGGACCTCGTCCAGCGACTCGGCGAGAACGATCTTCTCCGCGCCCCGGGAGAAGGCCCAGGCGGCCACGGTGAAGGCGCGCATGACATCGACCACCACCGCCGCGGACGGGGCTTCGGCCAGCTCGGGGATACCGAGGAAACGGGCGTCCATGCGGTCATGATCACCCATGGCCGGCCGCCGGCGCCGGGACAGTGTCGCGCCTCACACATCGACGGATGAACGGGCGGCGGCCCGTGCCGCCCGCGGCCCCGGGGACCGCACGCGGCACGGGCACGGGAATTCCCTACTGCTTCTTGAAGGACCGGATCTGGTAGTTGCCCATCAGATTTCCGCCCTGACCGCCCGGCGTGGATCCCACACGCGAATTGTAATTGGTGCTGGTGTAGTACTGGACCCGGTTGTTCTTTCCGTTCCACACGGACCGGACATTCCATCCCCACTGGATGAAGGCGCAGTTGTCCGCGGTGTTCGCCTTCTGGGACTCGGGGAACTCGCAGCGCTCGCCGCCGCCGTTCCAGTCGCTGTAGATACAGAAGTTCCCGGAGTTGCAGGTGTACGCCGCAGGCGAGCTCTCGGTGGCGGCGGCGAGGGGTGCCGCGGCGAAGGCGAGGGCTATGGACAGACCGGCAGCGGCCAAGGAACTCACACGGCGCATGACAGAAGTACCCCTTTGATCAATCGTGACCGGGGCAGTGCCCCGGATAAATGACGGGGACGCGCGGAGACGGCCCGGAGAGAAAGACTCATCCGCCCCGGGCCTCATCAAGCATGGGGTGTACACCTGAGTCCGGCGAGGCAATTTCACGTCAGCCGGTGGCGGGATGTCTGAATGCGCGGCCCCGCCCCCACCCGTGCCCCCGCGCGCCCCCTCCGCGCCGGACCGCCGTCGCGGTGAATCCGTACGCCGGATGGCGGCGGGGGCGGGCGGCAGGAGTGGCAGCGGGCCCGGACGCACCGGAGGCTCGTGGCGGGAGACGAGGACGAGGGAAGACGAGGGAAGGAGAGCGGGCGATGCCGCAAGCCGAGGAGGAGAGGGAAGGCCTCACCGCGCGTCCCACCGGTACGGCGGTGCCGAGCCGGAGCCCGGCAGGCCACCTGAGGGCCGCGATCACGCGGACCAACCTGCTTCCCGCGTTCCTGGTCCTCACCGTGATGATGCTGGCCCTGTGGCTCACGGGCATGCCGTTCCTGCAGGCCCTGACGATCGCCACCGGAGTGAAGATCGCGGTGGCCCTCCTCGAACTCCGCCGGCTGCCCGGCCGCCCCTCCGGGAGCTGACGCACCGCCACCACCCGCCGCCCGCCCGCGAACCCTCCGCGTTGGCCGTCAACCGGAACGGCCTTAGATTGGGCCGGAATCCTGGTGTGCGGATCGCCGGACGGGAGGCCGGCCGGTGGAGGAGGGGGAGCGAGCACGTGCAACACGTAGTAGTCCTGGGCGGAAGCATCGCGGGGCTCGCAGCGACACGAGCCCTGCGCGGCCAGGGCCTGGCGGTCACCGTCGTAGAGCCCGACGGACTCGCCACGACGGGCGCACGGGGCGGTGTGCCGCAGGGCGGGCAGCTCCACGCGCTGCTCGACATGGGCCGGACACAGGCCGAACGCTGGTTCCCCGGTCTGTCGAAGGACCTGGTGGCGGACGGAGCGGTCCTCGGATCGGGCGACGAGATCCAGCTCTTCGAGAACGGGACCCGCAAGGTCAGCGTTCCCGGCAACGAGCTGATCGGTGTGAGCCGCACCCTCCTCGAAGACCACGTCCGCCGGCGGACCGTCCTGGACGACGGGGTCTCGGTGTTGGTGGGCAGGGCCTGCGGCCTGGACATCCGCGGCGGTCGGGTGACCGGCGTCCGCGTACGCACCGCCGGCTCGGCCGACGTGACCGCGGTGCCCGCCGACGCGGTCGTCGACGCCACGGGCCGGTCGAGCAGGCTGACGTCCTGGCTCGCGGCGGAGGGGTGGCCGGAGCCCCCGGCCGACCGCATGCGGATCGATCTGGGCTACGCCACCGCCCGCTTCCGCCGGGGCGGGGAACTGCCCGGAGTGAGCGTGGCACACCAACTGCCCGGCGCCGCCGCCGCGGGCGCCGCGCAGCAGCCGGACACGGGAGCCATGGCGGCGGTGGAGGGCGACCAGTGGATGGCGGTCATCGTCGCCTACGCCGAGCGGCGCCCCTCCCGTGACCCCGCGGAGTTCCTGCGGCGCATGCGGGAGATGGAGGCAGGTCCGTTCGGCGTGGTGGC
Organism: Streptomyces sp. NPDC004126; assembly: GCF_050275515.1. NCBI lineage: Bacteria > Bacillati > Actinomycetota > Actinomycetes > Kitasatosporales > Streptomycetaceae > Streptomyces > Streptomyces sp. NPDC004126. Next base: position 139,004 of record NZ_JBNNPF010000020.1, on the reverse strand, counting down.
CGACCGGTGCGCGATGATCGGCGGGGTCGAGACCTTCGGCATGTCGCACTCGCTGCGGCGCAACTGGTGGGCGCTGGACCGCCTGCCGGGCGGCCTGTTCGTGGTGGGCGACGCCGTGGCCTCCTTCAACCCCGTGTACGGGCAGGGGATGACCAGCGCCTTCCTGCACGCCTCCTGCCTGGCCGCCCACCTGCGCAAGGGTGCGGACCTCCACGCGCCGGCCCATGCCTACTTCCGCCACGTCAGGGTCGTCGTGGACGCCGCCTGGGAGGTCTCGACCCTCTCCGACCTGGCACAGCCGCACGTCACGGGCCCCTATCCGCGGGGCTACCGGATGGCCCGGAAGATGGCGGACTGGATGGCCCGGGCCTCCACGACGGACGCGTGGGTGAACGAGCGGTTCCTCGACGTCGTCAACATGCGGCGGCGGCCGGCCGCCCTGCGGACCCCGGAGTTCTGGTGGCGCGTCGCCTCGGCGCTCCGGGCGCAGGCCGCGCAGCCGGGGCGGTGAGGCGGCGCCGCCACCGGACGCCCGCCCCGGGAACCGGGCTCCCCTAGGCCGTGTCGGTGACCAGCCGCCCGTCGGTGTCCACACCCGCCGCGGCCAGGACGTCGGGGTGTTCGAGGTGGCGGGCCATGCGGACCAGGTGGGCGCGCTGGGCGGCCGGCTCCAGGCCGGCGCCCGGCAGCGGCCGGCCCCTCTCGCTGACGACGGCGGCCCCGCTCTCGGCGAGCGCCACCGCGCGCAGCAGGACCGCGGCGGCCGCGGCGGCGTGCTCCTCGTCCCGCGACCAGCCGGCGCCCGGCGCGGCCCGGCGGATCCGGTCGACGGGGGTGTCGCTGAAGTACGGGTACAGGCTGCGGATCCCGCTGAGGATGTCGGCCATGCGCGTCACCAGGTGCCAGTCCCGTACGTAGACGAGGCCGAGCTGGGTGACCTGGTTGGGCTCGGTCAGCGCGATCCGGGGGTCCGGGCGGCGCGTCAGCTGCCACAGGGGGGCCAGCGCCAGGTAGTCCCGGCGGTCGGTGCGCCAGGTGGCGATCGCGGCGCCCGAGAACCCCCAGTTGATGATGATCGCTCCGATGGTGCCGGAGACCGGGCCGAGGCTGTGCAGGGGCTCCAGAGCGCGCACGCCGAAGGCGCCGGCCAGGGTGGCCGGGCCGACGCACGCCACGTATCCGGCGATGAACCAGGTGGCGACGGCGATGTGCTGCAGGGCCCGGCGCAGCCGGGGGTCGTCCTGGGCGTAGAGGGCGTTGCGGCGGAAGCGCAGGGCGGTGGAGACCGACGCGTAGCCGAGGCCCAGCTGGAACGCGGCCAGCATCACCAGGGCGCCGGGGTCCCGGCCGTAGGCGATGTTGAAGTCCAGCGGGTGCGGCGCGTCGTCGAGTCCGCCGGCGAGGAACCCGGCGGCCATGGCCACGCCGACGAGGACGTAGACGCAGAGCGGGAACACCAGCACGTTCCGCGTGGAGGACGGCTCGGCGACGGGCCGCCACACCAGAGACATGACGTGCGTGTGCGCGAAGAAGCCCAGGATGCAGAAGAAGACCAGCAGCTCGGCGAGGTTCTGCGCACCCGTGAGTGCGGCGATGCCGCGGTAGACCACGGGCGTGGCGAACACGAACGCGCCCACTCCGACCGCGGAGCACACGGCGATCAGCCGCAGGGCGGGGGAGCGCTCCCGCTGCCAGGCGACGAACTTCGCCAGGGTGGTGCACGAGGCTATCGCGGCGACGACGAGGTAGACGACGTTCGCAGTGTCTTCAGACACCGGTCCCCCTGTGGCGCAGGGCAGAGCTCGCCGATGTCGCCGAGTTGCCGCCGGTATTGGTGATCATGCTGACGATGAGCCTTCCCAGGGTCTCGGCCTCCCGCTCGGGCGGACTCTGGCCGTGGGAATGGGCGGGTTCGGGCCCGTCGAAGTAGGTACGGGCCAGCATCATGCGGGCCACCTTGGGGTTGAGCGCGGGCGCCAGGCTGGCGAGCAGCTCGTCCTGGAGGTCGTGCCCCGCCGTCTCCGGATCGTGCCCGAGGAAGGCGTGCGCCAGTTCGTGGGCGATCACGAAGTTCTGCAGGATGCTCGGCGAGTCCTTGTCGACCACGACGATCAGTTCGCCGGGCCCCTGCAGGAGCCCGCCCGTGAGCGGGTACTTGAGCGGCAGGTGGAGGATCCGGATCGGCATTCCGCAGTGCCCGGACACGGCCGAGACGACCGCGTCGATGGTCGGGTGCGCGGGCAGCCCCAGCCGGGAGCAGAAGGTGTTGCGCAACCTGCGCAGGGTACGGATCTCCCGGACCGTCTCCACGACGATCCCGACGGTTGCCCTGATTCCCGTCACGGCCGGCCTCTCCTCCCACAAGACCCGCTGCGGGACGGGCACTTCGTCCGGTCCACGGGTCTGCCGCATCACTCGTGGGCGGCCCCGCATCCGCGGGCCGCCCACTGTGACCTCACGGCAGCGTAAAGGAGCGGGCCCCGAATGGCTGCCCGGGGCTTCCGGCGGCGCGGCACGCGGGTCCGGCCGTGCCCGCCGGACCGGCGGGTCAGGCCCCGGCGCGGGGCGTACCCGTGGGCATGGTGCCGAGGTAGCGGCTGAGGACGGCCGGGGCGCCGACCTCCCGCAGCAGGGCGACCAGTTCCACCTGGCTCTTCGTCTCCTGCACCAGTTCGTCGTCATCGGGGAGCACGAAGAACCGCGCTCCGGCCTCGATGCCGAAGTGCCGCGCGAGGGCCTCCAGGGGGCCGTCCGTGAAGAAGGACGGGTCCACCCCGAAGATCCTGCAGAGCAGCTTGGTGGACTCCAGGCTCGGCTTGCTCTTGTCGTCGAGCAGGTTGTAGAGCCAGGTCCGCGACTTCCCGCAGGACCTCGCCACGTCCGTGAGGGTGTGCGGCTTGCCCTCGGTGGTCATCCGGGTCTTCAGCAGGTGTTCCAGCCTGGCGGTGAACGGGTCGTCGTCCGCGCCCTCCGTGACGGGATCGCCCGCCCGGAGGCGCTGCAGGAGGGCGACGGGCACGCCCGTGGCGAGGCTGACGGCGTCCTGCGACTGGGGACCGCCGTCCCTCGGGAAGATGTGGGCGAACAGGAAGTCGAGACGTGCCGAGATCAGCGACGCCCGTTCGTCCCCCGTGCCGCTCATCGGTCTCTTTCCTGCTGGCTCGATCGGCTGCCGGCACCGGGCGCGCGGGGCGGCCGGGACGGCGAGTGCCACGATCATCGCCGCTTTCGCCTTGGCAGGGAAGGGCCTAAAGCCCTCCGCGCCGACGGTGGCGCACCGGCAGCGGATTCCCGGGCCGAGGATGGGACAAGGTCATGGAACCGCAACCGAGTTGAGGTATGTGCAAACTATTGTTGACAGTCGCAGGCTGGTGCAGCAGGATCTTGCCCATGCCGCCAATGGGGCGGCCCCCCGCCTTCGCGAGGGGCCTTCCGTATGGCTGTATGCGCCGCCCGAAGGCAGCGATCTCCACGGGGGAGGGTCGCAACTTTGGTGCCGGGCAGCATGATTGCGGCCCGGACCAACGCCCGAGGGCGGCGCACGGCATGCCTCCGGCGGGTTACGCCCGGCGGTCCGCGGCGGAGGCGAAGCCGAGCCACGTGTGCCGGTTGTTCCACCAACACCAGCCGACCTTGGGCGCGTTGCGCCGCTCGCGGCCGTCCCGCCCGGTCCCGTTGCTGATCCAGATCGCCGGAGTGCGCGCGTCCGGAGTGCCGTTGGCCTTGACCAGGCGCGAACCGATCGTCATGAAGCAGTGGTTGCGGTCGAGCACGGCGGGCTGCTGGAGGACCCAGTGGATGCCCTCGCTGAGCAGGAGCGGGGTGCGTCCTTCCCCGGTGAGGACGGGAAGTGCCTCCTCCGGGCTCCAGTTGGCCATGCGGTCACCGCGGTCGAGGCCGCCGACGAGGTACAGGGGTGCGTCGGGCAGCTCCACCCGGTGGGGCGCGAACCGGTCGACGTCGTGCATGTCGGCGACGACGAAGCCGGACTTCCCCTCCCGCCGGAGCAGCGGTGCGAGGGCGGAGGCGGGGGCCCGGTCCGGGTGGACGGCGAGCAGCACCCCGTCGCCGCCCGCGCCCGCGAAGGCCCGCAGTTCGGCGGCGGAGATCCCGGCGATCCCGGGCACCCCGAGCTCGATCAGGCGCTCGGCCTGGACGGACAGCGGCGGAAGCGCGGTCGCGGCGTCACCGGAAACGGTTTCGGGCAGGGGCACGGCTACTCCCTCGGTACGTGATCGAAGCGTCGGACGGTCGTGGCTGGAGGGGCAGGGGGAGGCCTCCGGTTCGCTGATCAAACTTGACTACCGGGGTTACCGTACGGCGCCGGACCAAGAGTAGTCAAACTTGATTAGAGGGCCTCGCGCCCGACGGCCGACCCGCGGAGCCCTAAGCTAGTCAAACTTGTCTTGAAGGGAGACGCCCATGTCAGCGATCCGCCTGCTGGTCCTCGGCGCGGTCCGCCAGCACGGACGGGCGCACGGCTACCAGGTGCGCAACGACCTGGAGTTCTGGGGCGCCCACGAATGGTCCAACGCCAAGCCGGGCTCGATCTACCACGCCCTCAAGCAGATGGCGAAGGAGGGCCTCCTGCTGGCCCACGAGGTCGCGCCGAGCACCGCGGGCGGCCCGCCCCGGGTCGAGTACGAGATGACCGACCAGGGCACCCGGGAGTACCTCGCCCTGCTGCGCCAGGCGCTGACCTCCTACGACCAGAAGACGGACGTCCTCTCGGCCGGCATCGGATTCATCGTCGACCTGCCGCGGGACGAGGCCGTCGCGCTCCTCACGGAGCGGACCGAACGGCTCCGGCAGTGGCGGGCCTCGGTCACCGAGTACTACACGCCCGAGGGCGGCCCCGGACAGCTCGGGCACATCGGCGAGATCATGAACATGTGGGTCCACTCGGCCGACAGCGAGGCCGCGTGGACCCGCGGCCTCATCGACCGGATCGAGGGCGGCGCGTACACCTTCGCGGGGGAGGGCGAGCCCTTCGTCGGCGTCCTCGCCGAAGACCAGCCCAACCCGTACGCCACCGGCCCCCACCCCGAAGACCCCCACTAGGCGCCGGAGCCCTCGGCGCGGATCAGGAAGGCAGGCCGTCATCCACCGGTTCCCGCAGCTCCACCGGGAAGCCGGCGCGTTCGAGCGCCTCGGCGCCGAGTCCGCTCGCCATCGCGCGCACGAGCCGCTCCGACGCCACGGGCAAGGGCACGGCCTCGGTCGTGTCCGCCACCGCCGCCAGCTCCGGCAGACCCCGCCCCTCCGGCAGGCCGATCCGCGCGGAGAACACGGGACGACCCTCCATCGCCGCGGACGCGAACACCGGATGCGGAGCCGTCCGCATCCCCGCCTCCCGCGCGAACGCCCGCTCCTGCGCGTCCTCACCGACGAACACGCAGCCGTCGGCCGGTACACCGCCCGCGCCCGCGACCGCCCGGTCGAAGATCCCGCGGCCGTCCTTCACGCCCCAGTGCACGAGACCCGCGTCCGGGAAACGTCCGGGAAACGCCGCTTCGAGGGCCGCCGCCGCCCGTTCGGCCGCCCCTTCGCCCGGCCCGGGGTTGGAGACGATGCCCTTGCGCACGCCGGCGAGGGCATCGAGGACGGCGACCACCCGGGGCCGGGGCCGCAGCGTCAGCGAGCCGTCGGGCTCCATCCGGGCGTCCGCCAGCGTGGCCCCGATGTCGAAGAAGAGAACGGACATGTGAAGCGCCTCCGAGGTGTGTCGGGTTCCCACCCCGTCCTCTGCCCGGGCCCCGCCCGCCCCACCGCGCACCCGCCCCGCTCCTACCCGATCGGGGTAACGGTCCGCCCCTGACGCCGGTAAGGCCGATCCCGGGAGAACGCGGCGGCCGGTAGGGCATGGTGGACCCAGCGATCACGGCCGGAACGGAGAACCGATGAGCAGTCACACCGCCCCACTCGTCGACGGTGCGATGTCCATGAGCGAGTACGAGGCGCAGGTGTGGGACGCGCTCAACGAGCACTGGCAGCGCCGCAACAACCGCCGTGGACTGCCGAACTGGGCGAGCGCCGCCCTCGGCCGCACCGGCGAGGCCGCGGGGAACGCCGCCAGACGCGTCGCCGACGCCGTACCGCAGGTGGTCGCCCAACCGGTCCGCCGCGCGGGCGACGCGGTCGCCCACAAGGCCATGCGCCCGGTGCTCGGGGCCGCGGCGGCGCTCCTCGAACTGGTCAACGACTGGGCCATGGAACTGAACGACCCGAAGAACGTGGAGGACCTCGCCCGCAAACGGGGCGCCGACATCGACAGCTTCACCGAACTGCGGCAACAGGACCTCAAGGCCTGCGACCGGCTGCTCTCCCGCAACACCCTCGCCTGGCGCACCGCCGGCGCCTTCGAAGGCGGCGCCATGGGCATGCTGGCCATGGTCCCCGTCGCCGGCATACCCGTCGCGATGACCGCGGACATCCTCGTCATCCAGGTCCTCAGCGCCTCCATCGCCGCCCGCATCGCGTACTCCTACGGCTACGACGCCAAGGACCCCGCCGAGCAGGACTTCATCCAGCGCCTGGTACGCCGGTCCTTCATGGCACAGGCGGCCAAGGCCAAACCGCTGAGCGACACCGCGCGGGCGGCGCAGGCGCTCAAGGGGCGGGTGAAGTGGTCGGAGAAGCTCCGCCACGACCACCGCCTCGTGGCCGCCCTCGAGAAGCTGATGCGGCAACTGGGCCCGGCCGGGGCGCGGGTGCCGGTCCAGAACGTCGCCAAGGTCGTGCCCTTCGTGGGCGTCCTCATCGGTGCCGGCATGAACTCCGCGGTCCTCGGGGGAGTGGCCGCCGACGCCCAGCGGTACTGCCAGACCCGGTTCCTGTGCGAGAAGTACGGGCTGCCGCTGCCGGCCGCACTGGCGTCCGACGAGGACGAAGACCCCGCGGAGCAGGCCCCGTAGCAGGCGGCGGGGACCCGGCCCTGCGTCCGGACCGGGTCCCCGCCGCGCGTCCGGCGGTGCGTCAGTCGACCTTGTGCCAGTGGGTGACCTGCACCGCTCCGTCCTCGGCGCCGATGTTCGCGTACATGGCGAGGTGTCCGGGAGCGAGGAAGGTGTCCTTCTTCTGCCGGAAGAACTCCTCGTCGTACCAGGCCACGTCGAAGACCACCGTGCCGCCGGCCCGGCCGTTGCGCTCCACCCAGGTCCGCTGCCAGTCGTACGGGCCGTCGGACTGCTCGGCGAGCCGCTCGTCGGAGGCGCGCAACGCCTGGACGCAGCGTTCCAGTGCCTCGTCGGAGGCGAGGTCGATCTCGCAGTGGGACTGGGCGACGACGGTGCGCCCACCCCGGCGTCCGGGCGCGGAGTCGCCCAGGAGCACCAGTTCTCGTATCACGGGATTACCGGGAAGTATCGTGCTGGACATGGGTTTCCCCCTCTGACGGGTGGCAGGTCCGCCTGGCACCCTCTGAGATCAGAGACACGACTTACTCGACCGTCACCGGTCGATTTCCGACGCTAGGGACGCCCCGACGGCCCGTCAACGCGCGGGAGCGCAAACCGGCCACCGGCGTCCGTGCCTACTCCTCCGCGGGACCGGCTGCCTGCTCCGGGGCCCGGGAGGGCTCCGGAACGTCCGCGCCGGCGCGGCGGCGCAGGAGCACCGGACTGCCCGCCAGGGTCACGAGCAGCGTCCCCGCCCCCGCCAGCTCCAGGGCCCCGGCCCCGCCGAGCAGTGCCGTGGCCGGCCCGCCGAGCGCGGTCCCCACCAGGTTGGCCCCGTTCAGCGTCGCCCCCGAGGTGGCGAAGGCCCGGCCGCGTACCTGCTCGGGGACCCGGGCGTGGATGAGGTTGCGGATCGCCAGGCCCTGGAGGGAGTTGGCGACCCCGGTCAGGACGAACGAGACCAGCGCGAGCGCGAAGACCGGCACGGCGGCCCCGACGGCGAGCGAGGTCCCCATCAGCACCCCGGACCCGACCAGCACCCGCGGCTGCCACTCCAGCGGGACCCGCGGGGCGATCAGCGTGGAGGAGGCCAGCATCCCGACGGTGTGCGCGCTGACCAGGAAGCCGTACCCGGTGCCCGACACGCCCAGATCGTCCCGGATGAAGAAGACCCGGGCCACGCTCAGCACGGCGGTGAACACGATCGCCGACGCGAGCGCGAGGATCGCGGTACGCAGCAACCGGTCCCCGCCCAGGACCCGCACCCCCTCCCGGACCTGCGCGGGCCAGCTCCCGCCCGACCCCGCCACGGGCTCGCGCCGGATCCCCAGGCAGGACAGCACCACGGCCATGGCGACGAAAGTGGCCGTATTCGCCAGCAGGACGACGCGCACGTCGAACACGCCGATCAGCACACCGGCCAGCGCCGGCCCGGCCACGTTGCCGGCCGAACGGAAGGCGTCGAGCCGGGCGTAGCCGCGGGCGGTGCCGTCGGCGCCGACGATCCGCGGGACCAGCAGCAGCAGCGCCGGCGACGCCAGGGCCAGCCCGGCCCCGAGCAGCACCAGCAGCACGAGCGTGCCGGCCAGGCCGGTCACGAACACCAGCCCCGCGCTGACCAGCGCCTGCAGCGCCGCCACCACGACGACCAGCCGGCCGCTCTCGACCCGGTCGACCAGCGGGGCGGCCAGCGGCCCGACCACGACCAGCGGCAGCACCCCGGCGACGACCAGGGCCGAGACGGCGACGCCCGAGTGCCCCTGGTCGTGCAGCCGCAGGGTCAGGGACAGGATCGCCATCTGGTCCCCCATGGAGGACATGCCGTACGCGGCCGCCACCACGGTCAGGACAACACCACGATTTCCGAGCACCCGCAGATGCTGCCAGCCCCGGGCCGCTCCCGGCCGCCGGGGGCACCGGATCCGGCCACCCCCGCCGGGAACGCCTCAGACGAGGCCGGCCAGTTCGGCCATCGTGCCGCCCAGCACCCGGTCCCGGACCTCGCCCGGGCGGGTCACCCGCTCCACCATGGCCCGGGCCAGGACCGGATCGCCGTACGGGGCGTCCGAGCCGAACAGGGTCCGGTCCGGGATCTCCTCGATGGCGAGGCGGACCGCGAAGACGATGCCGGCCGTGGACAGTTCCAGGTACATGTTGGGCGTCTCCCGGACCAGCTCGACGGCCTGCATCCAGTTCAGCCCGCCGAGCTGGCTCACCACCAGCGGAACCGTCGGATGGCGGACGGCCAGCGCGGCCAGCGTCGCCACGTCGTCCGCGGTGGTCGGCGCGGATCCGTGCACGACCACCGGCAGCCGGCCGTGATCGGCCGCGGCCCGCAGCACCGGTTCGATCAGCCCCGCCCGCCCCGGCGGCGGCGTCAGCTCGCCTATCCCGCGCATCCCGCGCCCGACGACCTCCCGCTCCACCACCGCGGCGATCTGCTCGGGCTCCAGGTCCAGCGGGACGGACAGGAAGCCGATGAACCGCTCCGGATGCGCCGCCAGCGCCGCGTCCAACTCCTGCCACGCCCCCCGGTACGCCTCGACCGTCCCGGCCCGCCCCCCGATGGCCTCGTCCAGGACGGCCATCTCCCGGCGCAGCGACCCCAGGTCCCGCGCCCGTTCCGGATGCGGGCGGGTGGCGAACAGTACGGCGCGGTCGACCCCGGCCTCCTCCATGAGCCCGAGGTGCGCCCCGACGGGGTCGTGGACGTGGCTGTGCGCATCGATGATCAACGGTCGTTCCCTTCTCGACGGCCGGCGCGGAATGCCGCCGGTCGGCACACTGTTGCTCCCTGACACCGTTGGAAGGTCAAGTCGAAGGGGGAGGCCCGGTGCTGATCGGGGAGCTGTCACGCCGTACGGGGGTCAGCGAGCGCCTGCTGCGCTACTACGAGCGGACGGAGCTGATCCACTCGGAGCGCCGGGCCAACGGCTACCGCGAGTACGACGACCCGACGGTGGAGACGGTGCGGCGCGTGCGCGCCCTGCTGGCCGCCGGCCTGCCCACCCGCGTCATCGGCCGGCTCCTGCCCTGCACCTCCGGCGACACGACGCTGCGCCCCTGCCCCGGTGTCCTGACCAGCCTCCGCGCCCACTTGGACGTCCTCGACCAGCGCGCCGCCGACCTGGAGGCCGCACGCGACCTCCTGCGCCGGACGATCGACGCCACCGAGACCACCGCGGGCCCCGCCGCCGACGGACGGCCCGGCCCGGACAGGAGTGGCTCATCCCGGTGACGGGGGAGGGCACCGGGCGCCGTCCGGCCCGTCCACGGGTCCGTCCCCGTTCGAGGAGTTCTCGCTTCTGCTCTGACAGCGTCAGCGCCACGGGCTCCACCGGGGACGAAAGGAACACGAGGAATGACCAAGTCAGGGCGCAGGTTCGGCATTGGCGCAGTGGTGGCCGCGGTCGTGGCCACCACGATCACCTTCACGGGACCGGGCGCCAGCGCGCAGGACACCGCGCGCCGCGGCTGGGACCACTTCACCTTCGGCGTGCCGTGGGAGGAGTCCTACGGGTACTCGCAGGGCATCAAGGCCGGGGACGAGATCTACATCTCGGGGCAGGTGTCGCACGACGCGGCCGGGAACTTCGTGGGCGCCGGCGACTTCGAGAAGCAGGTCCGCACGTCGTTCGACAACCTGGACAAGGTCCTCGCGCACTACAAGGTGCCGCGCAGCCAGATCATCAGCATCAAGATCTTCACCAAGGACCTGCGGCAGAACTTCGACACGGCCGCCCGGCTCCACAAGGAGTACGTCGGCAAGCACCGCACGACCGACACCATCGTCGGCGTCTCCGAGCTGTCGGTCCCCGAGCAGCTCGTCGAGATCGAGGCCATCGTCAAGGTCTCGCCGCGGTCCTGACCGGGCGGGCCGCGCGGTGACCCCGCGCGGCCTCCCCGGCACCCCGGCCCCTCCTCCGCGCGGCGGAGGAGGGGCCGTCACCACTGGCGCTTCACGGCGGCCTTCGTACCGGTCACCAGGCTCGCCGCCGGAACGTCGTCGGCCACGACCGCGCCGGCGGCGATCACCGCGTCCCGGCCGATGCTGACGCCGGGCAGGATCGTGGCGCCGGCGCCGATCCACACGTTCTCCGCGACGTCGATGGGCGCGCCGGTGAGGTAGAGCCGCCGCTCCTCGGGATCGACGGGGTGCCCGCTCGTGATGAACGTGACCTTCGGTCCGACCATCACGCGCTCGCCGAGCCGGATGCCGGCGTAGTCCAGGAACGTGCAGTTCTGGTTGATGAACACCCGCTCGGCGAGTTCGAGACGCAGACCGTGGTCGGTGTAAAAGGGCGGATAGATCGTGACCCTCGGCGGCAGCGGCTTGCCGAGGATCTGTTCGAACAGCTCGGCCTTGGCCTCCTCGTCCTCGAAGGGCAGGACGTTCAGGCGCGAGGTGAGCCGGGTGACCTGCAGCACCCTCTCGGCCATGGCCTGGAACTCGGGACTGTGGATGCGCATGAGCCGGTCGCTGGACATGCCGCGATTCTTCCGTCCGTCCGCCCGGCCGGACAAGATCCGGCCGGGCGGGTCAGGAGAGGTGGCGGACGAAGACGTCCCGCTTGCCGTTGGTGTCGCCGGGCACGATGTCGTCGGCCGCGGACTGGAAGACCACGTCGCCGCCTCCGCTGCTGACCGCGTCGATCCCCGCCGTGGCGGGCTGGTCCGAGACGACCTGGTCGGTGCCGGTCTCCAGGTCGCGCAGGACCAGCGACGGTCCGCCCGTGCCGTTCGGGGCGTACAGCAGGTGCCGGCCGGTGGGATCGACGGCCACGCCCTTCACGTCCGGGACCTGTCGGGTCGTGCCCGACCGCAGGTCGTGGACGTAGGTGTCGGAGCCCGAGAGGTAGACGACCGTGCCGCCGTCGTCGCTGAGCTGGAGGAGCGACGCGGCCGTGGCCGGGCCCTCGACCGGGCCGGTGCTGGTGCCGGTGGTCCGGTCCCAGACGAAGACGTCCTTCGCCGCGCCGTCCTGGTAGGCGACGTAGCGCCCGTCGCCGCTGATGGACGGCCGGGCCGGGTAGGTGTGCTCGAAGGCGGCGACGGTCACCACGGCGCCGGTGTTCCAGTCGTGGACCTCGACGCGCTGGCGGTTGGTGGGCGCCGGCTTCCTCATGAGGAGGGCGAGGGCCGTGTAGCGGCCGTCCCCGTTCAGTGACGGCTGGTCGCAGCTGTAGGCCGAGCAGTTGGCGGAGGCCGTCCCCCCGGTGCTCACCTGGTACTGGCGGATGCGTACGTCGTTGATCCACTGGAGCGAATAGCCGATGTACGCCCCGTTGCCGCTGATCGACGGGGGCTGGAGCGGGGTGTAGGTCCCCATCCGCTTGGTGAGTGCCGCCTGCAGGTCGCGGACGAACACGGCTTCGTTGCCTGCCGGAGTGCCGGCGGTGAGGTTGCGCGCCGACGACGCGAAGACGACGTGGCGGCCGTCGGGCGTGATCGAGGCGGAGGCGGAATCGCCGTCGCCCTGGGTGCCGTCGGGCGCGACGCTGATCCTCTCGACGCCGGCCGCCGCCCCGCCCGCCGCCCCCGCGGACTCGGCCCGGGCCGCGGCGGGCAGCGCCGCGGTGACCGCGCAGACCGCCGCGGCGGCGCCCAGTGCGACCCGTACGCGTCTGGCGGTGGCCCTGTTCGTGTACCCCATCGTTTCCCCCCAGTCAGGACGAGCAGGCAGACCCCGTCCTCCGGCTCCCCGCCGGAGGACCAGAGCATGCAATCGCGATGGTGCGGTGGGGTCAATGAGGCACATGCCCGAGAGGTGCGGTTTCGGCCATGACGGAACGCGAACGCCCCGTGGGAGCGGGGTACGGGCTCCACGGGGCGTCTCCTGACGGGCGGCCCGCCGGGACGGTCGGCTACCGGCTGAGCGACCCGAGCGCCGCCACGTCGTACGCCTTCAGCTCGTCGAACCGGTTGCCGAGGACCTTCGCCGCCCACTGCGGGTCCTGGAGCAGCGCCCGGCCGACGGCGACCATGTCGAACTCGTCGCGTTCCATGCGGTCCAGGAGGTTGTCGATGTCGCCGAGCGCCGCGCCCTCGCCGGCGAAGGAGCGGATGAAGTCCCCGTCGAGGCCCACCGAGCCGACGGTGATGGCCGGCCGGCCGGTGAGCTTCTTGGTCCAGCCCGCGAGGTTCAGGTCCGAGCCCTCGAACTCCGGGAGCCAGTAGCGCCGGGTGGAGGCGTGGAAGACGTCGACGCCCGCCGCCGCCAGCGGGGCCAGGATCGCCTCCAGCTCCTCCGGGGTCTGCGCGAGCCGGCCGTCGTAGGCCTCCTGCTTCCACTGCGAGTAGCGGAAGATCACCGGGAACTCGGCCGAGACGCGCTCGCGGACCGCCGCGACGACCTCCGCGGCGAACTTCGTACGGGCCACCGCGTCGCCGCCGTAGGCGTCGGTGCGGCGGTTGGTGCGCTCCCACAGGAACTGGTCGAGCAGGTAGCCGTGGGCGCCGTGCAGTTCGACGCCGTCGAAGCCGATCCGCTCGGCGTCCGCGGCGGCGTCGGCGAACGCGCCGATGACGTCGTCGAGGTCGGCGCGGGTCATCGCCCTGCCGGTCCCCTCGGTGCCGTCGACGCGGATGCCGGAGGGGCCGACGGCGGGGGCGTCGGGGTACGGCGCCTCGCCCTGCTTGCGCACCATGCCGATGTGCCACAGCTGCGGCACGATCGTGCCGCCCGCCCCGTGCACGGCCGCGGCGACCTCCGCCCAGCCGGCCAGCTGCTCCTCGCCGTGGAACCGCGGCACCCGGTCGCTCTGCCCGGCGGACTCGTGGCCGACGTACGTGCCCTCGGTGATGATCAGGCCCACGCCCGCGGCGGCGCGGCTGGCGTAGTACGCCCGCACGTCCTCGCCGGGCACGCCGCCGGGGGAGAACATCCGCGTCATCGGAGCCATCGCGATGCGGTTGGGGACGGTGAGGCCATTGAGGGTGACGGGCCGGGAGAGGATCTCGGCCGCGCGGGAGGCGGTCGACGTGGTGGCGGTCATGCGGGTCCTCCGGGTTGTGGCTGGGGCTCGTCGGACGACAACGAGAAGTGCATAGTACACATGCTGTGTATCATGCATATTGCGGCACGGTCGGCCCCCGGGCCCGCACGGGTCGGCGATAATGGGCGGCCGGAAGGAGCGGAGCGGGAGGCGCAGTGCTGGAAAAACTGGAGCGGGAGCTGATGCTGCTCGCACGGCACCAGGTGCTCGGCCGGCACGAGCGCGACCACGAGCGCCTGGATCGGTCGGCGTACCTGCTCCTCAGCCGCATCGACACCCAGGGCCCCATGTCCATCGGCCAGCTGGCGGAGGCCTTCGGGCTCGACACCTCGACCGTGAACCGCCAGACCGCCGCACTGCTGCGCTGCGGGCTCGCCGAACGCGTCGCCGATCCGGACGGCGGCATGGCCCGCAAGCTGCGCATCACCGACGAGGGCGGCCGCCGGCTCGACGGGCACCGCGAGGTCAACCGGTCCTGCCTGGCCCGGATCGTCGCCGGCTGGTCCCCCGAGGAGGTGCGGGAGCTGGAGGACGTCCTGGTCCGGCTCAACCGCAGCGCGGAGGCCCTCGAAGGGCGCTACTGGCCGCGCACGGAGGAGGACGGCACCGCCGCCGGCTGCCGGCCGACGGCCCCGGGGGAACCGGCGCCGCCCACCGCGTAGCACCTCACGGCTGCAGGCCGTCCTCGTACACCCGCCGGGCCAGCTCGACCTTCGTGGGGGCGGGCCGTCCGGCCTGCCGGTACTTCTCCTTGACCTGGTCCAGGTAGTACTTCGCGGTGTGGTAGCTGATGCCCGCACGGCGCGCGGCGGCCTTCAGCGTCAGCCCGGAGGCGTAGTCGCGCAGCACCTGCCGTTCCCGCGGCGCCAGGTGCGGCCGGGCCGGACCGGTGTCGTTCGCCCAGGCGAAGGCGAGTTCGGGCGAGTGCGCCGTGCCGCCCGCGGCCACCGCCTCGACGGCCTCGACCAGGGTGTCCAGCGCGTGGTCCTTGGTCAGGTAGCCGTCCGCCCCGGCCGCGACGGCCGCCACGATCCGGGCGCGGTCGGTCACCGTACTGATCAGCAGGACCTTGCTCCCGGCCGCCCGCACCCGCCGCACGTTCGCCTCCGGATCGGACCCGTCGCGCAGGACGAGGTCCAGCAGGACGACCTCGGCCGCCGCCCCCGGCCGCGCCAGCAGCCCACCGACCGTCGCCGCGGTGCCGACCAGCCGCAGCCGCTGCTGGCGGCCGAGCCAGGACACCAGCCCGTCGAGGAGCATGCGGTCGTCGTCGACCACGGCGATGTCGATCACGCCGGCCACCGCAGCTCGACGACGGTCCCCTCACCGGGGTGGCTGTCCACGGACGCCGCCCCTCCGACGGCGGCCAGCCTGCCGCGTACGGAACGGCGCAGCCCCGTACCGCGGCCGCCGGGCCCGGAGACGTCGAAACCGGTGCCGCGGTCGGCCACGGTCACCTCCACACCGCCCTCCGCCCCTCCGACGGCGGTGACGTGGGCGGTGCCGGTGCCGGCGTGCCGGCTCACGTTGTTCAGGGCCTCGGACACCGCGGCGGCGAGGGCCTCGCAGACCTCCCGGGGCAGCTCCGGCACGGCATGGAACCGCGCCCTCACCGTGAGCCCCAGAGCCTCCGCCCGGTGCACGGCCTCCTCCAGCGCGGCCCGTGTGCCCGCCGCCCCTCCCGGAGGCGGGCCGTACGCCCGGTCCTGCCCCTCCTCGGACTCGACGAGCCGCCGCAGGTAGGCGGCCTCGCGGGCGCAGCGCTCGCGGACCGCGGGGGCGTTGGCGTCCACGCGGCCCGCCCCGATCGTGGTGAGGGTGGCGAGCACCGTGTCGTGCAGGGCCGCGTGGTGCGCCGTCCGCTCGGCCTGCCGCGCGCGGGCGGCTTCCAGGGCGACCGCCCGGTCGTGCGCGGCGTCCAGCAGGAGCCCCTGGCGCCGGGTGTACCACCAGCCTCCGCCGGCCAGGGCGACGCAGCTGGCGACCGCGCTGAAATGATCGAGGACACCGGCCGGGTCCGGTTCCGGCAGCACCGCGTGCACGGCCGGCGAGGTGGCCAGCAGCAGCGCCACCGCGAGGGCGGCGCCCCGCCACCGGAACGCGACCACCGCGGTGGCGGCGGCCGACAGGCTCTGCACCATCAGCCAGCCGTGCGGTGCCACGGCGTCCCCCTCACCGATGACGGCCACGGCGACCCACGGCAGGGCACATCCGGTCACCAGCACGTCGGCCCAGACGCCCGGAGCGGAGAACCAGCCGCGCACCAGGGCGGGCACGTAGAGGACCAGCGAGACGGCGCAGACACAGGCCAGCAGGGCCAGGCTCCGGCCGTCCACCCGGCCGTCGAGCACGACGCCCGCAGCGGCTATCAGGTGCGCCAGACGGAACAGCGCCGTGGCCTTCACCGCGAACCCCCGCGCACGCCGAAGCCCCACTCCCCGCCCCCAAGCGACGAAACCCCACCGGTACCCGCCCATATGGGCGGGTGTCGTGGCTTCAGTGGATCTCGCTCGGTTTCTCGCCGTCAAGACGCTCCTCGGACACGCTGGGCCGGACGCGTTCCCGCCCCTGCGGCGCCGCGTCAGCCCTTGAGCCGGCGGTTGACCTCCTCGCTGATGCGGCGGTTCAGCTCGGCCAGCTGCTCGGGCGTGTAGGCGGTGAGGTCCCCGAGGTCCGGTGGATCGGTCCGGGGTTTGCCCTTCGCCTGTTCCTCGCGCCGCTTGAGTTCCTGCTCCTCCGGTGAGCCGGGGGCCGCGAACGCACACTTGATCAGTGCCCCGTCGGCGGCCTTCAGGCAGGTCGCCTCGCGGCCCGCGACCTGGCCCCGGCCCTCCACGCGGTAGCGGATGTCCTGTTCGCTGCCGATCGTGGCGGTCCAGGTGGTCCCGCCCGTGGGGACCACCTCGAACACCCGGTCGTCGTTGTAGCAGCAGACGTCCCGGTACTCGGCCTTGATCAGCGCGATGATCGCCTTCGGCGAGGACCAGGTCGGATCGAGCCGGTGGACGGTCAGCGGTGCCAGCCCGCCGCCCCGGTGGCGGGCCGGCACCGTCGCGACGGCGACGACCGAGCTGGCCTCGCCCTGCGGCGTCAGGGGAGTGACGTAGACGCTGCGCCCGCTCGCATCGCCGTAGCGCAGGGTGAACTCCGAGTCGTTCCCCGCGTTCGCGCCGTCCTCCGAGGCGTCCCAGCCGCTGCGTTCGAACCACCAGTCCGTGAAGCCGCCGACGGCGGCCACGGCCTCCCGCTGGCGGGCGGCGAGGCTGAGCGGATAGGAGGGGCCCGGGACGGTGTCCGTCTCCGTGGTGACGGTGACCTCGCCCGTCCGGCCGTCGTAGAGCGCGACCCCCGCCGGACGTTCCGTCACGACCAGGAGCCCGGTCTGCCGCTTCAGGGGCACGACCACGACGGGCGTATCGCCCGAGCAGGTCACGTACGCGTCGCCGGCCTCGAAGCGGACCCAGCGCTTCTGCGCGGAGATCTTCCGGCCCAGGTTGTGGCCGAACCAGCCGCTGATGCGGGCGTCCGCCACGTCGACGTCGAACGAACAGCGCTGCTGCGAACGACCGGTACCGCCGAGCGGCACCTCCTGCACGAGACCGACCTCGTACCCGGACAGCCAGCCGCTGCGCTCGACGAGGGTGGAGAAGCGGTCCGAGTCCGGCAGGTACGTGATGTCCGAGATCTCCCCGGTGACATCCCCCAGGTGCGGGGCCGCCTGCGCCTTCCCCACGAGGTAGGGCGCGCGGGGGGCCAGCGCGGGCACCGGCTCGGTCACCACCTGCGTGGCCTCCATGTAGCCCCGGTCCTGCAGGTACGCCCCGTAGACCAGCCACCAGACGGCGAGCGCGAGACCGACGAGCGCGCCCAGGCAGCCGAGCACCCCCGCCACCTCGCCCGAACCGCCGCCGGTCCTGCCGCGCGCCCTGCGCAGCAGCCACCGCCCGAGCGCCGCCAGCGCGACGAGCCCCAGCGTCAGCAGCGGCAGGGCCAGCCAGGCGAAGAGCTTGCGCAGCTCCCACACCAGGACCGTGGAGTAGTAGGGGGCGTACCACGGTGCGCATGCCACCAGCACCACGACACCCGCAGGCACACCCGTACGAAGAGCCCGACCCATCAGCGCCTCCCCATCGCGTGGTTCAGCACAAGTGTGGAGTGCCGGGCGGGCCCTGTCATGGCCGAATCCCGATTCCCCCGCGGGGCGGACGGGCTCGCGGTCCACGAACTCGCCGCAGACCCCACGGGCCACACCAACTCCGGTGAAACGGTGGGAACTTGACTCACCCGTCAGTAACATCCGACCGGCCAGTAGCACGCCGTCCGAGAAGCCGACCTCGAAAGGGTCTCCTGCATGCGCCGGACCTCCCGCTTCGCCCCCGTCGTCCTCGCCGTGGCAGCCCTCCTGCTCGGCGTCGTCCCCGCGCAGGCCCAGGCCCGCCCGGACCGCGTCACCGACCGCGTCACCGACCGCGTCACCGACCGCGTCACGGTCGGCGACCGCACCTTCATCGCCGACGGTCGGGGCCGCGCGCTGCAGTGGCGCGGCTTCAACCTCGCCGACAAGAGCAGCCGGGGCGCCGACGCGTTCGCCGGCATCCACGAGAGCGACCTCAGGGACATGTCCGCCCGGGGCTTCAACCTCGCGCGCCTGGCGTTCTTCTGGGACGACCTCGAACCCGCCCCCGGACACTACGACCGCGGTTACCTCGCCAAGATGCGCCGCATCCTCGACTGGGCCGACCGCTACCGGGTCAAGGTCGTGCTCGACGCCCACCAGGACGTGTACGGACCGCACTTCGGCGCCCGCGGCATCCCGGACTGGGCCACCCGCGACGACGGGCTGCCGTTCACGCCGATACCCGACGACTGGTTCTCCCAGTACTTCGAACCGTCCGTGCAGGCCGCCTTCGACCACCTGTACAAGGACGCCGACCTCCGCGCCGCGCACGCCCGCATGTGGATGACGGTCGCCTCGGCCCTGGGCAGGCACCCGGCGCTGCTCGGCTACGACCTGATGAACGAGCCCTTCGCGAAGTTCCTCGAAGGCGAGGACCTCCCGGCCGCCGCGGGCCGCTTCGAGGCCGGCGAGCTCACCGAGATGTGGAACCGCCTCGCCCGGGCGATCCGCACGGTCGACCGCACGTCGTGGGTGTTCGTCGAACCCACCGTCATCGTCGGTCTCGGCGTCCCCACCCGGCTGGGGGCCGTCGACGACCCGCACGCCGGGTACGCGCCGCACTTCTACGAGACCGCGATGGAGACCGGCGCCGACTACGACCCGGCCGGCACGTTCGTCCCGGCCTACGAGGCGGCCATCAGCGACTATCCGACCCGCAACCGCATGCCGGTGATCGTGGGGGAGTGGGGCGGGAACCCCTACGTACCGCACGCGAGCCAGTTCGTCACCGACATGACGGCCGCCATGGACCGGTTCGCCGGCGGCTGGACCTGGTGGCAGTGGTGCCGGGGCGGCGGCTACTGCTTCCTCGACCAGACGGGTGCCGTGAAGCCCGGCGCCCGGCTGCTCGTCCAGCCCTACGCGCGGGCCGTCGCGGGTGACCCGCTCGGCTTCGCGTACGACCCCGCCACGCGCACCTACACCCTGACCTTCCGCACCCGCGGCGACGCCGGGGGACCCACCGAGATCACCGTTCCGGAGGACGTCTACCCGAACGGCTACCGCGTCACGGTCCGCGGCGGCAACGCCAGGTGGGACGGCCGCGGCCAGACCGTGGCCGTGACCACGCGCGGCAGGGCCGGCGCCGTGTACGAGGTGACGGTCAGCCCGAGGTAGGGCGGCGCGGGCCATTTTATTGAACGCGTTCAGTCGATGTGCCATGATGCGGTTCCCAGGAAAGGACGGCTGCCATGACGAGCTCGCTCCTGCGGCCCCGCGGCCGCATCCGCACGGCACCCGCCGCGACCGGGACCCCGGTAGCCGTCGGGGGCGGTACGGAACCGACCCGCATCCTCGACTGGCGCGACCCGCGCGTCACCGCCCTCGCCCGGACCCTCGAACTCCCCGCGGGCGCGGACCCGGTGGCATCCCTGCGCCGGGCCCACCGCTGGATCGCCACCTCGGTACGCCCGGTCTACTCCGTCCAGGACGAGCGGCCCGTGTCCCAGGTGCTGCGCCTGGGGCGCGGCTCGTGCAGTCAGCGGCTGGCCGTGCTGGAGGCCGTGGCCCGGGCGACGGGGACGGCCACGCGGGTGCGCGGGCTGGTCGTCGACGGGGCCTTCTGGTACCCGCGCTTCCCCCGGCTGCGCGCCCTCGTCCCCGACCAGGTGCTGCTGGTCTGGCCGGAGTTCCGCCTGCCGGAGTCCGCCGCGGAGCCGGGCGCGGCGCGGTGGCTGACGGTCTCGGAGCTCTTCGGCGCCCGCAGCGAACGCGGCGCCGCCCCGGGCGGCGGCTTCACCAACGCCGGCTCCGAGACCCTCTTCGAGGCGATAGCCCGTACGGCAGTCGACTGGGACGGCGCGGCGGCGCTCTGCCCGACGGGCGGGGCCCCCTGCGACCTGTCGGCGTACGTCCTGACGGACCTGGGCCACTTCGACTCGCGCGACGCCCTCTTCGCCCGTCACGGCCAGACCCTCTGCCCCCTGGCCCGCACGGTGGCGGAACCCGTCCTGGGCCGCCGCGCGGCCGGAGCGTAGGGCGCCGACGGCGCACCTCCCCTCCCCGCGCGGGTCTCGGTTCCCGGAGCCCGTGGCCCGTGGCCCCCGAACAGTTCGCGTCGCGTTCCCCGGCCCCCTCTCCGCGCCCTTTTCCGTGGCCCGTGCGGAGCCGGGGCGGAAGCATCCACGGTGTCGGCAGAACGTCCACGAGACAGGAGTGACCCGTGCTCGCTCGTACGCCACGCATCGCCATCGCCACGGCCGACCGCCTGAAGGGCTCCTCGGCCACCGCAGGGGCGGCGGCCGTACAGCTCGGCGTCGTCTACACGGACTCGAACTACGGCGGCTCGGCCCTCGTCTTGACAGGCGCGAGCGGCTGCCGGAGCGGCAACGGCCGGGACGCCCAGATCAACCTCGACGGCACCTGGAACAACTCCGTCAGCTCGCTGACCACCCAGTCCTGCCGGCTGGAGCTCTGGGACGCCCCCGACACCTCCGGCGTCCACCAGGAGTACCAGCAGTCGACCTCCTACGTCGGGGACGCGATGAACGACCGGGCGAGCTCCGTCGCCCTGCTGCAACCCCCGGCGGACACGGCGGCGCCCGGCCCGGACGGGCACCGGGCGCACGCCTTCGGGATCAGAGCCCCGCCTGCCCGTCGCGGCCGGGACGGCGGCCTCCGTACGACGCGGCCAGCGCGTCCGCGACGGCGTCCGCGTCCGCGTCGGCCACGTCCGCGGGGTACTCGGGCAGGAGGTCGTCCCAGACGGGCAGCCACGACCCGAAGAACTGCGCCTGTCCCTCGGGCCGGGCGAAGAACCACACGTGAAGGTGCGCGGCCCCGTCCCCGATGCGGTACACGTGGGCCCGGGAGACGTGCGGCAGCGCCTGGACGTGGCGGACGACGTGCGTGGTGAGCACGCCCAGTTCGGCGGCCAGCTCGTCGGGCAGATCGGCCATGTCGTAGTGGTCGCGCGGATACAGCATCAGCACGAGCGGCACGCCCACGCCCGGTATCCGGGCGAGCCGCCAGCGGTCGTCGAGCCAGATGCCCTCGTCGCGGGCGCGGCACTCGTCGCAGTCCGCCGGGTCCTCGCCGTGCCGCGGCGGCTCGGGCAGAACGGGCGGACGGAGCGGGGAGACGCGCAGGCCCTCCGCCTCGAAGGGGCTGATCTCCCAACCGGTCATCCTGGCCAACGGGAGCCGGAGCCCGTCATCCGCAGCCGCACGTGCGTGGTCGTAGAACTCATCGGGTCGCAAAGCCATGATCACCACACTAGCCGCGGGCTCCTCGGCACTTCCACCCCCGCAAAACGTGCGCCGCGGGCCGGAAATGGACGACCGGAACCCGTGGTTGTCCGTCACATGCCCCATGACCTTCGGCAAACCGAACAGATCCACGCCCTGCTGGCCGACCGGTTCAGCCCCCGCCGGTTCGACCGCTCCGCCGCCGTCGACGACCCCACCCTCCACCTGCTCCTCGAAGCCGCGAGATGGACGCCCTCGGCCGGCAACTCGCAGCCGTGGGGCTTCCTCCCGGTCAGGCCCGGCGAACCGGACCACGCACGGATACTGCCCCACCTCGCGCCCAGCTCCACCCGCTGGGCGAAGGACGCGGGGCTGCTCGTGGTCGCGCTGACCCGCCGGTACGTCGACGACACCGACCTGGTCTACTCCGAGTTCGCCGACTACGACCTCGGTCAGGCGGTGGCCCACCTGAGCATCCAGGCCCAGGCGATGGGACTGGCCACCCACCAGTTCCGGGCCTTCGACCTCGAAGCCCTGACCGCGGAGCTGCGCCCTCGACCCGGCTGGGCGATCGTGTCCATGGTCGCGGTCGGCAGGGCGGCCGAGGAACCCCCGGCGGTCCGCGAACGCCGCAGCACCGCCGACCTCCGCTCGGCGCCCTGGTCGACGCCGACGGCGTAGCCGCGCGCTCCCGCCCCGCGGGCCCCCTGGGCGTCGCCGGACCGCGGCGGTCGGCGGCGGTCAGCGGCGGAGGGCGGGCGCGTCCCCGTACCGCTGCACGTCCTGCTGCAGTGGGACGACGAGGCGAACGACCGGCGGGCGGCCCTGGACCTCTTCGACGCCTTCGGCTCCGAGGAGAAGTCCCTTTCTGCGTCCGGCACCTGAAGGGCGGGGACGGTGCGGAGGCCGGCTACGCGCCGCCGGGCGCCCGCGGATGATCCATGCGCGAGAGCCAGCCGGTGAGCAGCGTTTCGAGTGACGCGGCCTCGGCGGGCGTCAGCAGGTCCAGCAGGTGGCGTTCGTTGCGCATGTGGTCGGTGAACGCCTGGTCGATCAGCTCCCGCCCGGGGCCGGTCAGGGCGACGATCCGGCCGCGCTGGTCGTCGTCGGCCCGTCGGCGGGTGACGAGCCCGGCCCGCTCCAGGCGGTCGATCCTCTTCGTCATCGCGCCGGTGGTGACCATGGTGTGCGCGGCGAGCTCGCCCGGCGCCCGCTCATAGGGCTCCCCGGCGCGGCGCAAGGCGCACAGGACGTCGAACTCGCCCTCGCCGAGGCCGTAGCGGCCGTAGACGAGGGCGAGTTCCTCCGTGAGCCGGTCGGCCAGGCGGTGCAGCCGGCCGATCACGGCCTGCGGGCCGACGTCGAGGTCGGGGCGCTCGCGGCGCCAGTCGGCCTGGATGCGGGCCACGCGGTCCAGCGGTTCACCGTGTTCCATGCGCGACATCATATCTTCCCGGGAAGCTATATTGGCTTCCATGGAAGCGAATATGCGCTGGGTGGCACTGACGGCGATCGCGCCGGTGGCCTGGGGGACCAACTACTTCGTCACGCACGAGTTCCTGCCGGCCGACCGCCCGCTCCACGGGGCCGCCCTGCGGGCCCTGCCCGCAGGCCTCGTCCTGCTGGCCCTGTGCAGGCAGCGGCCGCGCGGCGCGTGGTGGTGGCGGTCGGCGGTGCTGGGGCTGCTCAACACGAGCGTGTTCTTCGTCCTCGTCTACGCCGCCTCCCAGCTGCTGCCGACCAGCGTCGCCGCGACCGTCATGGCCGTGTCCCCGATGACGATGATGCTCATCGCCTGGCCCCTGGTGTCCGAGCGGCCCCGCGCCGCCCACCTGACCGGCGCCGTGATCGGAGTCGGCGGGGTCTGCCTCATGCTGCTGACCGGTGCGGAGGAGGTGGGCGCGGCGGGGGTCCTCGCCTCGGCCGCCGCCGTGCTCGTGTCCTCCTTCGGCCACGTCCTGGCCAAACGGTGGGGTGCCGGCGCCGATGTGCTCGCCTCGACCGCCTGGCAGCTCGCCGCCGGGGGAGTGCTCCTCTTCCCGGTCGCGGCAGCCGTGGAGGGCCCCCCGCCCGCGCTCTCCGCGCCGACGCTCCTCGCGTTCGGCTACGTCGCCCTGATCGCCACGGCGCTGGCCTTCGCGGCCTGGTTCACCGGGCTGAAGCACCTGCCCGCGGGGACGGTCGCGCTGATCGGGCTGCTCAACCCCGTGACCGGCGTGCTGCTCGGCACGGCGGTCGCCGGAGAGGTGCTGACCGTCCGGCAACTGTGCGGACTGGGCCTGGTCCTGACCGGCGTCGTCCTCGGCCGACCCGGACGCGCCGCACGGGGGCCTCGCGCCCGGCCGGACGCCACGGGGGACGGTAGGGTGTCCACCGCTTCGGGCGGCGGATGAGGAGCGCATGGAACGCATGGAGCACACGGACCTTCAGGAGACGCTCGGCGAACTGGTCGCCTCCGGGCGGGAAACCGGGCTCCAGGTGGCCGCGTACCGGGGCGGGCGGCTGTTCGTGGAGGCGCACGCCGGGGTTCCCGGGCCGGGGACGCCCGTCCACGGCTTCTCGGTCGGCAAGGGGTGCACCGCGACCCTCGTGCACGTGCTCGCCGAACGCGGGCTGATCGAGTACGACGCCCCCGTCGCCCGCTACTGGCCCGCCTTCGCCGCGCACGGCAAGGCGGCCGTCACGGTCCGGCACGCCCTCACGCACACCGCCGGGATCCCCCAGCTGCCCCGGGCCCTCACGGCCGCCGAACTGTGCGACTGGGAGCACATGTGCGGGGTCGTCGCGGGACTGCGCCCGCTGTGGGAGCCGGGCACGGCCAGCGGCTACCACGGCTGGACCTACGGCTGGATCCTCGGGGAGACCGTCCGCCGGGCCACCGGACTCACCCCGGGGCAGGCCCTGCGCGAGTACGTCACCGAGCCCCTGGGGATCGCCGACGAGCTGTACTTCGGGCTGCCGGCCGACCGGCTGGCCCGGGTGGCACCGCTGGTGGAGGGCGGCTGGGAGGCGTACCTGGCCGGGCTGCCCTCCGAGGCCCCGTTCGTCCGCCTCGTCGCCCCCAACCGCAGCCTGTGGACCACCGCCGCCCTCGCCAACCGGCCCGGATACCTCATGGCCGACCTGCCCGCCTGCGCCACCACCACCGCCCGCGCCGCCGCCCGGATGTACGCGGCGCTCCTGGGCGAGGTGGACGGCGTACGGCTGCTCCCGCAGGCCCGGGTCGCCCAGGCCACGGCGGCCGCGGTGGACGGCCCGGACCGGATGCTGCTGCGCCGGCACGCCAAGGGGCTCGGCTACTTCCTCGGCCTGCCCCCGACGGGCGGCGACCCGACCGCCTTCGGCCACCACGGCAGCGGCGGCTCCATCGCCTTCGCCGACCCCCGGCGCGGCCTGTCCTTCGCCCTGACCCGCACCCGCCTCGTCCACCCCGCCGACACGACGGCCACCCGCCTCGCGGACGCGGTCCGCGCGGAGTCCGACGCGGTAGAGCGGCCCCGGGCCTGACCGCCCCGACCGAGTCGACCGCGTCGACCGCGAGCACCGAGCCGCATGCCGGTCCACGGATCCGCGACGCCTTCCGCGCCGCGGCCAGTGCTGGAAGCCGACCCTCCGGGGGCCGGCCCCGGACTCACACGCTGATCCAGCAGTACAGCCGGTGGCCGCGCGCGGCCGCCCTCTCCGCGAGGGCGGCGAGATCTTCCAGGAAGCCGGTGAGCTCCGTCAGGTCCGACTCGGCGTCGAAGACACCCGACGCGGACCACCCGCGGGCCACTTCGCCCAACCGCTCCGGGCCGACACGGGCGAGGGAGTCGCAGAAGGAACCGGTGAGTGACAGGGTGACGACTTCGCCGTCACCCACCGTCCCGACCAAGTGCCCGTGCCGAGGATCCGCCGTGACGGCACCGGCAGTTCGCCCGGTGACGAGCACCTCCGCGGGCAGCAGCCCGACCACCGGATCGATGCCCTTCACGACGAGCGAGTCGTAGCCCGTCCCGACCGGCTGTCCGTCCTCACGGTCGACGGCGCGAACGGCGTCCCCGTCATCGGCAGCGGCGTAGTAGCCGAAGAGTGCTCCCATGCGACCCATCATGGATCACCGCGGGATGCGGCGGATGCGGCCCGGTGGGACTCTGGAGGGATGGTGCTGCGTCGCGGCATCCCATGCCCTCACCGGGCCGCAGTGCCACCGCCACGGGGAGAACCGCGAGGTCTGAGATGAAGCGTGGACGTGCCGTGGGGGCCGCCGTACTGCTGGCCCCTGTCCTGTTCGTGGGCATGACGCAGCCCGCTGCGGCGCGCAACACCCACGCCGTGACGATCCGGGGAGTGCTCAATGTGCGCGACGCCGGCGGGCAGGTGAACGGCGGCAGCTACAGCGAGACGGTGAACCTCACCCACGACGCCCCGAGGGGCTCCTTCCGCTTCGAGCGGTGCGCGGGTGGGGAGACCAGAGGCCTGCTCATCGTCACGCTGCAGCTCAACAAGGACGAGACCGTCACCCCGCGAGGAACGCTCTACCTCTACGAAGAGTCGTCCTGCAACAACAACGACCTCGACGGAACGATGCGCACCGCTGCCAGACCGCTCGCCATGGACAAGGTCCGTACGCACCATCTGAGCGTGAAGAACGACGAGTTCCTGTCGGACGATTCCACCTCGGCGGACTTCTCGATCACGCACGAAGCGGCCGGAGTGGACGTCGGGCGGCCGAACGAGCCTTCGAACGTCGTTGCCACGGCGGTCCCGGTCGGCAACGAGAAGAGCGTCCGGGTGGACTGGGAGGACAACGCCAACAACGAAACGGGCTACGAGGTCCGCAACGCCACTCTCAACCAGAACTTCGGCGTCGGCGCCAACGTCAGGACCTTCTCGATCCCGCACCTCGACCCGAACCTCAGGTACTGCTTCCAGGTCCGCGCCGTCGGCGCCCAGGGTCCCTCAGACTGGACGCCCGTGGGCGAGAAGGTGGAGTGCGCGTGAGGCGCCCGGCGCGCGCCACCGGACCCTGATCCCGGCGGCAGCCGATCCGCGGTGGGCCCCCGCGGCCACGAAGCTTCTGCCGCTCAGCTTCCGCCTGCGTCACGGGTGGTGACGTCCCCACGACCGCCGGCCTGACAAGTGTGCCGCGGGGGTGGCCCGTTACGCCGGTGGTGCGGCAGGAACCCCCAGGGAGGCCGCCGTGGCGGATCACGCCCGCCGGCACCGGCACCGGCACCGCTTCCACCTGGACCAGGACGGGCACTCGATCACCGTGGTGTGGAGCGCCCGGCGAGGCCGTGCCGAGGTGCTGGTGGACGGCAAGGTGGTGGCAGCGGCCCGGACCCGCCGCACGGCGACGACCGAGCTGCGCGCGGAGACCGCCGACGGCGAAGGCACCACCCACCCGTTCACGGTCCGGCTCGGCCGCCCCGACATCCCCGGCGACGAGCCCCTGTGCGCCCTGGAAACCGGGCACAGGCTGTACCTCATGCCCCTGGTCCCGCTCACCCGTGACGAGTCCTGGCCCCCAGAGCCGACACCCCCGCCCCGCGACCCCCGCGTACTGCTGACGGCGCGACCCCCGGCGCCGACACCGCCTACGACATCGCCTCCCTCACCAAGGTCGTCGCCACCTGGCCCCTCGTCGGCCGAGCCGTCGACGCCGGACTCCTCGGCGGCGTCGCCGGTCACGCGGGAGTCTTCTCCACCGCCCGGGACCTCGCCCGCTACGCCGCCCACCTCGTCGACCCCGCCGGCCGCCTGTACGGCTGGCTCCGCACCTCCACGCGCCCGTTCGCCCCGATCGGGACCGGCCTCGACCGCGGCCTGTCCTGGATCTGCGCCCCCGGCGACGTGGCCTACCACCACGGCTTCACCGGCACCAGCCCCTACCTCGCCCCCACCGCGGGCCGCTACCTCGCCATCTGCACCAACGCGGTCTACCACGGCGAAGCGCGCCGCCGGATCGCTCCCCTGCGCGCCCTCGCCCTCAAGACCGTCACCGCCACCTGACAGGTGCGGAGACCACCCACCTTGATCATTTGCGGCCGAGCTCTGATGATCATGGTGTAGGACGTACCAGAAAGTGAGCAGACACATGCAACCGACGTTCGTACTGGTTCACGGAGCCTTCTCGAACTCCTTCTCCTTCGCACCGCTCCAAGCCGAGCTCGGCCTGCTGGGACACCGTTCGGTCGCGGTCGACCTGCCCGGCCACGGCTTCGAGGCCACGTTCACGCACGCCTACCAGACGCCCCAGGACCCCGAAGGCCTCGCCACCACGCCCGGTGCGATCAAGGGCGTCACCCTCGCCGACAACGCCGCACACCTCATCGGGATCCTCGAACGGGCCAAGCAGAACGGCCCGGTCATCCTCGTCTCCCACAGCCGCGGCGGCATCACGGCCACCGCTGCGGCCAACGCACGGCCGGACCTCATCGACCGCATCGTGTACGTCTCGGCCTGGTGCCCGGTCGACCTCGACGTCAACGACTACTACGCCGAGCCGGAGATGGCCTCGGTCGACGCAGCAGCCCTGGCCCTGGCGCTGGCCGGGAACCCCGCCGAACTCGGCCTGCTGCGCGTCAACTTCCGCACCGCGGATCCGGCCGCCCTCGCAGCCTTCAAGTCGGCCTTCTTCGCCGACGGCACCGACGAGGAGTTCCTGACCTTCCTGAACACCTTCCAGCCCGACGAGAACCTGGACGTCGGCACCTCCGCCGACCGTGCGCAGGCCGACACCTGGGGCAGCATCCCGAAGACCTACGTCCGCCTGGCCGACGACACGAGCCTGACGCCCGCCATGCAGGACCGGCTGATCCGCGAGGGCAACGCCCTGACACCGGACAACCCCTACGAGGTCCGGACCCTCGAAGGCAGCCACCTGAAATGGCTGGTGGCCCCGGCGGCCGCGGCCCGGGTCCTGGGTGACCTCGCCACGCCGACGCGGTAGCCGGCAGCGGGGGGAGGGGCCCCGAAGGCCGGACGTCCCTTCCCCCGGCGGCCGTTCCACCGGCGCGGCCGGCGGAGGAGACGACCGCCGCCCCGGGACCCACGGCCCGAACCGGCGGCCGGTCGACCCTCGCCGACGACGGCGTGCAAACCTGGGCCGGTGAATGAAGCCCTCTCCGCCGCCCTGCAGCGCGCGTCCCGTCACCAGAGCCGTTTCGAAGCGCGCTTCGCCGCCTACTTCGATTCCCTGACCGACCCCGCGGGCGGCAAGTTCGAGACCCCGCCGTACGGCACCTTCCCCTCCCGGGCGCTCGACCTGGTGCGCGACATGTCACTGCGCGGCGGCAAACGACTCCGTGTGGTCCTCCTGCACGAGGCGGCCGCGCTGGTGGCCGACGATGACGTCGCCGGCCTGGACGAAGCGGCCATCAGCATCGAACTGCTGCAGACCCACGGCCTGATCCACGACGACATCATCGACGACGCGCCCGTACGCCGCGGCGGCCCCTCCACCTACTACGCCTACCGCGACGAGTTCCCCGACCAGCCCGACACGGCCCTCGCGCTGGCACTCCTCGCCGGCGACCTCGCGGCCTTCCTGTCCCTGCGCGTACTGCTCACCAGCGGTCTGCCCGCCGACCGGGCCCTGGCCATGGCCGCCGTCCACGCCGACACGGGAGCCGCCACGATGACCGGCCAGATGATCGATCTGGAACGCGACTTCCATCCCGCCCCCGACATCGAGTTCCTGCACGCGGTCACCGAATTCAAGTCCACCCGCTACTCCGTACTCGCCCCGCTGCGCCTGGGCCTGCTCGCCGCAGGCAACGACCACACCCCGTACGACGCCGAACTCCGGCGCTACGCCACCGCATTGGGCATCGCCAACCAGATCCACGACGACTGGCTCGACCTGTTCGGCGATCCGGCAGCACTCGGCAAACCGGTCGGCTCCGACATCCGTTCGGGCCGCCGCAGCTACGCCCTCCGCGCCCTCACGGCCGTCTGCGACGACGCCGAGCGCAAGCTGCTGGACGAAGCCTCGGGAGACCCGGGCTGCGACGACGAAACCCTCGACCGCATACGCGCCATCGCGCGAGCGCACGGGGTCGACCGGCAGCTCCGGGCCGAGGCCCAGGACCACGCCCGCCGGGCCGAGGCCGAAGCCGCCACCTGGCGGGAGCGCTGGCGGCCGGAAGCCGTGGCATTCTTCGAGCACATGCCGGCCTGGAGCGTCACCCGCGACCGGTGACCGTTCTCGGCGGTGCTCGACGAGAATCGGAGCCCAGCCCGCTGATGAAGGGGAGACGGCCGTGAGGCACACACTGAACCTGTGGCGACAAGAGCTCGGAGAGGTGCCCGAGTCGGTCTGGCGACAGACCGAGCTCGGCGTGCTGATCCTCGCGGACAACGGGCTCACGGCCCTCTCACCGGACATCGGGCGGCTCCACCGGCTGACAACCCTGGACCTGGGCCACAACGCGCTGACGTCGGTGCCGGAGGAACTCGGCGAGCTGACCGAGCTCAGCGACTGCCTCTACCTCCACGACAACCGGCTGTCCCGGATCCCGGACTCCCTCGGAAAGCTGCACCGGTTGCGCTACCTCAACGTCGGCGAGAACCGACTCACCACCCTGCCGGAGACCATCGGCCGGATGAGCGGCCTCGTCGAGTTGAGGGCCCAGCACAACCGGCTCGTCACCCTGCCCGACTCCATCGGACGGCTTCGCGGCCTGCGTGAGCTGTGGCTCCGGGGCAACGCGATCGAGTACTTGCCGTCGTCCGCAGCAGACCTGCACGAACTGCGTCACCTGGACCTACGGGAGAACTCCCTGACCCAGGTACCGGATTCACTCGCCGGCCTCCCGAGGCTGCGCCAGATCGACCTGAGGAGCAACCACCTCGGCCGGCTGCCCGACTGGCTCACCCTGATGCCATCGCTGGAGAAGCTGGACCTGCGTTGGAACGGGGTCGATCCCTCCCTCCCGCTCATCAGCGAGCTGGAGCGGCTGGGTTGCCTCGTCCTGACCTGACAGCGACGAGCGCTGCCGACCCGTGCAGTTCCGCGAACTCGTGGGCGAGCATGCCCATCATCACGACGTCGCGATGCCGACCGGAGACGTACACCAGCTCACGCAGTCGGCCCTCCTCCACGAAACCGAGCCGACGATGGAGTGCGAGAGACGCTTCGTTGTGCGCGAAGATCCGTACTTGGCACTTGTGGTACCGGTGCTCCTGGAACATGAAACGAAGCAGCAGGACCGCGGCTTCCGTCGCGTAACCCTTGCGTCGATGTTCGGCACCGACCGTGATGCCGTACTCGAACCAGCCCGCCCGCGCATCGGCCTGGTGCGAGCCCACGGCCCCGACCGTCTCCCCCGTGTCGACGGCTTCGACGGCCAGATGGAAGCGGTCGCTGCCGGACTTGGCGGTCGCCTGCTCTGCGGTCCAGGCGCGGTATCCCTCTGCGGACCGGGGCGGACCGACCAGGTCCCCCAGCCCCTCCTCGTCCTCCGCGAAACGCATGAACGCAGGCCCGTCACCAGGCTCGATTCCGCGCAGACGCACGCGCTTGCCCACCCAAAACGATGTCATCCCCTATTTGATCATTCCGGGCCCCTCCGGTCCAGACCCTCCGGGCGTCACCTTGGCCTGTGACCTGCGCTTCCATGCGGCCACACCCTCCAGCCCGACGCTTTCGCGCCCGCTGCCGCGCTCCTTCCGAACGGCCCGCTCCCGGCTGCCCGGTCCGTTGCCTCGCCCACCACCGGGCCCCGCGAGCTGCGCCTCCTTCGCGTCCGGCCCCTCGGCCGAGCAGGACCGACCTGAGGTGCAGCACCTGGAAGGTCTACGGCAATCCGCACGAGGGCGCCTCGACCACCTGCACCGGCGGAGCCTTCACCGGATGGATCGACTGCCGGCGGTACGACAACGGTTACGTCTACCGCCACTACGGCAACCGCGCCCTGTCCGGCGGCACCTCCACCACATGGTGTGACACGAACGCCGAGGTGATCAGGTCAAGCGCAGTTCCCAGCTGACCTGTTCGGTACGCGGGCGCATGACGCCGATCGCGATCAGGTTCGGCGGCTCGCCGCGTTGCGGACACGGCGGGTGCGTCCGTGCTCCGCCAGCAGCCTGAGGGCGGCGGGCGAAGTGACGAGCTGGGTGAGCGCGGCCGTGCGCTGGAACCAGTCGGACGCGTTCAGCAGCTCCTCGTCGGTCCAGGGCTCGTCCAGCGCGATGGACCTGAGCAGATTCCACTCGCGCAGGCGGCGGGCGAGGAAGGCGCGCTCCCCGACGACCGTGGCCATCATCGATGCCCAGGCGGGGAACTGGGGGCTGGTCAGCTGCTCGGCCGCTCGGCGTTCGAGGTGATGGTTCACGGCGCTCTCGGCCATGACTGCGTCGTCGTCGCGAAGGACGGCGGCCAGCAGGTCGGCCTCTTCCACCCCCGCGACGCTGTCCAAGGCCCGCAGGTATCGGGCATGGCGCCGGTGCTCGGGGGGTTCGTCGTCTTCGTGGGAGCCGGTCATACGGCCATCACATCATGCCGCGCTGACCAGACCCGACGGGAACGAAAGGGAGGGCCGGCTGCGGTCAGCTCAGTAGGCCGTTCATGCTCGGCAGCTGTGCCCTGTCTCGCGCGGTCGTCGAGCAGTGCCTCGCGGACGGCACGGTGCGCCCCCTGACCTGGAATCCCCGCATCCCGGCCGACGCCGTCGCCCGGCTCGCCCGCCACCCCGAGGCCGAGATCCGCGAGTTGGCCGCAGCCCGCCCCGACCTGGGACCGGACCTGGTCGCGGAGCTGAGGGAGGACCCGGACGAGGACGTGCGGATGCGCGCACGCCTCCACCCCTTCCCCCGCACCTGGGCCGAGTACCGGGCGATCGACGCGGTCATCGGGCACGGCCCCGACTGCACTTGCCCGTTCACCGGGCCGGCCCCTCGACCGCTGCCTGAACGACGCCGCCTTGCCGTCGGGCGGTCACCGAGAGACGACGCCCCGTCATCTGTGAAGATTTCGCGAACGACCCAACCCGGGTATGCAAGGTGATCATCTTTTCGTCCGAATCCGCCGATACCCCCGAAGCGGCGGATCGCGACCGAGGAGATCCGCACCTCCATGAAGCTCCCCCGCCAACGCCGCACGAACCACAGCCATGACACCGACGGCCCGGAGCGGCGGCGGGATCTCCCGCGCGCCCGGCGCGCCGGGAGGCGCAGGGCGGGGAGCCGCAGGAGAGCCCTCCGGAAGGCCCGTCGTCCCCTCATCGACTTCCCCAGGCGCGGGCGGCGGGGCTGGCGGCGTTGGACACCCTCCTGGAAGCTGGCCTCCGGCCTGTTCCTGCTCTTCGCCGCCGGCCTCGCCGGCCTCTTCGCCGCCGTCTACGCACAGGTCGAGATCCCGGACCCACACGACTCCGCGAGCCGCCAGGGCACCGTGTACTACTGGGCGGACGGCAGCCGGATGGTGAGCGTCGGCGATGTGAACCGGCAGGACGTAAGGCTGTCCCAGGTGCCCGAATCCGTCCAGCGCGCCGTCATCGCCGCGGAGAACGCGGACTTCTACAGCGACTCGGGTGTCTCGGTGGCGGGCATCGGCCGCGCCGCCGTCAACATCGTCAAGGGCGAGGAAACCCAGGGCGGTTCGACGATCACCCAGCAGTACGTGAAGAACACCTACCTGAGCCAGCAGCAGACCGTCCAACGGAAGGTCAAGGAGCTCTTCCTCTCCCTGAAGGTCAGCAACCAGCGGCCCAAGACGGAGATCCTGGAGGGCTACCTCAACACCTCCTGGTTCGGACGGGACGCGTACGGCGTCCAGGCCGCCGCGTACGCGTACTACGGCATCCCCGCCAAGGACCTGAATCCCAGTCAGGGCGCGCTGCTCGCCGCCGTCCTCAAGGGCGCGGAGAGCTTCGACCCGTCACTCGGCGCCGACAACCACCGGCGCGCCGAGGACCGCTGGAAGTGGATCCTGGACCGGCAGGTCGACACGGGCTCGATGAGCGCCGGGGAACGCGCGAAGTACACGGACTTCCCCGAGCCGAAACCTCCTGTCAAGCCGACCAGCCAGGCCGGGCAGACGGGCTACCTCGTCGACATCGTCAACAAGTACCTCAAGAGCCGCGCCGGGATCACGGGCAAGGACCTGGCCGCCGGCGGGTACAGCATCCACACCACCTTCGAGAAGGACAAGGTGCAGGCGCTCGCCAAGGCCGTCGAACAGGTGCGCGCCGAGCGGCTGGATCCGAAGAAGCGGGCGGAGGACCAGGACGTTCAGGTCGGCGCCGCCTCCATACGAACCGGCGACGGAGCGGTCGTCGCGGTCTACGGCGGTTCCGACGCGATCGAGCACTTCACGAACAACGCGGACACCTCGGGGGTGCCCGCGGCCTCGGCGTTCAAGCCGTTCGTGTACGCAGCCGTTCTGGAGCAGGACCCGTCGAGCGGGAAACACCCCGCCGAGAGCGCCGCCCCGGACTCCCCGAAGCCCACGCCCACAGGGCCGGCGACGGCATCGGTGAACCTCCACGCGAGTCTCGTGAACTCGGACCACACACCGTTCGTGGAGAACGGCAAGAAGACCGGCCTGAAGAAGGTCAAGGAGCTCGCGGTCGCGTCGGGACTGCGCGAGGAGAGCATGGCCAAACTGGAGCCGACCTTCTCCATCGGCACCTCCACCCCCAGTGCCGTCCGGCTGGCCAGCGCCTATACGACCTTCGTCAACCAGGGCCGGGCCGTCGAACCCCACTCGGTGACCAAGGTCGTGCGGAACGACGTCGCGGTGGACGGCCTGGACCGGCCCCGACCGCGCCGCGCGATGAGCCCCGAGACGGCCGCCGCGGTCGGCGAGGCGCTCCGCCAGGTGAGCTGGAGCACCGTCGGACCGCCTCAGGACCAGCGGAACAAGCTGCCGTCCTGGGCCGGCAAGACCGGTCCGAACGACCGCATGAACTCGGCCTGGTTCATCGGCACGACGCCGGAACTGAGCACGTCGGTCGCGATGTTCCGCACGAAGCCGGACGTCCCGCAGCTGCTCCCCATGCAGGGCGTGGGCGGCCCGGACTCCGATCGGGGCAGCACCTTCCCCCCGCTGATCTGGAAGGCCTACAACGACGCGACGGCACCGGCGGGCCGCCCGTAACGGGCACACGCCTCCGTGCCCACGGCAATCCGCACCACCGGTCGCCTGTAGGCGGCCTGCCGGTGCTGTCGGTGGGATGTCGGTGGAGGCTGACACCGTTCGAGAAGTCCCGCCGGACGGCCGTCCGGCTGGGAGTTCGAGGAGGGGATCTCTCGTGCATGACGTGGTGATCGTGGGAGCCGGTCCGGTGGGCCTGGCCCTGGCTTGCGAGCTCGGCCTCGCGGGCTGTTCCGTACTGGTGCTCGAACGGGAGCCGGGACCCGGCTCCCCGTTACGGTCGGCCCCGCTCGGGAGGCGTGGGCTGTCCGCCGCATCGGTGGAGGCGTTCTACCGGCGCGGGTTGCTGGAACCGCTGCTGACGGCGTCCGGGGTCCAAGAGGTGTTCGGTGCGGCCCCGGAAGCGGGCGCGCCCACGGGGCCCCGGTTCGCCGGCCACTTCGCCGGCATGATGCTCGACGGGGACCGGGTCGACGTCGACGCCCTCCCGTTCCGGCTTCCCGGCCCGGTGTCCGAAGCCGTGATGACGGACCTCGAAGCGGTCGAGACGGTGCTGTCCGAGCAGGCGTCCAAGCTCGGCGTGGACATCAGGCGCGGCGTCACGGTCTCGGCCGTCCTCCAGAACGGGGAGAGCGTGGTCGCCCGGGCCGGCGACGCGGATGCGTACGAGGGACGCTGGCTGGTCGGCTGCGACGGCGGACGCAGTACGGTGCGCAGGCTCGCGGGCTTCGAATTCGTCGGCACCGAGCCGCAGTTCACCGGATACACCCTGCAGGCCACTCTCGCCGACCCCGACAGGCTGCGCCCCGGGTTCCACCTGACGCCCACGGGCATGTACCTCCGGATGCCCGCCGACGGGCACATCGCCATGACGGACTTCGACGGCGGCGCGTTCGACCGTTCACAGCCGCCGACCCCCGACCACCTCCAGGCGGTTCTGCGCCGCGTGTCCGGCACCGACGTGACGATCGAAGAGGTCCACATCGCCTCGACCTTCACCGATCGGGCGATGCAGACGACGTCCTACCGGCGAGGACGCGTCCTGCTCGCGGGCGACGCCGCCCACATCCACTCGCCCCTCGGCGGCCAGGGGCTGAACACCGGCATCGGCGACGCCGTGAACCTGGGATGGAAGCTCGCGGCGACCGTGCACGGGTACGCACCGGACGGACTCCTCGACACCTACGCCGACGAGCGCCATCCGATCGGTGCGGCGGTGCTCGACTGGTCGCGCGCCCAGGTGGCGACCATGAGGCCGGAACCGTACGCCCAGGCGATCCAGGCAGTGGTCCGCGAACTCATCGGGACCCGTGACGGAGCGACCTACGTGTTCGAGAGGCTGTCGGGATCGTGGATCCGGTACGACCTCGGCAGCGAGCATCCGCTGGTCGGCCGCAGCGCCCCTGACTTCCGCTTCGAGGACGGCACCCGCCTCGGCGACCTCCTGGAGGACGGACGGGGTGTCGTGCTCGAATTCGGCACCGCCCGGCGCCTGCACGCTTCCGCGACCGGCTGGCAGGGCCGGATACGGTACGTGCCCGGGAGGGTGGCGAACGACCTCGGGCTGGGTGCCGTGCTGGTGCGGCCGGACGGCGTGGTCGCCTGGGCGGGCGACCGTCACCCCGATCGCGAAGGGTTCGAACAGGCCCTTCACCGGTGGTTCGGCGCTCCGACCCCGGCCGGGCTCACCGGCGGATCCCACCCCGACCCCGGCCGAGGGTGACCGCCGGTCGGACATACCACCTCGAACACACCCCACAAGCGTGGAGATCCCGCACGGCCGCCCTCGGCCGGCGAAACCCCCTCGGGTTCCGCCGGCCGGGGGCGGGAAGACCACACCCCGAAGGAAAGCCCCCCATGACATCGCCGGAAGACATCGACGTCCCCGACGCCCTGATCACGTCGTACACGAAGAACGGCGGTGAGGCGGAACGGGCCTGGATCGCCGCCCTGCCCGCACAAGTAGCGGAGCTCCTCGACCGCTGGCGACTGGAACGGGACGGCCGCACCGGATCCGGCGAGGCCTCGCTGGTGGTGCCGGTGCGGCGCGAGGACGGCGCCAGGGCCGCACTGAAGCTCCAGATGCCCCGCGAGGAGACGACCGCCGCGCTGATCGGACTGCGGGCCTGGAAGGGCGACGGCATCGTGCGGCTGCTCGATCACGACCCGGCGAGCAGCGCCGTGCTGCTGGAGCGCCTGGACGCTTCGCGCACCCTCGCGTCCGTCGTCGACGACGACACGGCCATGGGCACCCTGGCCGGCCTGATGGCCCGGCTGCACGCCGTCCCGGCGCCCGCGGGCCTGCGCCGTCTCGACGACATCGCACGCGACATGCTGGCGGCAGTGCCTCAGGCCGTCGTCTCGCTGTCGGACCCGGACGACCGGAGGCGGCTGCACGCCTGGGCATCGGCCGTCGCCGAGCTCGCGGACGAACCCGGCGACCGGCTCCTGCACTGGGACCTGCACTACGGGAACGTGCTGGCCGCCGAGCGCGAACCATGGCTCGCCATCGACCCCGAACCCCTGGTCGGCGACCCGGGCTTCGACCTGTGGCCGGCCCTGGACACCGGCTGGGAGGAGATCCGGGCCACCGGGGACGCCCCACAAATGATGCGGCGCCGCTTCGACCTGCTGACCGAGGCACTGGAACTGGACCGCGAGCGCGCGGCCGGCTGGACCCTGGGCCGGCTCCTGCAGAACACGCTGTGGGACGTGGAGGACGGGCGCACCACCATCGCCCCCTCCCAGATCGCCGTGGCCGAGGCGCTCCCGCACCACTGAGCCCCCCACACGTTGTCAGTGGGCCCGCGTAGGGTCTGCCCATGGACGATCAGCGGTCGGCGTTCTCTCTGATGCACGACGAATCCACGGCCCGGGCGGTCGACCACCGCTACCCGGCAGCCGGCGACGCAGGCGGACGTGCTCCACGCCTGTCTGCGTCCGACCCGACCGGACATCACCAGTGAGCGGAACGCCGATGCCGAACGACGGAGACGCACGGCAGGCATGGGGCCGGGTGGCCGCCTGGCTCGAACGTCACGCCCCTGCCGTGTTCGCCGCCCTCGGCGGCCCGGGAAGCCCGGAGGCCGTCAGCGAAGCGGAACTGCGCATGGGCCTGACACTGCCGGCAGAGCTTCGGCATTGGCTTCTGGCGAACGACACGGATGCCGGCGGGCAACCCGACATGCCATCGTCCCTGGTGGTGCTGGGGTGTCAGGGGGTACTCCCCGACGGCGGACTCCTCCTCGGTCTCAGGGACATGGAACGCGTCTACCTCCACAAGACCGACATGGAGGAGAGGGAACCGTCCGGAGACGCCGACTGCCCGTCCTGGCGCGGGGAGTGGGTGCCGATCTCCGCGGAGAGGGACGGCTTCTCCGGCAAGTTCCTGAACACACGCACCGGCACTGTGGGCATCTGGTCCGAGGGATCGTCCCCCCAGGATGACGAGTACCCGTCGCTCTTCGCCTTCTTCCAAGATCTCGCGGACCAGCTGGAAGGGGCCTCCTCGGGTGACTGGAGCGGACCTGGCAGGGCCCGTCGGCTCGACCCTCGCCCGGAGGATGAACCCGTACGCGTCTGGGCACGTGCGAACGGCCACCTCGTGAACGACCGCGGGCGTGTCCCCGCGTCCCTCCGCGAGGCTTACGAGGCGTCGCTGTGATCACCACGTGTGTGTCGACGGCCCGGATCGGCGCCGAACTCACGCAGACGTACGCGGGGGAGTAGCCGCACACGCCGCCCCGGCCGCCCGCTCCAGGGCTTCGAGGACCGTGTCGCGGAACAGCGCGGCCTTGTAGCCGGTCTGCGGCAGGGGCCTGCAACGCGCGAGCACCGTCGCGGCAGCGGCGGCGAGGACCTCGGGGCGGGCGTCCCGGCCGACGAGGGAGGCCTCCACCTCCGGCAGCCGCAGCGGTACGCGCGCCACCCCGCCCGCCGCGACGGCGGCGTGCGTGACGGTGGTGCCGTCGAGCACCAGTCGTACCGAGGCCTCGACCAGGGGCCACTCGGCGTGGGCCCGGCTGATCGCCCGGTGATAGCCGGCGCGTTCGCCGGGCCAGGGAGCGGGCAGGCGGACCGCCGTGAGGATCTGCCCCGGGCCGAGCAGGTGGTCGCCGCGGAAGAGGCCGTCGCCGTCCCCGTAGAGCGCGGCCACCTCGCGCGGCGATTCGCCGTGGACCTCGGCCTCCGCGTCATAGGCGAGCAGGGCCACCGCCAGGGTCGACGGGTGCGGGGTCACGCACGGGCCGTCGCCGCACACCACCCCGAAATGGTGGTCGCCCCGGCGCGCGGGGCACTCGGTCCCGCCCTTCTGGAAGCAGCCGACGTGCGGGTTGCGGTAGTACCAGCAGCGGTTGCGCTGGAGGAGGTTGCCCCCCAGCGTTCCGGCGGCGCGGATCTGCGGGGTGGCCGCGGTCCCGGCCGCCGGGGCCAGCGCCGGCCAGCCGTCGCGCACGCGCGGGTCGGCGGCCAGCACGGCGAGGGTGGTCAGGGCGCCGATCCGCAGCCCGCCCCCGGGCAGCGGTGTGATGCCGTGCATCCCCCCGGTCTCCCCGGCACCGCCGAGGTCGGTGAACGGTCCGGGGGAGACGCCGGTGCGCTGCCGGGCGGTGGTGTCGGTCCCGCCGGCGCGCAGCTCCCCGCCACGTGCCAGGACGGCGGCCGAAAGGTCCGCCAGGGCGGACTCGCTCTCGCTGCTCATGCGCCAGGTCCTTCCAGGGTCCGGTCGGGCCGGATGGGCATGTCGTACGGGCGCCGGCCGGTCGCGTCGTACACCGCGTTGGCCAGGCACGCCGCGGTGGGGAGGGTCGCGATCTCGCCGAGCCCGACACCGCCGCCGGGGACGTGGCCGAAGCCCTCCTGGTGGAAGTGGACGGTGATCTCGGGGGTGTCGCCGATGCCGGGGATGCGGTAGTCCTCCAGGTTCTCCGTCAGCACCCGCCCGGTGACCGGGTCGCTGCGCCGCT
Source organism: Streptomyces sp. NPDC004126 (assembly GCF_050275515.1). Lineage (NCBI taxonomy): Bacteria > Bacillati > Actinomycetota > Actinomycetes > Kitasatosporales > Streptomycetaceae > Streptomyces > Streptomyces sp. NPDC004126. The sequence continues at coordinate 99,202 of NZ_JBNNPF010000020.1, read as the reverse complement.
CCTCGTACAGGGCGTAACCGATGCCCTGGACGACGGCGCCCTCGCACTGGCTGCGGGCCAGCCGTTCTTCGTGGATGCGTCCGGCGGCGATGCCGCTCCACACCCGCAGCGGACGGATCCGGCCGAGCCGGGTGTCCACCTCGACCTCGGAGACCTGCACCGATCCGGTGAAGCCGCGGCCGATCGCCACGCCGCCCATGGTGAGACCGAAGGGCGTCACGAACCCCCGGCGGTCGCGGGGCCGGCGGCCGGTCACCCGCAGGCCGTGCGCCGTGTCCAGACGGGCGGCCACGTCACCGCCGCCGAGCGCCTCGCGCAGCAGCCGGGCGGCGTCCGCGGCGGCCGGCACGAGGGAAGGCGTCGTACGGCTGCCGCCGGAGGTCGGGCCGTGGACGGCGTCGCTGCGCCCGACCTCCGCGCGCACCCGGGCCTCCGGAACGACGAGGCCCTCGGCGACGGCCCGGTGCAGCACGGTCCGCGATCCCGTGCCCATGTCCTGCACCGCGCAGCGGGCGACCACGACCCCGTCCTCGACGGTGAGTTCGACCTCGGTGCCGGGGTCGAGGAAGTAGAGCCAGTTGGCCGCCGCGACGCCGACTCCCCTGCGGAAGCGTCCGGTGCCGCCGCGCGGCCCCGACGACCAGACCGGCAGGGCGGCGGCCCAGTCGTACAGGGCGTGCCGCTTGGGATTGCCGTCCCAACGGCGCCGCAGGGCGATCGGGTCCTCGCCGAGCCGGCGGGCCATCTCGTCGACGGCCTGCTCCAGGGCCCAGCACATGGTGGGTCCGCCCGGGCCGCGGAACGGGGCACCCGGCGGCCGGTGGGTGACCGTGTCGAAGTCGCGCAGCCGGCGCGGGGCCTTGCCGTACACGAACCGGGCGAGGGCGGCGACGGTGCCGCCGACCGCGATCCCGCCGTCGGTGTCGGCGTCCATGGCCAGTGCGCTCAGCGCGCCGTCGGCGTCCGCGGCCATCGCCAGCCGGATCCGCGTGCCCGGCCGGTACCCGCCGTCGACCAGCTCCTCGTCCCTGTCCAGGACCACCCGGACGGGCGCGTCGTGCAGCCGGGCCAGCTCGACCGCCGCGACCACGTCGGACGTCAGCCCCATCTTGCAGCCGAAGCCGCCGCCCACGTGGACGGCCTTCGCCACCACACGGTCGGCGGGCACCCCGAACCGCTCGGCGGCGAGCACGGCCACCTGCTTCACCGACTGCGTGGACACCTCCAGATGGAGGGTCCCGTCCACCCACCGGGCCAGGCAGGCGTGCGGCTCCAGCGGGGTGTGCGTCTGCGCGGCGGTCGTGAACACGGCCTCCACCAGCCGCTCGGGGCTCTGGGTCCGGGCCCGCAGGATGCGGCGCACGGCCGTGGCGGGACGCCTGCTCATGGCGGTCGGCCCCCGCAGGTTGCCCCGCCAGCGGGCGGGCACCAGCTGCGGGGTCTCGCCAGATCCCGGGGCCCGGCCGCGCGCCGCCTCGTCCTCGTACACGAGCGGTCCCCCGCCCGCCCGTGCCTGCCGGGCGTCCAGGGCCGCCGGCAGCACCTCGTAGTCCACCCGCACCCGCGCGGCCGCCGCCAGCGCGCCGGCCCGGTCCGGCGCGGCGACCGCGGCCACCGGCTGACCGACGTAGCGCACCACACCGTCGGGGGGCAGCAGCGGCACCACCGGCACGTCTCCGGCCTCCAGGGACCGTACGTGCGCGTGCGCGTGCGGGGAACGGATGATCACCCCCTGGAGCAGCCCTTCGGGGCGCTGGTCCGTGGTGTAGCGGGCCGATCCGTCGATCTTCTCCGGGGCCTCTACGCGCGGGACCGCGGGCCCCGCCCCGGCGGCCGGAGCCGCGTCGTACTCGCCCGCGCAGGCCGCGGCCACCGCGCCGATGATCGCCTCGTACGCCCCGCACCGGCACAGATGGCCGGCCAGTGCCTCGGAGATCCGCTCCCGGCCCGGGCGGACGCGTCCGTGCGCCGCCCGCCACCGTTCGAAGAACGCCGCCGCCTCGACGACGAACCCCGGGGTGCAGTAGCCGCACTGGAGGGCGTCCCCGCCGGCGAAGGCACGGGCCACCGGGTGGTCGGACAGGCCCTCCACCGTCGTCACCCGCCGGCCCGCCAGCTGGACGGCCGGCGTCAGACAGGACACCCGGGGATCACCGTCGACCTGGATCGTGCACGCCCCGCACACCCCGCCCCCGCAGACCAGCTTGGTGCCGGTCATCCCGAGCCGGTCGCGCACCACCTCCACGGCGGCCGGGTCATCGTCCACGTCCACCACGTGCCGGGTGCCATTGACCTCGAACTCCACGAGACGTACTCCTCAGCCGTGGGGGGCGACCGCAGGCTCTCACGCTCACCTTCACGCCCCTTGATATCCCGCCGACGGCCCCGCCGCAGTCCGGAGCACACCCGCGGGGGTGCCGCAGGATCCCGTCGCCGCCGGGCCCTGGCCGGTGGCGATCCTCACACCAGACGGGGCGCGGTGCGCCGCAGGCCCGGTCACGGCGGGCCGGGGGCCGCCGTGACCGGCCGATCGGCCGAGGGGGAACCCCGGGCAGATGGCCTAGCCTGGACCGGCAACGCGAGATCCGGGGGACGAGCACAGAGGAAGAGCGCCTTCATGGGCATCACCAGCATCTCCGGCCGCCACCTGCGGCGGTCCGCCGCCACGGCGGTCGTCCTCGGCATCCTGGCGGTGTCCGGCGCCCCCGCCTCCGCCGCCACCGACGCCAGGGCGGACAAGGCCGCGGGCACGAAGCCGTCCGGTTCCGCCGCGGAGGCCGCGGCGGCCGGCAATCCGGCGGCGGCCCGGAGCGCCGCGGGGATCCCGCTGGGCATCTCCCGGCTCGCGCAGGGCACGGGCCGGGACGTCGCGATCACCATCGATGACGGCCCGGACCCTCGCTGGACGCCCCAGGTGCTCCAGGTCCTGCGCAGGAACCACGTCAAGGCCACCTTCTGCATGATCGGGACCAGGGCGCAGGCGTACCCGGAGCTGGTGCGCGCGGTCGCGGCCGACGGGCACCGCCTGTGCGACCACTCCGTGGACCACGACGTGACCATGGACCACAAGCCCGTCGCCTTCCAGAAGCAGCAGATCCTCGACGGCAAGGCCATGATCGAGAAGGCGGTGCCCGGAGTGCCGGTCGGGTACTACCGCGCACCGGGCGGCGCCTTCACCCCCGACAGCCGGGCGATAGCCGCGGCGAACGGGATGAGGCCGCTGGGCTGGAGCGTGGACCCCAAGGACTGGAGCCGTCCGGGTCTGGCGGCGATCCTCTCCGCCGTCGAGGAGAAGCTTCCCGAGCAGCCGACCGTCCTCTTCCACGACGGGGGCGGTGACCGGAGCGAGACCGTGGCGGCCCTCCAGGAGTACCTGCCCTGGCTGACGTCGCGGGGCTACCACTTCACCTTCCCCGCACGCACCACGCCGTAACGGCGGCCCGTCGGCCGGCACGTCCCCGAGCGAGACGCCTCGAAGCTCCCGCTGAAGGCCGCAGGCCCGGCTGCCACCCACGTAGCGAGGGCGGCGCCGGGTCTGCTGGGACGTCGCTGGATTCAGGGCGATGGCGAGGGCGAGGGCGCGGTCGCAGCGTGAGCCGCCGCTTCCTCGGGCCGTGCGGGCCACCAGAAGCGGCGGCCGGTGAGCAGCACGAGGGCCGGGACGAGGACGGTGCGTACCAGCGAGAAGGGCGAGGATCCCCAGCCGGAGGACGGCCTTGTCGTTCTCCCCGAACGTGCGGATCGCGAAGTCCTTCACCGCGGCAGGCGTCCGGTCGATCACCGCGCCGCCCACCACGGTCACCGGCCCGGCCGCGGGCCGCACCGGACCGGCGACCAGCTCGGCCACGGCGAGCGCCGTGAAAGCGGCCAGGAGCCCGGCCGACGCGCCTTGTACGGCGCGGGGGAGGGTGCTGCGGAAGCTGCTCACACCCGGCATTCGGCAGCCGCCGTCCGGCGGATTGGTGCCACCCCCGAACGAGTGAACCCGCCCGCCGGCGAACGGGCCCTGCGCCCGCCCGGTCAGCCTGGAGGAGGGGAAGACCGGGTGCGCGACCGGGGTACTGCGGGTGGCCGTGCCGACAGCCCGCGCCCGCCACCAGGACCGCGCCGGCCGCCAGGGCCACGGCCAGACCTCGTCGCACATGAACCATGTTGTCGCCTCCGGTGAAGACGCGCGGCCGCGCGGAGGTCCCGCACGGCCGGTGAGGAACCCCCACCCATGCCTTCGGGCTCCCGTACACGCCGTCTTCGCGGCCCGGCCCCCGCCGGCTCGGCGCAATCCGCCGTCTGCCCCCCAACGGGTTGACCCCGGCCGGTGCGGCTGACGAAGAGGCCTCCCATCCGCAGGCCCGTCCGCTACGAAGAACGGGCGACACGCACACAGGCTTCCCAAGGCCGGACCGTCCCTCCCGGGCGGCCCGGCCCCGCACAGACGAGACACGAGGACCGGCATGCGATGGACGCCCCACCCCCGGACGGCCGCCCCGGGCCGCCGCTTCGCCCCCTCACCACGGCCGGAGCCCCGCAGGTGAACCAACCGACTCCCTTCAACACCGGCCGCCCGGCCGACCGCGCCCGCAGCGAGCTGACCGACGTCATGCGACAAGTCGCCCACGGCGACAAACAGGCCTTCTCCGCCCTCTACGACGCCCTCGCGCCCCTGGTCTTCGGAATCGTCGTCAAAGTCGTACGCGACCGGGCCCAGTCCGAGGAGGTCACCCAGGAGGTCATGATCGACCTGTGGCGCCAGGCCGCCCGCTACCGCCCCGACGCCGGAAGCGTCACCACCTGGGCGGCGACCATCGCCCACCGGCGGGCCGTGGACAGGGTCCGCTCCGCCCAGGCCGCCGCCGACCGCGAACAGGCCCAGGCGGCACGCGAGCACACCACGGCGTTCGACGAGGTCGCCGAGCAGGTCGAGACCCGGCTGGAGTCCGAGCAGGTACGCCGCTGCCTGCGCGGCCTGACCGAACTCCAGCGCCAGACGGTGACCCTGGCCTACTACCGGGGGCTCACCTACCGTGAAGTCGCCGAAGCCCTGCGCACACCGCTTCCCACCATCAAGACACGCATGCGCGACGGGCTCATCCGGCTCCGCGACTGCATGGGGGTGACCACGTGAAACACCACTCCGCCGACGCCCACACCCTGGCCGCCGCCTACGCCCTCGGCGCGCTCGAGGACGCCGAACGCGAGGAGTTCGACGCCCACCTCCACGCCTGCGAGTCCTGCCGGCAGGAGGCAGCGGAGTTCGCCGCGACCACCGCCCGCCTGGCGGCAGCCGTTTCCCAGCCGCCGCCCGCGGCATCGAAAGCACAGGTCATGGCCGCCATCGACGGCGTACGCCAGCTCCCACCGCGCATCCCCGTCCCCACCGCCAAGCCCGCCCCCGGCGGCATGCTGCGCCGCAAGGCCTTGCCACTGGCGCTCGCCGCCAGTGTGGCGGCCGCCGTGCTGGGAGGCGTCGCGGTCTGGCAGGCACAGAACGGACAGGACCTCGAACAGCAGGCCCGCCAGGCCCGCCGGCAACTCGACGCGGTCAGCGCCGTCCTGGCGGCCCCGGACGCCCGCACCGTCCACGGCAGGGCGGCCAACGGCGCCCTGACCACCGTCGTCGCCTCCGACCGGCAGAACAAGGCCGTCTTCACCGCGGCCAACCTGCCCGCACCCGGGGCGGGCCGGACCTACCAGCTGTGGCTCGACCACGACGGCACCATGCGACCGGCCGGACTCATCGACCACGACGGCACCGTCCTGCTCGCAGGCGACCCCGCCGACGCCGGCGCCGTGGGCCTCACCCTCGAACCCGCCGGAGGCTCTTCCCGGCCCACCACCGACCCCCTGCTCCTGATGCCCCTTCCCGCCTGACCCGGAGGCCTCCTCCGGCGTCCCGACGCCACCCACCGGCCACCACGGCCGCGGCACATCGCTTCCAATCCTTTCCGCCGACGGCTGCGAAGTACGGATGAAGGCCCGCCGACGCACGGCGTGCCGAGTGGCGGGAGTGCGATGTCGCAACAGCGAAGCGTGGCCGTGGTCGGCGCGGGAGTGGCCGGCCTGACCGCCGCCTACGTCCTGTCCGCCTCGTGCGCAGTAACCCTGTACGAGTCGGACGGGCGGCTGGGCGGGCACGCCCACACCCACGGCCCGGCCGGCCCCGGCGGGCGCACCGTGGCCGTGGACTCGGGATTCATCGTGCACAACGAACGCACCTACCCGACCCTGCTGCGGCTGTTCCGGGAGCTGGGGACCGGCACGCAGGACGCCGAGATGAGCATGTCGGTGCGGTGCGACGGCTGCGGTCTGGAGTACGCGGGCGCCCGGGGCCCGAGCGGATTGTTCGCCTCCCGGGCGGCTCTGCGCCCCCGCCACCTGCGGCTGCTGGCCGAGGTGCCGCTCTTCCACCGCGGCGCGCGGCGCCTGCTGGCACGGGGGGCAGGCCCGGACCTCACGTTCGGGGACTTCCTGCGCGAAGGCCGCTTCTCTTCCTACTTCATCGGTCACTTCGCCCTCCCGCTGGTCTCCGCGGTGTGGTCCTGCCCCACGCGGACCGCCCTGTCCTGTCCGGCCGCCTACCTGTTCGTCTTCCTCGACCACCACGGCCTGCTGTCCGTCACCGGCTCCCCGCAGTGGAAGACCGTCACCGGCGGCTCCGCCGCATACGTCGCCGCCGCGGCCGGGCACGTGCGGAGCGTCCGCACCTCCAGTCCGGTCGACGCGGTCCGGCGCACCGACCGGGGCGTGCTGGTCACCACCCGGGACGCCGGCACCGACACCCACGACGCGCTGGTGATCGCCACCCACCCCGACCAGGCGCTGCGCCTGCTCGCGGACCCCACCGACGACGAGAAGCGGCTCCTGGGCGCCTTCACCTACGAGCGCAACCCCACCGTGCTGCACACCGACACCCGGGTCCTGCCCCGTTCGTCGGCCGCCCGCGCCTCCTGGAACTACCGGATGGCCGGCTGCGACCCCTCGTCGGAGCCCGTCCGCGTCAGCTACGACATGCGGCGCCTCCAGCACCTGCCCGAAGGGGCGGACTACGTGGTCACCCTGGGCGGGGAGGACGGCATCGCCGCCGACCGAGTGGTGGAGCGCATGGTCTACGAGCACCCGGTGCACACCCCCGCCTCCGTCGCGGCGCAGCGGGAGCTGCCCCGCCTCAACACGGGCGTGACCGCGTACGCCGGGGCCTGGCACGGCTGGGGCTTCCACGAGGACGGCTGCCGCTCCGGCGTGGAGGCCGCCCTGTCCCTGGGGGTGCGCTGGTGACCCGCACCGGAGGTACGGCCGCGCTCTACGAGTGCGTGATCGCGCACGCCCGCACCACCGCGCCGCGCCACTCCTTCCGGCACCGCACCTACCTGTGGTGCGTGGACCTCGACCGCCTGCCCGTACTGCCCCGGCCGGTGCGCCCGCTCGCCCGCTTCGACGCCCGCGACCACTTCGGCGGCGAAGCCGGCTCCATCAGGGCCGGACTCGACGCCTTCCTCGCCGCCCGTGGCATCGACCTCGACGGCGGGCGCGTGGTGATGCTCGCGCACGCCCGTGTGTTCGGATTCGTCTTCAACCCGCTCAGCGTGTACTGGTGCCACGACGGCTCCGGCGCCCTGACGTGCGTCGTCGCCGAGGTCCACAACACCTACGGGCAGCGCCACTGCTACCTGCTGCGCCCGGACGCCTCCGGCGAGGCCGAGGTGGACAAGGAGTTCTACGTCTCGCCCTTCTTCGCGGTGGAGGGCCGCTACCGGATGCGGCTGCCCCTGCCCGACGAACGCCTGCGGCTGACCGTCCACCTGGAGAACGAGGACGGCCGGGCGTTCACCGCCGTCGTCCGGGGCCGCCGCCGGTCCGCCACCGTGCCGGCCCTGCTGTCCGCAGCGGCCCGCAGACCGTGGTCCACCGCCGCGGTCTGGGCGGGCATCCGCCGCCACGGCATCCACCTGCTGCTGCGCGGCCTGCCCGTGCACCCCCGTCCCCGGTCCACCCCACAGAAAGGCACGCCGTCGTGACCCAGCCCGCCACCACCTCCCACGGCCGCGCCGCAGGGATCCCCCCACAGGCGAAGACGCGGCGCAACCCGCGACCGCCCCACCGCACCGGTCCCGTCGTCCCGGCCGTCCGCCGTGCGGACATCGACGCGGCACGCTGGCCGGACGTGGCCCGGCTGCCGTCGGCCGCACCCGGCCGGACCGCTGTCGCCGGACACCTGGTGGGCCGCGCCCTGGACCGGCTGGGCCTGACCGCACCCGCGGGCGCCGCCGGGCCACGGCTGACGGTCCACGACCCGGACGCCTTCCACCGGCGGATCGGCCGCCACGGCCTCATCGGCTTCGGCGAGTCCTACATGGCCGGCGAATGGGACAGCGAGGACCTGCCCGGAGTACTGACCGTCCTCGCGAGCCACGTGGACGAGCTGGTGCCCGCCCCACTGCGCCTCCTCCGCGGCCTGTGGGCGTCCGCACGCCCCGCCGCCGACCGCAACACCCGCGCCGGAGCACGCGACAACGTCCAGCGCCACTACGACCTGTCCAACGACCTGTTCACCTCGTTCCTCGACCCGACCCTCAGCTACTCCTCCGGGGTCTTCGCCGGTCTCCCCACCCGGTTCGAGGACCTGGCGTCCGCCCAGCACCGCAAGATCGACCGGCTCCTGGACCTCGCCGCGGTCGGCGAGGGCACACGGCTGCTGGAGATCGGCACCGGCTGGGGCGAACTCGCCCTGCGGGCAGCCGCCCGCGGCGCCCGGGTCACCACCCTGACCCTCTCCTGCGAACAGGCGGCCCTGGCCCGGGAGCGCATCGCCGCCGCCGGACTCGTCGACCGGGTGGAGGTCCAACTGCGCGACTACCGCGACGCCGAGGGCCGCCACGACGCCGTGATCAGCGTCGAGATGATCGAGGCGGTCGGCGCGGAGTACTGGACCTCCTACTTCGCCGCGCTGCGCCGCGTGCTCGCCCCCGGCGGCAGGATCTCCCTGCAGGCCATCACCATGGGGCACCGCCAGATGCTGCACACGGCCGCCACCCACACCTGGATCGGCAAGTACGTCTTCCCCGGCGGCCTGATCCCCTCCCGCCGGGCCATCGCCGAGCACTCCGCGGCCGCCGGGCTGGGCACCGTCGCCGACCACGGCTACGGCGAGCACTACGCCGAAACGCTCCGCCTGTGGCGCGAACGCTTCACGGCCAACCGCCCGGCCGTCACCGCCCTCGGCTTCGACGCCGTCTTCCAGCGCATGTGGGAGTTCTACCTCGCCTACTCGGAGGCCGGATTCCGCTCCCGCTACCTCGACGTGCGCCAGCTGCTCCTCACCGAGGGGACCCGCCCATGAGGCACACCGAGGACCGTCTCTCCGAGCTCCACTTCCTCCCCGGCCCCCTCCCGGTACGCGTACGGGCCCGGGACGGCAGCCGGGCCGGCCCGGCGGACGCGGTCGAGACGGGCGAACACGTCGGCGACGCCGAATACCCCGCCTTCGCCGCGAAGCTCCACGACGCGCTGCGCCCCGCAGGCCGGGTACTGGTCCGGCAGATGTCCCGGGGAGCCCACGCACCCGGCGGCGGCGCCTTCGAACGCCGCATGGGTGTGGACCGGATCCTCGCCGTACGGCCCACCCGCGAAGGGACGTCGGCCGTGCCGGCCACACCCGTCCACTGGTACCCACCGGTGAGCCCGTCGTGAACGCCACCGACTGGGGCGCGCTCGCCGCGAACCTCGCCGTCACCGCGGCCACGGCGGGGGCGGTGCTGCTCGCCGCCTTCGCCGTCGCCGTACGCCGCGGCCTGCACCGCATCGTCGACGTCGCCTGGGGCCTTGCGTTCAGCGCCGTGGCCGCCGCCACCTGGCTGCTCTCCGCCGGACACGGCGACGACGGCCGGCGCCTGCTCGCCGCCGCGGCGACCGTCGTCTGGGGGCTGCGGCTCTCGGCCCACATCGCACGGCGCTCCCGCGGCCACGGCGAAGACCCCCGCTACACCGCCCTCCTCGCCAAAGCCCCCGGCAACCCGACCCGGTACGCGCTGCGCACCGTCTACCTCGGCCAGGCCGCCCTGGTCTGGCTGATCTCCCTGCCCGTCCAGGCCGCCTCCTACAGCACCGGGCCGCCGGGCCCCCTGGCGTTCTGCGGCATCGCGGTGTGGGCGCTCGGGCTCGGCTTCGAGGCTGTCGGCGACCACCAGCTGGCACGCTTCAAGGAGGATCCGGCCAACCGGGGCCGGATCATGGACCGTGGTCTGTGGGCCTGGACCCGGCACCCCAACTACTTCGGGGACGGCCTCGTCTGGTGGGGTCTCTACCTGCTCGCCTGCACCGCCTGGCAGCCCGCCCTCGCCGTCCTGGTCTCCCCGGTCCTCATGACCCTGCTGCTCACCGTCGGCAGCGGCAAGCGCCTGCTGGAGAAGCACATGGCAGACCGCCCCGGCTACGCCGAGTACGCGGCCCGCACCAGCGGCTTCATCCCCCGCCCCCCACGCGGACCCGCTCACGGCCGGCCGGGGAGCACGAGATGAGCGAGCCCGATCGCAGCGGTGCCCCTGACGCCCTGCGGCTGCCAGGGCACCGGTCCACGTCCGCCGCGGGGGCGGTACGGCTCCTGCACCGAGGCCGGGCTCACACCCCACCCCTCGCCCGGTACGGCGGGACCGGACAGAGCGCCGGCCGGGACCTGCTCGTAGGCTGCGGACATGACCGAGATACAGACCCCGACGCCCCGTGACGCCTTCGAGCTGCTCATGGCCGGCAACCAGCGCTTCGTCACCGGCACCCCCGAGCATCCGAATCAGGACGCCGCCCGCCGCACCGAGACCGCACCGTCCCAGCAGCCCTTCGCCGTGCTGTTCGGGTGCTCCGACTCCCGGCTGGCCGCCGAGATCATCTTTGACCGCGGTCTGGGCGACCTGTTCGTGGTGCGCACCGCCGGGCACGTCGCCGGTACGGAAGTCCTCGGGTCCATCGAGTTCGGTGTGAGCGTCCTGAACGCGCCGCTGGTCGTCGTCCTGGGCCACGACTCGTGCGGCGCCGTCGCCGCGGCATGCTCCGCCCTGGCGAACGGGCAGACGCCCGGCGGCTTCGTCCGCGACGTGGTCGAACGGGTGACCCCGAGCGTGCTGGCAGCCCGGGCCGCCGGACGTGAGAGGCCCGAGGAGATACTGGCCGAGCACATCGAGCACACCGTGGACCTGCTGCTGGAGCGCTCCCGGGTCCTGGCCGACGCGGTGGCCGCCGGCCGCCTCGCCGTGGTGGGACTGTCCTACCGCCTGGCCGACGGCAGCGCACAGCTCGTCGCCGTCCGCGGCCTTGACGCGCCGGTACCCACCGCCTCCTGAACGGCGCCTGCCGCGGCCGCTCACGGGGAGGGGCGGGGCACACGCGTAGGCAGCCGGAGAATCGGGGACCGGGAGGACCGCAGTGGCCTTCACACGAGTGGCCCGGCGGTGGCGGCGTCGCAGCCGATGCCGCACAGGTCGTCGACGCGCCAGTACGCGGCCTTCACTCGCGCGCAGATCTCGGTGGACAGCCCTGGACCGCAGTCGGTGACGCGCACCCCGATCCATGGGAGCGGTCGACACCCGCCGGCACCTTCAGGCCGAGGCTCACGTCGGACGCCGACCCCCGGGCACGGGTTGCCGGGCGGGCGTGGTGGAACCCCGGCTTCCACGGACGTACGGTGATACGCCGAGTGCCAGGAAGGCCAGTGCGGGGGCCATCGTGACGCCTGCGCTGACTGCGGCTGTGGTGGCCGGGGTGGCGAAGTCGAGGCCGGCTGCTGCGGCAGCGGTGACCAGCGCTACGCAGGCACCGTACGCGGCGACGGTGATGCGGATCAGGCGCAGCCGTTCCGCCTCCGGCCGTCGGGTACGGCTCAGCAGCCAGGCCAGGGTGGGCAGCAGCAGGACGGCGTGCATGGTGACGGCATGGGCGGGGCGCAGGAAGCCCGCTGCCTGGTAGGCCTCGGCGGCGCGGCCCGCTCCCTCCAGCGTCAGCCCGTAGGCGATCATCACGGCTCCGGCCGCCATGGAGCCGGTGAGCGCCACGAGTCCGGCGCGGAGCGCGAGCCGCATGCTGGGGGCGACCGTCGGGTGGGGGCGCAGTGCGGCGGCGGTGAGCGTGACGACGACCGCGATGAGGGTGACTCCGCCGGCCGCGAGGGCGCGCGTGACGAGGGTGTCGAAGGTGGTCTCGGTGTTGAAGTGCGAGGGGACGCCGCGCCATGCCTGGAGGGTGATCAGGCCGGTCTCCAGCAGGGACGCCGCGGTGAAGGCGCCCAGGAGGAGGGTGTGGGTGCGCGCGGTGATCGGGAGGAGCCGACAGATCCAGGTGACGGTCAGCACGCTGACACCGAAGGACAGCCCGAAGGTGATCGGCTTCCGCCAGGAGACGGGTCCGTCCCACGGGCCGCCGGCGAGCAGGAGGACGACCGTGTGGAAGGCGGCGGACGCGAGCAGCACGAGGCCCGCGCCGACGGGGATCTGCCGGGCCCGACGCGATCGTACGGACGAGGCGGCGGTCACGCGCTCACCCCCGGGGCGGTCGGGCGCGAGCCGAGCAGTGCGAACGCGGCCCCCACCAGCCATGCCGTGCCGCCGAAGCGGACGACGGGCAGCAGGAAGGCACCCGGTTCGATCGCCGTGCCGTGCCCGCGCACGTACTGGCTCAGGACGTCGCGGCCGGAGGCGTCGGGCCGTGGGGCCGCGCCTCGGAGCGAGGCCGCGCGGGACTCGTGAACTGATGTGGGCATGACATGCATGGCGTCTCCCGGGTCGTCGTGAAGGGATTCGGCGTGGGACCACGGCGGAAGGTGTGGGCGCGGAGCCCTGGTGTCCGGGGTCCGGCAGTCAGAATGCCGCCGCGCGGCGCCCTGGTCGTCCCACCTCGGCAGGTGGTGCACATACTCCCCAGGGAGTATCCGCCCGGGACGAGCCGTCGCCCCGCAGCAGCCGGACCGGTTCTGCCAGGCGACGCATCGTCCCACTCGCGACCGGCGGTTACAGGACGATCCTCAGGCCCCGGGCGCCGCGTGGAGCGGCGACCCCGACGCGCGTGATCCTCGGCCTCGCCCCTGGAGCGGACGAGCAGTACTTCGCCGACGCCGCCCGTGCACTGGCAGCCGGCATGACCTTCGCCGGCCGCGAGCAGGCAAGCCCTGAAGGGGGCCGGGCGTCGTTCCAGGAGGCCTGAGGTCGGCGACTTCGGCGTGTTCTCGCCTTGGAGTGCCCGGATCGCAGGTGCGAGCCTGGTCGAGGCTTCCACCCGGACGACGACGGAGCGACAGCCATGCGTAAGCGCGCGCGGATCGGCGCCAGGTGCGCCGCCCTCACCCTGCTGCCGTTGGCCGCCCTGATGGCAGCGGCGCCGGCACACGCCGGCACACGGGGCCTCTACAACGGCTTCGAGGAATCCGACATCGGCACATGGGACCGCCTCGCCGGCGGCGACGGCCGGGCGGGCTTCGAGATCGGCACCGGTACCGCCCTGACCGGCCAGGGCAACGGCCGGCTCTCCGCCACCCAGGGGTGGGCCCGCGAAGGCACCTGGGCCTCGTTCGACAGGGCCTACCGCTACTGCACGGCCCGCGTCTACGTAAGGCCCGACCAGGACCTCCAGTTCGAACTCAGGGTCTGGACCCCCCAGGGCAAGCAGCTTGCCAGCAACGCCCCCTGGCTCACGGCGGGCGACTACCGGCTCGTCCAGGTCGAGTGGACGGGCGAAGGCGACAACAACAACTTCGTCGAGGCCGTCCTCGGCGCGAACGGAACGCAGCGCGCCGTACGCCTGGACGCCCTGATGGTCGTGTGCACCGACGGGACCAGGACCTAGCCGGCCCCGCCCCCTCCTGGTCGGCATCGGCGGCGCCGCCCCGCCACTCAGATCAGCCCGTTGTCCCGTGCGTAGAGCGCGGCCTGGGTCCGGTCGCGCAGGCCCAGCCGGCTCAGCACACGGGAGATGTGGTTCTTGACGGTCCCCTCGCTCAGGTACAGCCGGGCCGCGATCTCCCTGTTCGTGGCGCCCGCGGAAATGAGCCGCAGCACCTCGGTCTCCCGCGGCGTCAGCAGGTCCGGAGCAGGGGTGCCGGCGGCCAGAGCGGTGAGGACCGTCTGATCGAACTGGGCGACACCCGCGTGCGCCAGACGGACCGCCCGGGCGAGTTCCGCCGCGGGCAGGTTCTTCAGCAGGTAGCCGACCGCCCCCGCCCTCAGCGCCCGGCCGACGTACTCGTCGTCGTTGAACGTCGTCAGCATCACGATCCGGCAGCCGGGCAGTTGCCGGCGCAGCAGCGCCGTGGCGGCCACCCCGTCCATGCCGGGCATCCGTACGTCCATCAGCACCACGTCGGGGTGGGACCGCCCGGCCACGTCCACGGCCTCGGCGCCGTCCCGCGCACTGCCCACCACCTCGATTCCGGGCTGGATGCCGAGCAGCGCGGCGATGCCCTCGCGCACGAGGTCCTGGTCGTCGACCACGAGGACCCGTACGTCCGCCCCCTCCCGCTCCACGGGCCCGCTCACCACGGCACCCCCACCGTGAGCGCGGTGCCCCGGTCCGAACTGGACAGCTCCAGCGTCCCGTCGGCCAGGCGGACGCGTTCCCGCAGCCCGGCCAGGCCGAAGCCCTCCTCGGCCCCGCGCAGACCGCTGCCGTTGTCCGTGACGCACAGGCTCGCGCCGTGGCCGTCGTAGCGGACCCGCACACCGATCTCCGTCGCGCCCGAATGCCGGCAGGCGTTGGTGAGGCCCTCCTGCGCCGCCCGGTACAGCACCAGCAGCGGCCGACGCTCGACACCCGACACGTCCAGGGAGATCCGGCGGGCGCCGCCGTCCAGGTGGTGGACGAGGTCGGCCAGCGTCCGGGCGAGGCCCACCGGCTCGGCTTCCGCCTCGGGGCCGAGGGTGCGCACGGAGGCCCGTACCTCGTCCAGGGCCCGGTTCGCGGACCAGCGGGCGTGGGACACGGCCTGCGCGGAGGCGGCCGGATCGAGCGCGGCGAACGCCTCGGCCTTCTCCAACTGGATTCCGATCGCGGTCAGATGGTGCCCGAGGCTGTCGTGGATCTCGCGGGCCAGCCGGTTGCGCTCGCGGGCCGCCGACAGCTGCGCCACCTGCGCGAGGGTGTCCTCCAGCTGGCCGCGGGCCTGCCGCTCCCGTACGGCGACCGCCGCCGTGGCCAGCGCCAGTACGACGCCCAGGGCGAACATCAGCAGGTCGGAGATGTACTCGGCGCGCAACGGTGCGGGCGTCGAAACCCGCACCGATGGCGGCGTAGTAGAGGCCCCCCGCGAGCACCGCCCCGTACAGGACGGCGGGTATCCAGGGCACGGGACGCGGCATCGGACGGACCTCCTCGAAAACCCCGTGCGCACACACGGTCCCCGCAGCCTACGCAGACCCGCGCCCCCGTCCCCGCCACGCGGCCCCCGGAGTGCGGAGCATGGCCGAAGGTCATGTGCCCTCCGGCCCCGTAGACCCCTGCCGCCGCGCACTTACCCTTCATGACCTGCGGTTCCTAGATTTCTCGGCATCACCACCGCACGAGATGAGGACTCATGCAGCTGCGTTCCCTCGCCATCGCACCCCTGCTGATGGCAACCGTCCTGACCGCCCCGGCGGCCGCCGCCCGGACCGGACCCGCCGACATCAAGGTCCCCGGCGCCGAACACACCGTCTCCGCCCGCCTCACCGATCTGACCACCACGGGCACCCGGCTCACCGGGCACACGGAACAGGACGACTGGGCGGGCCTGGAGGCTCCGGGCACCACGACCCCGTCCGGCGTCCCGGGCATCCAGATCGACGGCTACTTCCCCGACACCTCCACCACCAACACCAACCACCACTGGAACCACGACAGCCAGTTCGTCATACGGCTGCCCGACCACTGGAACGGCGGACTCGTCGTCGCCGGACCGCCGGGACTGCGCAGGCAGTACGCCAACGACCGGATCATCAGCGACCAGGTCCTCGCCAAGGGATACGCCTACGCCGCCACCGACAAGGGGAACACCGGCCCCGAGATCTACAAGGACGGGGACCGGCCCGGGGACGCCATCCTGGAATGGCACCGCAGGGTCACCGAACTCACCGTCGCCGCCCAGCAGGTGGCCGGCCGCCACTACGGCCGCGGCCCGCGCTCCACCTACGCCGCCGGCCTCTCCGCGGGCGGCTACCTCGTCCGCTGGCAGCTCGAACACCGGCCCGACCTCTACACCGGCGGCCTCGACTGGAACGCCCTCACCTTCACCCCCGACGGCGGCCTCCTCGCCACCCTCCCGCCCGCCCTGCGCGCCTACCCCCGCTACGAGAAGGGCGATCGGAGCGCCCAGTCCGCCCTGCTCGCCGCCGGCTACCCCAAGGGCTCCGAACCCCAGTGGCGCTGGCACTACGACAACCAGTGGGACCTCCTCCAGCGGGTGATCCGCGAGGAACTCGACCCCGACTACGACGGACCCACCCAGGCGGGCACCCCCAAGTGCCCGGCAGGCACCGGGGCCGGCTGCGACACCGACTACGACTTCGCCTCCCGCCCCCGGGCCGTGCACGAGGCCGTGGAACGGATCTCCCTCACCGGAAACATCCGCCGCCCCCTCATCAGCATCCAGGGCAGCCTCGACGCCCTCACCCCGCCGGCCGCCTTCGGCGACGCGTACCACCGCATGGTCACCGACGCCGGCCGCGCCGGCCTGCACCGCTACATCACGGTGGAGGGCGGCGCGCACACCGACGGCCTCGTCCCGCTGGACCAGAACCACCTGCGCCCGATGCTCGGCTCCTTCACCAAGGCCCTGAGCGACCTCGAGTGCTGGACGCGGCCCTGACGGCAGCAATCCCCAGACAGGGGGAAGCACCCCGGGCGCCGGTGGCCCGCAGCACGGCTCGTCAGGCCGGACAGGTCCTCCCCGGGCGGGCGGACGGTGTGACCAGGCCCGTTTCGTAGGCGGCGATGACCGCCTGGGCGCGGTCGCGCAGGCCGAGCTTGCCCAGGACACGGGCCACGTGCGTCTTCACCGTGGCCTCGCTGACGCCGAAGCGGACGGCCAGTTCGGCGTTGCTGAGGCCGCGGGCGAGGGCTTCGAGGACCTCCAGCTCGCGCGGGGTCAGCGCGGACAGGTCCCGGTGGAGGGTCGAGGCGCGCTCGTCGGCGGTGGCGAAGCGCTCGACCAGGCGGCGGGTGATCGCCGGGGCGAGCAGCGCGTCGCCCGCGCGGACCAGCCGGACCGCGGCAGCCAGGTGCTCGGGAGTGACGTCCTTCAGCAGGAAGCCGCTCGCCCCGGCGGTGAGGGCCGCGTACACGTACCGGTCGAGGTCGTACGTCGTCAGGATGACGATCCGCGGTGCGGGCCCTTCCCCCCGGAGGATCCGGCGCGTGGCCTCCAGACCGTCGGTGCCGGGCATCCGGACGTCCATCAGGACCACGTCCGGCCGGGTGCGCCGGACCACCGCGACCGCCTCGTCGCCGTCGGGGGCCTCGCCCACCACGTCGATGCCGTCAGCGGCGAGGATCATCCGGAAGCCGGTGCGGACCAGGGCCTGGTCGTCGACGATCACCACGCGGGGTGTCTCGGTCACGGTACCTCCACCGGGATGACGGCGCGGACGTGGAAGCCCCCGCCGGGACGACGGTCCGCGTGCAGGGTACCGCCGTACATCGCGAGCCGTTCCCGCAGGCCCACCAGGCCGTACCCACCGCCCGTGCCCGCTCGTCCGGAGCGGCCGGCGCTGTCGGTCACGTCCACCCGCAGCTCACCGGGTACCTGCTCCACCACGATCGACACCGCGGCCCCCGCGGCGTGTTTGACCGCGTTGGTGAGGGCCTCCTGCACCACGCGGTAAGCCGCCAGGTCCACCCCCGCGGGCAGCCCGACTGGCGAGACGCGCAGCGACAGTTCCACCCGTACGCCGGTCGCCCGTACCCGCTCGGCCAGTTCGGGCAGCCGGTCCAGACCCGGCTGCGGTGCGAGGTCCGCCCCGGCAGCCGGGTCGGGGCCGTCGGCGGCCATGGTGAGCAGGCCCATCACATGGCGCAGCTCCGACATCGCGGAGCGCCCCGCCGCCTCCACCGCCAGCAGCGCGTCCTTCGCCTGGCCGGGCTCGGTGTCCAGGACCTTGCGCGCGGCGCCGGCCTGAATGGTCATCATGCTCACGTTGTGGGTCACGACGTCGTGGAGCTCCCGGGCGATCCGCGACCGCTCCTCGTCCACGGCGCGCCGCAGCGCCGCCCGTTGCTCTTCCTGCAGTGCCCGGGCCCGCTGCCGCCAGATGTGGACGCCGTGCGCCGCGAAGCCGACCGGCAGCAGGACCAGCACCGGGACCAGTCCCTTGTCCACCTCCGGGACCAGGGGGAACGCCGCGTACAGCACGACCCCGGCGAGCAGGGAGGCCACGACGGCCTTGCGGTGCGGGCCGTGGACGGCCGCACTGTACGCCGCGACCAGGCCCGAGGCGAAGGTGTACGTCGTCGCGTCCGCCGAGACCTCACCCCGGTGCAGCAGCAGCGCCGCGCCCAGCACGGCCCAGTAGACGGTGATCGGGTACCGGCGACGCAGCAGCAGCGGCAGGGCGGTCAGTACGGCCGCCGCGAACTCCCAGGGCTCGACCGGGGGCAGCAGGTGCTCCGAAGCCGGCACCGGATGGGGCAGCTGCGGCAGCGACGGGATCCGCTCAGCGGGCGGTACGGGCACTTCCGGCATCCGCACGACCACGTACGACCGGTTGAGGTCGCCGATGACCGTGCCCACCGCCAGCACCACGGCGATACCCGCGTCCAGCGCCCAGGACCGGTACGGCAGCCGCGGCCGCGCCCCGGCGGCACGCGGCGCGCGGGACCAGCGCATGAGGGCGTCTCGTCTGCTCATCGGACCAGTCTGCCCGCCGGGTCGCCGCCGTGGATCAGTCGGGAGGACGGCCGCCCTCAACCTGCGGCGTACGCCGCGCGGATGACGGCGAGGGCCGTCCTCCCGGCACGGTACCGAAGTTCCGCACGGCGGCCGACGCGCCTGCCGGAGGCCGGCTCCTAGCGTCGGGGCCGTGCCCGGCGAGCGGAACGGGCAGCCCGACGACCGCCCGACCCTGGAGGACCCATGACCGGCAACCCCCTCATCGACATGCACGAGGTGACCAAGACGTACGACACGGGCCCGCCGGTACTGGCCGGCCTCACCCTGCGGGTGGAGGCAGGCGAGGCACTGGCCGTACTGGGCCCCTCCGGCAGCGGCAAGTCGACCCTGCTCAACCTGATCGCCGGCCTGGACCGGCCGAGCGCGGGCAGCGTCACCGTCGACGGAGTGCGGGTGGACGAACTGACCGAGACCGCGTCGGCGAAGTACCGGCGCTCCCGGGTCGGGATGGTCTTCCAGTTCTTCAACCTCCTCGACGACCTCACCGTCCTGGACAACGTGCTGCTGCCGGCCCAGCTCGCGGGCATGCCCAGCACCGAGGCCGCGGCCCGGGCAGCCGAGCTCCTCGCACACCTCGGGATCGACCGGCACACCCGGGCCCACCCCGGCAGGCTGTCCGGCGGCGAACGGCAGCGGGTCGCGGTGGCGCGGGCGCTGATGAACCGTCCGAGACTGCTGCTCGCCGACGAGCCGACCGGAGCCCTGGACAACGTCTCGGGCGAGGACGTACGCGACCTGCTGCGCCGACTGAACGCCGACGGGCAGACCATCGTGCTCGTCACGCACGACCTGGCGCTGGCCGAGTCGTGCGCGACCCGCACCATCGAGCTCGTCGACGGGCGCATCGCGCGCGACGTCAGGGCGGTGGCGCGATGAGGCGGACGGGCGCCCTCGGGCGCGTGGTGCGCGCCGGGGTGGGGCGCAGGCGCGCGCAGAGCGCGGTGATGGCGCTCACCACCCTCATCTCGGTGGCCGCGGCGGTGCTCGCCGGCGGGCTGCTGGTCGCCTCGCAGGCTCCCTTCGACCGGGCCTTCGCCCGGCAGCAGGGGGCCCACCTGACAGTGCGGCTCGACGCCTCGGTGGTGTCCGGGACGCAGGCCGCGGCGACCGGGCGGGTGCCCGGAGTGGAAGCCGTGGCAGGCCCGTTCGACGCGGCCTCCGTACGGCTGAGTCCGGAGGGAGAACTGCCGCCCGGCTTCCAGCCGCCACCGCTGACCGTGGTCGAGCGGTCCCCGGCGGGCGGCGAAGTGGACCGGATCGACCTCGTCGACGGCCGCTGGGTCACCGCGCCCGGCGAGATCGTGCTGGAGAGGGGAGCGGGACTCCCGAGGATGCGGCCCGGAGAACGACTGGCGGCCGCCGACGGGACCGGGCTGACAGTGGTCGGCATCGCCGAGTCCGTGGGCGAGAGCGCGGATGCCTGGGTCCTGCCCGGACAACTGGCCGCACTCGCACCGGAACGGACGGGCCACCAGATGCTGTACCGGCTCACCGGCCCGCACACCGCCGGCGCCGTCACCCGAGCCGCGGACGCGGTGACCGCCGCACTCCCGCCGGGCGCCGTCACCGGCACCCAGTCCTACCTCGACGTACGCCGGGCCGCCCAGGAGAACACGGCGGCCTACATCCCCTTCGTGACCGCCTTCGCCGTGCTGGGCCTGGCCATGTCGGTACTGGTGATCGGCATCGTCGTCAGCGGCGCGGTCGGCGCCGCGACCCGGCGGATCGGCATCCTCAAGGCCCTCGGCTTCACTCCGCTCCAGGTGGGCCGGGCCTACGTGGCCCAGGCGCTGCTCCCGTCCGCGGTGGGCGCCGCACTCGGCGTGGCGCTCGCCAACATCCTGGCCGTTCCCCTGATGGCGCAGCTGGCCGAGTCCTACGGGACGGCGGCGGTACTGATCCCCGTATGGGTGGACCTCGTGGTGCCGGCCGGAGCACTGGCCGTGGTGGCGGCCACCGCGCTGCCACCCGCGCTGCGGGCGGCACGGCTGCGTACCGCGCAGGTGATCGGCGCGGGGCGGACGGCGTCCACGAGCGGGTGCCTGCGCCGGACGGGGCACCTCCTCGGCCGACTGCCGCTGCCGCGTCCGGTCAGTCTCGGCCTGGCGGGCCCCCTCGCCCGCCCCGCGCGCTCGGCGACGATGGCCGCCGCCGTCGCCTTCGGAGCGCTCGCGGTCACCTTCGCGGTGGGTTTGGGATCCACGCTGAACGCCGTCCAACGGGACGGGGACCCGGACCGCGGCGGCGACGTCACGGTGCGCACGCTGGGCGGCCCCGGCGACGGTCCGGCACCCTCACCGCCCCGCGAGCCGGCGGACCCGGCGGCGGTGGCCGCGGCCATCGCCGGCCGGCCGGAGACCGCCTCCTGGTACCGGACCGACCGTGCCCGGGTCTCCGTGGCCGGGCTGAACGGCGGAGTGCCACTGGTGGCCCACCAGGGCGAGGTGCCCGACGCCGACCACACCATGGTGAGCGGACGCTGGTTCGCCGCCCCGGGCGAAGCCGTCGCAGCCACCCGCTTCCTTGAGGCCACCGGCGTTCACGTCGGCTCCACCGTGACGGTGTCGGAGCGGGGGAACGACATCCGGCTGCGGATCGTGGGGGAGGTGTTCGACCTCGGCGACGAGGGGATGGCCCTGCGTACCGACCGCGCGTCGGTCGGCGCACTGGAAGGCCGTTACCTGCCGGGCAACTTCACGGTCAGGCTGACCACGGGCACGGACGTCGGCCGCTACGTCGACGACCTCAACGCCGCGCTGAAGCCGCTCGGCGCCCGTGCCGAAGCCGCGGGACCCGGAAAGTCCAGCGTGATCCGCGCGATGCAGGCCCTGATCGCGATGCTCACGCTCATGCTGGTGGCAGTTGCCTGCCTGGGGGTCCTCAACACCGTGGTCCTGGACACCCGTGACCGGGTGCGCGACCTCGGCGTGCTCAAGGCCTTGGGGATGACCCCCCGGCAGACAGTCACCCAGGTCTTCACCTCGGTCGGCGTCATCGGCCTGGCCGCGGGAGCCGTCGGCGTGCCGCTGGGCACGGCCCTGCACGGCCGCGTGATGCCGGCGATGGGCCGTGCGGCCGGTACCACGATCCCTCCGGCGGCCATCGACGTGTACGGTCCTCCACTCCTGGCGGCACTGACCCTGGCCGGCTTGTCGATCGCCGTGGCGGGCGCCCTGCTTCCGGCCGGCTGGGCCGCGCGGACGCCAACGGCCAGAGCCCTGCGGACGGAGTGATCCACGCCGTGGGGGTGCGGCGTCGATGGGCCGGCTCATGCCGCGGCCTCCCGCCCCGCCGCAGCACGGTGGTGCCCGCCCCGGCGGGGGCCTGCGCGAGTGCGGCGTAGGTCTGCTGCCACGCCTGTTGCAGGGTGATCAGGTCCTCGGGGAAGCGGAACGGGGTGCTCACCCTCCAATGGAAACACGTGTTCGAATGTATGTGCGAGCGACCCGCCCGGTCACCGGTCCGGTGCAGGGCTCCTGTCCTGCGCCGTCGAACCTTGATCATCGCCATCGAGGTTTGATCGGCGGCTGAGGAGTGACGTTCGGCAGGTGCCCGCGATCTCTCCTCGCGCGCGCCTCCCTGACGGCAGAATCCCCCCATGGACTCAGGGGTTGCGGCAGTCATAGGCGCGGCTGTGGGAGTGGTGGGCACTGCTCTCGCGGCCGGCGTGGCAGGGTTGTCGGCTCAACGGCAGGTCAAGGCAGAGCACCGGCATTGGCGCCGTCAGCTTCGCCGCGACGCGTACTCGGTCTTCACGGCCAAGGCGGATGACCTGCACAGGCTGTTGAAGGAGATCAGCACCGAGCTGTCCCTGCCAGGGGCGGACCTCAACGCCGCTCGCGAAAGGCTGGCTGCCACGCGGGAAATGCTTCGTGGCGGCCTCGCCGATGCTCAGGCGACGGTAGAGATCGAAGGCCCGGAGAAGCTGGCCCGTATGGCGGAGGAGCTGGTTCGATCGCTCTCGGCCTGCGTCGCTGCCCTCAGCGCAGATGCCCTTGGACAGGGCGCCGGCGATCCTTCCGCAGCGGACCCCCAAGGTGCCAGGCGGCGGTTTCTGGATCACGCATTGTCGAAGCGCACCCAGTTCGTCGACCAGGCGCGAAGGACCATCGACGTCTGAAGCCATCGGCCCGGCACCTCCGGTGCTCAAGCCTCGGTGGCACGCGCTCGGTCACCGGGCGCCGCTGTTCACCTCGTCCGGGCCGGGCGGGTCAGTGGTGGTGCAGACCCGGCGCGGGGCGCTCGTCCAGGACCGGTGGCCGGACCCGGTGGCCGCCGCCGAGGCGCAGCTCCCCGCCGGCCTGGTCCTGGACGGCGAGCCGGTGGTCTGGGACATCGAGGCCGACGCGCTGTCGTTCGGAGCGTTGCAGCCGCTGATCGACCGGCCACCCCCGTAGGCCCGCCGCCCGCCGCCCGCCCCGAACCGCCGCCGCGCGCGGCGGGCCTTCCCCCTCGGGAGCCGCCCACGGGGCTACGCTCGCGGCGTGGGACACCCCGAGCAGCGCGCCGAAGGCGCGGGACCCTTCACCACCCGGCTCACCTGGCACCGCCCGGAAGGGGGAACGGTGGTCTGGGAGTCACGGGTCGCGCGCCGGCGCGGAGCGCTGTCCGTCCCCGGCCCGGGGGACTCGCTCACCCTGTCCCCGGCGGCCGACGACGAGGCCCTCGGCCGGCTGCGCAGGCTCAACGCCATCGCCTCGGTCGCGTTCGTCATCGGCGGAGCCCACTTCGCCCTCGGCGCGGCCGTGGCCCAGTTCGGCTCGGGCGACCCGCTGGAGAGCGCCTCGATCTACTTCGCGGGAGGCCTCTTCTTCAACACCGGGGGCTACACCTCGTTGCTCCAGGTCCTCAACGCACCCCAGCACTCCCGGGGTGGCGGCCCGCTGGTCACCAACCGCTGGAGGTGGTGGGGGTACGAACCGATGCGCCTGGCCTGGCTGAGCGCCTTCGCGCTCTTCGCGGGGACGCTCGTGTTCGGCGTCAACCTGCTGGACTCCTTCCTCCAGGGGCTCAGCGTCCAGCAGACCAACCGGCTGATCTGGACCCCCGACGTGATCGGATGCCTGCTGTTCCTGGCCTCGGGGCACCTCGCGTTCGTCGAGATCTGCCACCGCTCCCGGCCCTGCCTGCGCTCACGCAGCCTGGGCTGGTGGGTCGTGGCGGTGAACCAGCTCGGATCGGTGCTCTTCATGGTCTCGGCACTGGCCGCCTTCACCCGGCCCGCCACGGGAAGCCTGGTCAACACCGACATCGCCAACTGGGGCACGCTCACCGGCGCCCTGTGCTTCTCGGTCGGCGGCGTCCTCCAGGCCTTCGAACGGCCCCAGGGTCCGTCGTCGAAGTGATCTTGGGTTGTGGATCGCGGGATGGTGCCACGCCGCCGTGAACTGTCCGATGCCCAGGGGGAACCCGTGCAGCCGATGATGCCCCGGCCCCGCGTCGGGGCGGCCGCGGCTGGACGACCGGACGGTCCACAACGGGATCGTGTGGAGGTTCCGGACCGGGGTCGCCTGGCGGGATGTGCCTGAGCGATACGGGTCGTGGGCCGGCCTCCACACTCGCTTCCGGCGGTGGGCGGCGGACGGCACGTTCGAGCGGATGCTCCAGGCCGCCCAGGCCGACCCGGACGCTGCCGGTGGCATCGAGTGGCTGGTCCCGGTCCTTCACGGACTTCACCGTGGCCCGACCTGCCTGACCTGCCTGACGCCGGCGTCCTCCTCGGCACCGACCGGTACCAGTGCGGGCACTGATCGGCAGAGCCGGCGGCACGGATACCGCGCGGGCGCGGCCGCGTGAGATCCAGGAGCGGCACGGCTCGCCGTCGGCCGGGGAGGGCCGGACGGCCGAGGCCCATCAGGAGTGGGAGGCGGCGCGGCCGTTCCGGTTCGCGACCTACGGCAGGCCTGATTCCCTGGAACTGTCCCAGCGACGGGCTTCACCGGCAGGCGCCGCCGCATGCCGGCCCGTTGCAGGCGGCCACGTCCCGCTGTCCGGTGGTGCCCGAGGGCGGTTGCCGGCTGGTGGTGGTTCCGGTCCGGCGGGGCGTCGGGCAGAGGGCGGCGGACCGTTCGAGGTGCCCGGGAGTTTCGCCGCCGGCGCGGAGCCGGGCTTTGGGGCCAGGTGGGCGGGGCGGGGGTGGCGGCATGTGGGGGGCACGGCGGACGCCAGGCGGCCCAGGCGGTGGCCACGCGATGTCGTCCACGGTGAGGAACGGCTCGTCGACCATCTTCGCCGGGGTTGATCCGGTGAACGCCACTACGTCCCGGTGCAGGTGGGACTGGTCGGCGTAGCCGGTTTCGGCCGCCACCCGGGCCGCTCCTTCACCCGCGACCAGCCGGTGGGCCGCACGGTCGAAGCGGACCAGCTTCCCGGCCTGCTTCGGTGGCAGACCGAGCTGGGAGCAGAAGCGGGACCACAAACGCTTACGGCTCCATCCGACCTCGGCCGCGAGTGAGCCGATACGAACCGCACCGTGGCTGACGACGATCCGGTGCCAGGCCTGCGCGACCTCCGGCTCCACCGGCGGCCCCGCCTCCCTCCGCCGGGCGAGCAGGACGTCCACCAGCGCGAAGCGCTCCTGCCACGACGGGAGACCGGCGAGCCGTTCGCAGAGCCGCGACGCCTCCCCCCGGCCCCACACGTCGTCCAGCGGCACGGCCGCGCCGTCGAGGTCGGCGGGGGAGGAGCCCAGGACCGCGCGGGCGATCACCGGCGACAGCCGGACCTGGACGCACTCGAGGTCCCGCCCCCACGCCCGGACCGCGCCTCCGGCCCCGAGCCCGGGCCCCGTGACGAGACTTCCCCGCTGCTGCCCCCGATCGTGGTCGAGGACGGGTGAACCGGCGCCGAAGTCGAGGAGCAGCGTCACGGCGGGATGCGGGACGATCCGGAGCGGGTCCAGGTCACGGACCCGGAACCCGGCCATGCCGACACCGGTCAGCCGGCTGGGCCGGCGCGGACGCGCCACGTCCCACATGACCGCACCGTGCTCGAACGCATGCATCGTTCCATGCTACGGCGCGGCGCCCGGG
This sequence comes from Streptomyces sp. NPDC004126, assembly GCF_050275515.1. Taxonomy (NCBI): domain Bacteria; kingdom Bacillati; phylum Actinomycetota; class Actinomycetes; order Kitasatosporales; family Streptomycetaceae; genus Streptomyces; species Streptomyces sp. NPDC004126. Next base: position 73,282 of record NZ_JBNNPF010000020.1, on the reverse strand, counting down.
GAACATTCGTCCAATCCTCGGGCGTGCGCGACGCCGACAGTGGAACCATGACCGCTTCAGACGACGACCTCAAAGCGAGCGGTGCCGACGGCGCCGACGGCGCCGATGCCACCGGGCAGCACTCGTTCCTGCTGCCCTTGGACGACGGCGACATCCACGTGTGCGAGGACGGCCCGCGCGACGCCCCCGCCCTCCTGCTCATCCACGGGTCCGCTTCCTCGTCCCGCTCGTGGAACCCGATGGTTCCGCTGCTGAGCCCCTCCCACCGGGTCATCCGCGTCGACCTGCTCGGGCACGGCAGGTCGGCCAAACCCGCCGACCGCAGCTACGCGCTCCCCGACCAGGCACGCCGGGCCGGCCTGGTCCTCGACCGGCTCGGCGTCGAGCACGCCGTCGCCGTCGGCCATTCCAGCGGCGGGACGGTGGCCACCGCCCTGGCCGAGGAGCGGCCCGACCTGGTCACCGCCCTAGCACTCGTCAACACCGGTCCCGGGCTCGACGCCTTCGTCCCCTCGGAGACCGCCGCGATCGACCCGTCGCGGTGGCCGCCGGCCGACGAGCAACTCCGCGCGTTCGCGAGCACCGGTGTCAGCCGGGCCGGCTACCGGATCCCCGACGAGCTGCTGGACGACGTACGCGCCATGACCCGTCACACCTTCACCGCCACGATGACCGCCACCCGCTCCTACCTGGAGCAACGCCGGCTGCCGGACCGGCTGGAAGTACTCGGCAAGCCGCTCCTGGTGGTCTTCGGCCAGGACGACCGCAGGTGGCGTTCCTCCTCGGCCTCCGACTACCGCGCCGTACCTGGTGCGCAGGTCGTGCTGCTGCCTGGCCTGGGCCACTCGCCCCTCCTCGAAGACCCACCGCGCACCGCCGCCCCCCTGCTGGCCTTCACCGCACTCCACGCCGTACAGGGGGCCTGAATGGAAAGGACGAAGCCCATGAGGGTCCGGATCCTCGTCTCCGGGGCGGGCGTCGCCGGGCCGGTCCTGGCCCACTGGCTCACCCGGTACGGCTTCTGCGTCACCGTCGTCGAGCGCGCGCCGGCCCCGCGCAGGACCGGCGGCCACGCGGTCGACCTGTTCCGGCCCGCGATGGACATCTCCCAGCGGATGGGCCTGCTCCGGCGCATCGAGGAGCGGGCCGTGGGCACCCGCCGGATGACGGTCCATCAGGAGGGCGCGCGCCGTCCGGTCCGGGCGGACCTCTCCCGGATCTTCCGTGCCACGTCCGGCCGGCACGTCGAGATCATGCGCGACGACCTGACCGGGATCCTCCACGACGCCACGCGGGACGACGTCGCCTACGTCTTCGGTGACTCGATCACCGCGATCTCGCCCGACGGCGAGGTGTCGTTCGAGAACGCAGCCCCCCGCCGCTTCGACCTCGTCATCGGCGCGGACGGCCTCCACTCCAACGTGCGCCGACTCGTCTTCGGCGACGAAGCCCGCTTCGGCACCTCCCTCGGCGCCCATCTGGGGGTGATGACGCTGCCGAACACCCGCGGACTCGACGGTGAGCTGCTCCTGCACGTCGGTGTCGGCCGCACCGCCGGCATGTACGGCGTGAGCCACATGGGCGACGCCAGGGTGCTGTTCCTCTTCCGAGGCGTACCCGAGTCCGAGCACCCCCGTGGCGTGCCCCGGCAGAAGGAGCTGCTGCACGCCGCGTTCACCGGTATGCACCCGGACGTCGACCGCTGGCTGGACGGGCGCCCGCCTGGTCGCGGCCCTGCCCCCGGGCCCAGCCCGCGCCCTGCTCCGCCTCACCTCCGGGACGGCGCGCCTGCACGACTCCATGGCCGTCGACGACTACGCCCCGACCGGCTGAACCGGATCCGGTTGGCGCCTCCGCGGCGTCAAACCGCACCGGGTCTGCTGGACGCCGTCCTGGTCCGACCGGAGACGGTGGCCGACCGGGCCGTCGACGGGCCGGCGGACCCGGCAGCCCCCTCCTGCGGCGGCCGGGCCCCTCGTGGTGGCTGTCGGCGCCGTCTGAGAAAGGGCACCAGTACGGTCGGCGTGTTGACGTACGCACGGAGTGTTCCGAGGGCGATCTGCTGATCACGGCGCGGCTCCCCGACCGGCCCGAAGGCCTGCGTTGTCGCAGGTGGAATCGGGTTGGCTCGCACCGGACGGGCACTTATGCTGCCTCGGTCGCAGCTCCAGGGGGACCTGCGGCGAGGGAGGGGAACGTGAGCGTCATCAGCGGGAAGTCCACCGCGCCGCCGGTCCGGGAGTGCCCGGCGTGCGGCGAATCGGTGCCGGTGGACGAGACCTACGTCGAATGGTGCGCGGCGTGCGACTGGAACGTGGATCCGGGTGCTCCGGACCCCGAGCTCGGCCGGATCGCCGCCTTTCGCCGGCGCCTCGCGCACACGCACGGGGAACAGCTGGCGGCGGAGCTGGCGCGGGGTCCGGAGCAGGGGAAGCCGCGCGGTACGTCCGCTTCGGCATTGCTGGCGCAGGGCGTGTCCATGGTGGTGCACTCCCTGACCGTGCTGCTGGCGGTCGGCGGGGTGCTCCTGATCGTCCTGGGCTGGGAGACCGGTGTGCAGCCCGTGGTGGGGGCGCTGTTCCTAGGCCTCGCCGCCGTCCTGCGGCCCCGGCCGGGGCGGCTGCCGAAGGACGCGCCGGTGCTTTCGCGGGCCGATGCCCCCGAGCTTTTCGGCCTGGTCGACGAGGTCGCGGCAGCCCTCGGCACGGGTGGTGTGCGCGCTGTGGTCGTGGAGCCGACGGCCAACGCCGGGGTGACCACGTACGGGCTGCGGCAGCACCGGGTGCTGTACCTGGGGCTCGGCTTGTGGGAGGTCCTGACGGCGCAGGAGCGGGTCGCGCTGCTGGGCCATGAGCTGGGCCACTTCGCCCACGGGGACACCAGGCGGGCCGGGTTCACCGTCGGTGCGCTGCACTCGCTGTCGGTCTGGTACTACCTGCTGGCGCCGACGCCGCCGGCGGGTCTGCTGGACCGGTTCGTCAACGCGGTCGTGTTCCTGCCCCGGTGCGCGGTCCTCGGGCTGCTGCGGCTGCTCGACGCCCTGACGCTGCGCGCCTCGCAGCGGTCGGAGTACCTTGCCGACGCGAGCGCGGCCCGTGTCGGTTCGACGGCCGCGGCCGTCGCCCTGATGGACTGGCTGCTGATCGCGGGCACGGTCGACGCGGGGCTCCGACGGGAGGCGGTGGCCGCCGGGATGAACGGCGGACGGGCCGGCCGCGAGGCACGCGAGGCGGCGGAGCGGGAGCTGTGGGAGCGGCTGGCCGCCAGGTTCGCGTCGGTGCCGGAGCGGGAGTACGAGCGGCTGAGGCGGGTCGCCGCCCGACGCGGGCACAGTGTCGACTCCACCCACCCCCCGACGCACCTGCGCCGACGCCTCGCGGCCGCGGGTGGTCCGCATCCCGGGCTCGTCTCGTTCACGGGGCAGAGGGAAGAGGCTGTGGCGGCGGAGCTGGCGGCCGCGCGTGCCGTACTGGCGCGCCGGGTCATCCACGACTTCGCCGGCTGAGCCCTGGGGCCCCGCCGGTCCTGCGACGATGAACTGCGGTCGACGCCCGCCGTTTCCCGGTCCCCCGCTGGAGGACCGGGCCCTGCCACAGCGGGAGCCTGGCTGTCCCCGCCTGGCGGCCCCCCGGGTGCCACGCAGGACGAGTCTCCTGCCGGTACCGGCCGTTGGGCAGGGCATGGAGATGCGGGAGCGGTTGCCATTCGGGATTCGGGCCGGGTCGATATGGCGTACGTCCGCAGCGCGGTGGTGCCCGCCCCGGCGGGGGCCTGCGCGAGTTGGCCGGTTGGGCAACACGCTCACCGGACGCAGGCCCTTACTTCATGTCAAACGCCGATATCGGGATCATGTGCCGTATTGCAGTGCATCTCCCGACGAGAGGTACGTCATGAGGTTCGCAGTCATCGGTGGTACCGGGCTGATCGGGTCGCAGGTCGTCAAGATTCTGAACGCCGCCGGTCATGAGGCGGTACCGCACTCGCAGTCCACCGGAGTCGACGTCATCACCGGTCAGGGAGTGGAGGAGGCGGTGGCGAGAGCCGACGTCGTCGTCAACCTGACGAACTCCCCGACCTTCGACGAAGCGTCTCCGGCCTTCTTCCGGACCTCGATGGACAACCTGCTGGCCGCGGCCCAGAAGAGCGGCATCGGCCACTTCGTCATCCTCTCGATCGTCGGCGCGGACAAGGTGCCGGAGCTGGACTACTACCGGGCCAAGGTGCTCCAGGAGGGCGCCCTTGCCGTCGGGCCCATCCCCTACTCGATCGTCCGGGCAACGCAGTTCATGGAGTTCATGGAGGCTGTCCTGTCCTGGACCACCGACGGCGACACCGTCCGGCTGCCTCCCACGCCGATCCAGCCGATCGCCTCCAAGGACGTGGCCAACGCGGTGGCGGAGGTCGCCGCGGGCGACCCGGTGAACGGCATCCACAACATCGGGGGCCCCGAGGTCTTCCCCCTGGACGAGCTGGGCCGGATCACCCTGTCTCACAAGGGCGACAACCGTACCGTCGTCACCGACCCAACAGCGGGCATGTTCGCCGTCGTCAAGGGTGACGTCCTCACCGACATGGACGCTCACCTCGCCCCCACCCGCTACACCGACTGGCTCTAGACGCCGCCCGCCCGCGGCGCCGGCACCGCGGCCGGCCCGCGGGGCACCCGGCCCGGCGAGCCGGCCGCAACCGGTGACGGGTCGGGGCGCGACCTCGACATCGTGGCGGTACTGGCGCACAGCAGCCGCCTCCGGCGCCCGCGCGACGGATCCACCAGCGCCTACGCGGCCCTGCCGCAGCACCCCGCTCCCTGAGCGAGCCGGCGCCGGTCAGTGGGCCAGGTGCCCCAGTGTGACCCGGGCTGCGGTACGGCCGCTGACGATGGCCGCCTCGATGTTCTGGCCGCCCAGGTAGTCTCCGGCCAGGGTCAGGCCGCCGGGCAGAGCGGCGGTCACCTGCCGGATGCGGGCGAGGTGGCCGACGGGGAACTCCGGCAGCGCCTCGGGCCACCGGTCGACCCGGAACGAACGGATCGCGGAACGCCCCTGCGGCAGCAGGGTCTCCGAGGCGCGGGCTCCGGTCATGCGGTGCAGCACGTCCTCGTCCGACGAGTCGCAGAGCAGGGCTCCCGTCGGGCCGCCCGGACTCCAGAGGGTCAGGACGTCCGAGACGTCACCGGGGACGATCCGCATGATGGCGACCGCTGTGTCCCTCCGGCCCATGTCGATGACCCACCGGGCGGGTGAGGAGACCTTGACCGTGAGGTCGCAGTTGAGGACGGCCGCAGAGGCGTAGCGCACCGTGGACAGTGCCTTCTGGACCGGTGGGCCCGTGGGTCTGAGCAGGCGCGCGGCCGCCGACGCGGTGGTGGCGCACACGACGGCGTCGGCGTCGAGGGAGTACGGTCGGCGGCCCGCCGGAGGGTGCACGTCCACACGGTAGGCCGACGCGTTCCCGTCCGCCGGCAGCGGCCCCTCGAAGACGCTGACGGCCTCGTGGCCGAGTCGCACGTCCAGGGTGGCGGCGAGCCGGCCGGGCAGGCGTTCCAGCCCGCCGTCCAGGGTGTCGACGGCGCGCAGGCCGAGGAGGAGCCGGAGGTAGGCGAGCATGACGGCCCGCGACGTGCGGGACGGGCCGGAGAAGAGGAAGGCCCGCATCATCGGGTTCAGGAACCGTGTGACGGCGTCCTGGCCCCAGGCGGGGAACAGAGAGGCGGTGGTGGCCGTGTCGAGCCGGTGGGCGCGGGTCATGTCGCTGAAGGACAGCTCATGGCGGTGACGCAGGACGGTGAGGTAGGCGCGTACCAGTGCGGCCTGTGCCGTCGGGCTCAGATGGCGGCCCGCGAAGAACGAACGCAGGGCCAGCCGCTCCGGCAGTCCGCCGTCGAGGAGCGCGATGTCCAGGGGTACGGGGCGCAGTTGCCCGGCCATGCCCAGCTCGGACAGCAGGTCGCGGGTGTGCCGGTGGGCGTCCGTGACGTACTCGGCGCCGACGTCGACGCGGTGCCCGCCTACCCCCTCGGTGCGGATACGGCCGCCGACCCGCGGTGCGCGTTCCAGGACGGTGACCTGGTGACCGTGCCGCTGCAGGATCGACGCGGCGGTCAGGCCCGCGATTCCGGCCCCGATGACGACGACTCCGGGCTCAGGCACGTACGTGCTCCGCGTCCGCGGGGGCGGCCAGGTAGCGGCCGAGGGCGGTCAGCGGGAACACGTCGCGGTAGGAGTGGTAGCGGATGTAGAAGTCGCCGGGGAAGCCGGTTCCCGTGTACTGCTCCTCGTCCCAGCCGCCGTCGCCGCGCTGTGTGGTGACGAGGTGGCGGACACCGCGCTCGACGGGAGTACCGCCGGCGCGTCCGGCGGCGAGCAGCGCCGGCAGGGCCCAGGCCGTCTGGGAGGGGGTGGAGGTGCCGCGGCCGGTCCAGGCCGGATCGTCGTAGGAACGCGGGTCCTCGCCCCAGCCGCCGTCCGTGTTCTGGTGCCGTACGAGCCAGTCGGCGCCCCGCCGCATCGCCGGATGCCTCCCGTCGAGGCCGGCCGCGGCGAGGGCGGGGAGGACCGCGCCGGTGCCGTACACGTGGTTGACGCCCCACCGCCCGAACCACGACCCGTCGGCCTCCTGGGACGCCAGCAGGTACCGGACCGCCCTGCGGGTGGCGGGTGCTCCCGCTCGCCCCTGGGCGCACAGCATCTCCACCGCGTGTGCGGTCACGTCGGCGGACGGAGGGTCGGTGACCTCGCCGAAGTCGCAGAACGGCAGCCGTCCGACGAGCACCGAGGTGCCGTCGGCGTCGAACGCCCCCCACCCGCCGTCCCGCGACTGCATGCCGAGCACCCAGTTCACGGCCCGCGCCTGGGCCGCGCGTGACCGGCCGGCCAGGGACGGGTCGGCGGGGGCGGCCCGGCCGAGGGCGAGGACGACTTCGGCGGAGTCGTCGACGTCGGGGTAGTGGGCGTTGTGGAACTCGAACGCCCAGCCGCCCGGTTGCAGCTCCGGGCGGCGCACGCACCAGTCCCCGCGCGAACGCGCCTCCTGCCCGAGCAGCCATCGGGCCGCCGCGGTGACCGCCGGGTGGCCGGGGGCGAGGCCCGAGTCCAGCAGGGCGACGAGGGCGAGCGCGGTGTCCCAGACGGGCCCCTGGCAGCCCTCGATCCGGCGGACCGTACCGCCCGGCAGCTCCTCGCGGATGGTGAAGGCGTCGATCCCGTCGACGGCCGACCGGAGGGCGGGGTGGTGCAGCGGGTATCCGAGCAGGTGGAGTGCCAGTACGGAGTACACCCAGGGGGGTTGGAGGCCGCCCCAGCTGCCGTCGGCGTCCTGCCTGAGGAGGATCCACCGCTCCGCCGCGCGCAGGGCGCGTCGCCGCAACGGCTTGTGGCGGTGCGGGACACCGTCCTCCCACAGCCGCAGGAGGGAATCGAGGCGCAGGAAGGCACCGGGCAGGCTCCAGGAAGGGGGTCGCGGCGCCGACGGTGCCGCCGGAGCGTGGAGCTCGGGCACGGTGAAGGGCAGGGTCCGGACCGGCCGGAAGTGGCTGACCGCGGTGAGCGGGAGAACCGTCTGGCGGGCCCAGTAGGCCCAGTCGTACATGTTCAGCGGGGCACCGCGGGGCAGCAGGACCAGCTCGGGCGGCAGGACGGGCAACCGCCGCCACGGCCACAGCCCGAACAGCGCCATCCACATCCGGGTGAACACCCGGCTGGCGGCGATCCCTCCCCGTTCCCGTACCCGGGCGGCTGCCCGGCACATGTGGGGTTCCGCCGGACCATCCCCGGCCAGGCGCAGGGCGACGTAGCCCTCCACGGTCGTGGACAGGTCGCCGGGGCCGCCGCGGAAGACCGGCCAGGACCCGTCCTCGCTCTGCTGGGACCGGATCCAACGGGCCGTCTCCGAGGTCTGCCTCGTGGTTCGGACGCCGAGGAACTCGCGGAAGAGGAGGTCCTCGGCATCCATCGTGATGTTCGCGTTCTGCTCCCCCTTCCACCACCCCTGCGGAGCCTGGAGAGCGAGAAGGCGGCCCTGGGCCCGGCCCACGGCCGCTCGCACCAGGTCCCGGAGGACTCCGTCGTCCATCGGCGACATCCTCGAGCTCCTGGCAGTTGGTGTCGGGCCGTGGAGGGGGCGGGCCGCAGGGTTCACGGCGGTCCGTCGGGCTCCACGGTCGTGATGGTGGCATCGCGGTGACCGCCGCGAAGGGGCGTGAACACGGCTCACCGGGAGCGCCGGGAGCGGAGCGGGTCCGCGAGGAGGTGGAGAACGGTCGCCCGACGCGGGCCTCGACCGTTCCCCGAGGGCATGGACGTACCCAGCGCAACAGATGTGGTGGTATCGCCGATTCGGGTCATCGGCCGGGTTGTCGACGGTGCGCGGCGCGCGGGGTGACTGGGACCGGCAGCTGGTGGCCGGCGGTCCCGGTGCTGTTACGCGGCCGGGGCACCGAGGATGGTCCGATGGTGCGTTCGGTACGCGAGATCTACGACGAGGAGCAGGCCGCCGACCCGGAGGCGGTGCGCGCGGCTTTGCGAGGTCCGGCATCACCGCCGCCTGCCATGGGGGCGCGGCCGACCTCCTGCTCTTCAAGGCCGACAAAGACCTTCGCTACAACACCGCCACCCACAAGGTCGCCGACGGCCCCAGGCCCATCGCGCACGCCCGGCCTCTCGGCGACCGAGGGCAGGCGCGGCGAGCCGAGGTGGCCGGCCTTCGCCCGCCGCTACAGCGTGAACCCTGCCGCCCGGTGCAGCGAGAGGTGGAGGCTTCGGAGCCCGGGACCCGGCCGGCCGGCTTCGCCGCCGTCCGCTGCGCCTCGCCCTTGAGCGCGGCCGGCGCGTCAGCGGGTGTTGGCGGGCACGGTGTCGGGGACGCCGGTGAAGAGGGCTGTCTGGCGGTCCAGGGCTCGGGTGCCCGGGGTACAGGCGTCGAGGGTGTCCGGGTCGGTGACGGGCGTGCGGTCGGTGCGGATGACGGAAGCGGCGGCCTCGCGCAGCCAGCCGGGGTGCGGGTCGGCACCGGCGAACACGGCCAGGCGGGCGAAGTGGTGCTCCGGGTCGTCGAGGATCTCCTCGTAGGACAGGGCCATCCGCCGGTCGGCCGGCAGGCTTGCCATCTCGTCGACGCCCTGGACGACGAGGTGCGACCAGAACGCGCCGAACGCGGCCAGGGGGATGGGGGACCGCATCACGAGGTCGCAGTCCACGTCCTCGGCCAGGTGGGCGAGGTGACCGGGCAGCAGCCGCACGTGTTCGGGGCCGAGTTCGAAGGGCGAGGTCAGACCGAGCAGCGTCATCGCCTGTGTGCGCAGCAGCAGTGTCCGGAAGCCGATGTGCCGGCTCATCGACAGGGCGACGGCCGGTCCGGAGCGGCTCAGGTGCACGAAACGGGCCTCGGGGAACATGGCGCGCAGGGCGGGGAGGAAGGCGAGGGAGGCGCCCGAGCGTTCCACCACCACCGAGGCGTTCTGGCGTTGCCGGAGGTGTTCGAAGAGCGCGCGGTACTGGTCGGGCAGGTTCCGGGCCGGCCAGGCGGACACGGCGCCGGCGAGTTCGTCGTGCAGCGCGTCGGGGGCGCCGGTGAGGGCCGGCAGGGTCATGTGGGAGACGGTGGGCACGCCGGTCTCGGGCCGGAACCGGCCGCTCGCGTAGGGGTAGAGCAGCTCCGGCATCGGGTGCGTGGAAGCGGCGATGGCGTCGAGGGGGCGTACGGGCCCGCCCAGCACCGCCCAGAACTCGCGGCCGCCGACCGTCCGGTCGCCGAAGCCGACGGTCCCCCGGCAGGCCACGGAGGTGAAGAACTCGTTCATGCTCAGCACGTCGGGATGCGCCTGGAGCGCGCGGGACAGCATGGTCGACCCGCAGCGTCCGCTGCCCACGACGAAGGTGATGCCCACACGTCCTCCTGTATCCGATGCCCCTGCACACGATGGCGGCATGACAGTACGTCAGCCTCGGAGCGCCGAAGCCTCATGACGGGCACGGGCAGCCGCGCCCTGCCCGGGTACGCGGCCACCGCGGGCCTTCTCCGTCCCGTCCCGGTTCATCCGAACGAGCGGTGCGGGGCCTTCCCGCCGCCGCCCGGCTCGTCTTCCGCCGGGGGCTGGTGGCCCGCGCCGGTGAACGCAGTCGCTCACAACGGGCCGTTCTGCACCCGGGTGGGCAGGCGCGGGTCGCCCAGGACGGTGATCACGGCAGGGCCGGCGGGAAGCGTGTACGAGCCGACGGGGTGGATGCCGAGATATTGGTAGAGGCGGGCTCCGGCCGCACTCGGCGTCGAAGGCGGCCATCACTCTCGGAGCGGCAGGCCCACACGTCTCCTCGACGTGACGCGCGACCTCGCTCCACTCCTCGTCCGTCTCCAAGCACGCCGAGGGCCGGCAGCACACCGGAGCCGCTCGTGCCGCTGCTTGCCGGATGGCCGTGGAGGAGATACGGGCCTTCTGCCTGAGCCTGCCCTCGCGTCCGTGGGAGTGGGACTGGGCGGTCGGCCCGGCTGCGGGCCGCTTGTCTCCGAGGCCGGGGCTGGTGCGGGTTCAGCTTCCGGTGGTGTGCTGGTCGAGGGTTTTGGTGAGCTGTTCGCGGACGTGGGACCAGTCGTCGCGGGTGATGGAGTAGAGGGCGGAGTCGCGTATGCCGCCGTCGGCGGCGAGGAAGTGGGCGCGGCGGATGCCCTCGAAGGCGGCGCCGAGGCGTTCGATGGCGGTGCGGGAGCGGGTGTTGCGGGCATCGGCGTGCAGGGAGATGCGGTGGACGTTCCACTGGTCGAAGGCCATGGACAGCAGCAGGTACTTGGTTTCGGTGTTGATGCCGGTGCGCTGGGCCCAGGGGGCGAGCCAGGTGGAGCCGATCGCCCCGGCGTCGGGGATGGTGTCGGGGTTGGCGCGGCCAGGGCGCGGGGGCCACACGCCGGCGTGCCAGTGTTCGAGGTCGCGGAGCCTGCTGGTGCCCGCGACCCTTCCGTCCTGGGCGCGCACGATGGTGTAGGTGACGGCGAGGTGGGCTTCGCCGTCGAGGCGGGCGCGTTCGATGTACCGTTCGACGGCCGCAGCGTCGGCGGGGACGTAGGTGTATCCGAAGGTGGCACGGTCCTCGGTGGCCGCGGCCAGCAGGCCCTCGGCATGGGCGGGAGCCATGGGTTCCAGACGCACCAGGCGTCCGTGCAGGGGCAAGGCATCGGGCATGCTGTCATGATCGCATCAGTGCCGTGCGGGGCCGCCCGGCCGGGCGCCGCGGTGCACCGGGTCAGCCGCCCGCCGCACGCTTCCGGCAGGCGGCGACGATCGCGGGGGCAACCTGGGGGAGGACCTCGGTCCAGTTCGGGCACGGGTTGACCTCGCACACCACGAATCCGCCGTCGGCGGTGAACAGCAGGTCGACCCCGGCCACGTCCACCCCGAGCGCCTTCGCGGCCCGCACGGCGAGTTCCTCGCCCTCGGGGTAGCGGCCCGGGCACGGGTCCGGTGTCCCTCCCCGGGCGAGGTTGGACTTGAACCCGCCGCCGGTGTTGGTGCGTACCTCGGCGGCCACCGCCTGCCCGCCGACGACCACCACGCGCAGGTCCCGGCCCCGGGAAGAGGCGAGATACTCCTGGAAGAGGTAGGGGACGTCCTGCCTGAGGCTGCCCTCGACGTCCGCGAGCATCCCCGCGTCGGGGGCGAGGAAGACCCGGCTGCCCCGGTTCCCCCGTGCAGCCTTCACCACCCGCGGCCCCTCCCACGGCCGCGTCCGCTCCACGACTTCCGCCAGCAAGGCGTCGGCGTAGGACTCGGTGTCGGGCACCGGCAGCCCGGCCGTCGCGAGGTCCTGCAACTGCTGGAACTTGTTCATGCACACCAGGTACGCCTCGGCGTCGTTGACCACCCGTACGCCCATCCGCCGGAGGTGCCGCAGCAGCGTGATCTCCCGGTCCGTGACGATCCGGTCGGTGGAGAAACGCGCGTACACCACCCGCGGCACCGCCATCGGCCGGCCGTCCAGATCGGACAGCGTCAGCTCGCCCCCGCGGATGCCGTACACGAGCCGCTCCGACAGCACGGCGCTGCCCGGCCCGAACGCCTCGCCGAACGAGGCCGCCAGGAGACGGCTGAGCCTGCCCCGCATCGCGGGCCCGAGCAGCAGCCACACCGGCGAGGCCCCGGCCTGCGGTCCGCTCTCCCACGGCTCCGCCCGTACGACCACGCTTGCCCGCCCCCCATCCGCTGGCCCCGCGGGCCGGCTCTCCCGCCCGCCTGCGGCCGTCCTCACACTTCCGCGCGTCCGGAACGGCAGGCGCACCGCCGGCCCGGTTGTCGCGAACATGATCCACATGGTGCGACGGTCGGGGCAACACCCGCGGCCGCGCGCACGGCCGGTGCCCGGAAGGGGTGTGAACGGGCGAGGTTCCGCGCCGTGCCGCACGCATCCGCCAGCCGCTCAACGCCCGGCCCCGAGGGCGTCGGCGCGGCATGGGGATCGCCGTGGCGACGGCGGCCTCGCCGTCGGCCCGGGCATGGCGGTTTCGGGCCTGTGGGTGAGTGGATTTCGGCGTTGTCCCTACCGCCGGCCGCTGACTAGGTTGTTCTTCACGATCAAGGAATCGGGGCGCCCGCGGCTGAGGGCCGGAGCGCACAGCACGAGACGGGCGCGCGGTGGGAACGGGCTTCGCCGCCGAGCGGTGTGGAGGGCGGCCGGCGCGTCCTTCACGAGTGGGAGAGCGGGCATGGCGCAGGAAAACGTGGACGGGCCGGCGGGACCGATCGCGGACCACGGTGGCGCGATCGCCGTCATCGGCATGAGCGGCCGTTTCCCCGGCGCAGGCAGTCCGGATGCCCTGTGGGACCTGCTCCTCGAAGGGCGCGAAGCCGTCTCCCGGGCGCCGGCTGACCGTCCGTGGATGCGTGAGCTGCACGATCGCACGCCGCGGACCCCCGGCCGGATCCCCACCGACCGCGGCGGGTTCCTGCCGGGGATCGACCGGTTCGACAGCCGCTTCTTCGACATGCCACCGCGCGAGGCCGCCCGTACCGATCCACAGCTGCGGATCCTGCTGGAGACCACCCACGAGGCCCTGGAGGACGCCTTCGTGCCGCGCGAGCGACTCGCTTCGGCGGCCACGGGGGTCTTCGTAGGCGCGATCTCCGGGGACTACTGGCTGCGGCAGATCCCCGACCTGGACGGCCTGGACATCTACTCCGAGCTCGGTTCGGCCTCCCGCGCCGCCTACTCCGGCCGGATCTCCTACGCGTTCGGCCTGACCGGACCCTCGCTGACCGTGGACACGGCCTGCTCCTCCTCGTTGATGGCGGTCCACCTGGCCTGTCAGAGCCTGCGTGCGGGGGAGTGCCGGACGGCTCTCGCGGGAGGCGTGAACCTGATCCTCACCCCGCACATGCACCTCACGTTCGGCTGGGCCGGAGCGCTGTCGCCCACCGGCAGCTGCAAGTTCGCCGACACCGCTGCCGACGGCTTCGTCCGCAGCGAAGGCGCGGGCATGGTCCTCCTCAAACCCCTGCACGCCGCGCTCGCCGACGGGGACCGCGTCCGCGCGGTCATCACCGGCAGCGCGGCGGGCAACAACGGCTTCACCGGCAACGGCATGGCGGCCTCCCACCAGTCCGCCCAGGCCGCCACCATGCGCAGCGCCCTGCAGGCGGCGGGTGCGGACGGCGCCGACATCGACTTCGTGGAAGCCCACGGCACGGGCACACCGCTGGGCGACCGAGTCGAGCTCACCGCGCTCGGCGAGGTACTGGTACGGCGCGCCGAAGACCGGGAGCCCTGCCTGGTGGGGTCGGTGAAGACGAACATCGGCCATACGGAGGCCGCAGCCGGCATTGCCGGGCTGATCAAGACGGTCCTGTCCCTGGAGCGGCGCCACGTCCCCGGCAACCCGCACCTCCTTGCGCCGAACCCGGCCGTCACCGCCGCCGGCAGCGCCCTGACCGTACCGGCCACCGGCCGTGACCTGGCCCCGGGGGACCGTCCGCTGCTGGCCGGACTGAACAGCTTCGGCGCGACCGGCACCAACGTCCACGCGGTCCTCGCCTCGGCCCCTCCCCGCCCGGCCGCATTCCCGCCCGGCGGACGCCCCCTGCTCCTGCCCGTCTCGGCACGGTCCCCGCAAGCCCTCGCGCACCTGACCGACGCGCACCTGACCCTGCTGGAGGAAACCACCGCAAGCCGGTCCGCCGATGCAGCCGCCCGGTGCGTGACGGCCGCCCGCGGACGCACCCACTGGGAGCACCGCCGGGCGTTCGTTGCCGCCTCCCCGTCAGGCCTCGCCGAAGAGCTCAGGCGGGCGGCCGGACAGCCGGGGGGTTCCGAGCCCAGGGAGAAGCCCCGGATCGTCTTCGTGTTCCCGGGCCAGGGGTCCCACTGGACCGGAATGTGCCGCGAACTCCTCACCGAGCAGCCCGTGTTCGCGGCCACCCTGGAACGGTGCGCGGACATCGTCGCCACGCACACGGGATGGTCCCTCACCGAAGCCCTCCACGACGACGACACCACCTGGCAGCAGCGCACCGCCCTGGTACAGCCGGCCCTGTGGGCCGTCAGCACGGCACTGTGCGACCTCTGGGCCTCCTGGGGCATCCGGCCCGACGCCGTCCTCGGCCAGAGCCAGGGCGAGATCCCCGCGGCGTACTGCGCGGGCGCTCTCGACCTCGCCGACGCCGGACGCCTCAGCTGCCTGCGCGCCGCCCTCATCGACAAGCTCGCGCCGCCCGGAGCCATGGCCCGTATTGCCGCCGGCCCGGACAGGGTCCGACGCCTCCTGGCCGAACTGGGCGTGCGTGCATCGGTGGCCGTGGAGGAGAGCGCCGCTGCCACCGTCGTCGCCGGATCGCCACGCCAGATCGAGCGCCTCGTCCGCGCCTGCGCCGACCGTGCCCTGACCTGCCGCACGGTCCAGGTCGCCTACGCAGCACACAGCGCCCAGATCGACCCGGTACGCCGCCCCCTGCTCAAGGCACTGACCGGACTCGCACCGCGTCGGGCCCGCATCCCGTTCCTCTCCACCGTCACCGGCGGCGAGGTCGGCGGATCGGACCTCGACGCCGAGTACTGGTGGCGCAACCTCAGGGAGACGGTGCGGCTGGAGCCCGCGGTCCGCGCCGCGAGCGGCCCTCGCCCGACCGTCTTCCTGCAGATCTCCCCGCACCCGATCCTCACCCCCGCGCTCGCCGCGACCACACCCGAGAGCGACACCGTGCTGGGCACGCTGTGGCGGGGAGAACCCGAACTGCTGTCCCTCTACCGGGCCCTGGCCGCACTGTACGAGGCAGGCGCGGACATTGACTGGGACGGCGTCCACGGCACCGGCCACCACCCCGTGGACCTGCCGCGCTACCCCTGGCAGCGCGAACGCCACTGGCACCAGGCGCCCTCCTACCGCTGGCCGGAGATCGGTGCCCGCCCGGGCGCCGCCCCCGCCCCCAGCGGAGCCCGCCCCCCGGCGGCCGTGTCCGACGACCCGGCGGCGCTGACGCAGGAGTCGACCGAGTCCCTGCTCGACGCCGCGCTGGACCTCGCCGGCACCGACGCCTACCTGCTCGGCCACCGCGTCGCCGACCGTCCTGTCCTGCCCGGCGCCGTCTCCCTGGAGCTGTGCCTGCGGGCCGCGGGTCCCGGCCGCGAACCGGCCGACGTCCGCTTCGAGGAGATGCTGCCCCTCGACGGCCCGACCGGCACGCGGCTGCGCGTGGCCACGGCGGGCGGCGGCACGCACCGCGTCGCGGTGGAAGGGCGAACGGTCTCCGCGACGGCCTGGACGCGCCACGCGTCCGCGACGCTCGTCCCCGCCGCCCGCACCGTCCCTGCCCGCCGCACCGAGCAGCTGCGGACCGTCCGCGCAACCGTCGCCGAGCTGACCGGCGCCGAATTCTACGAGCGGCTGTCGCGGCACGGCGGCAACGCCTGGCAAGGGGCGTTCTCTTCCGTACGGCGGGCCTGGGCGGCCCCCGACGAGTGCCTGGCCGAGCTGGACGTCCTCCTTCCCCCGCAGGGCCACCTGCTCCATCCGGCCTTCCTGGACGCCTGCATGCAGCCGGCCGTGCTGCTCGCGTCACCGGCGCCGGGCCGCCGCGGCCTGGTCCTGACAGGCCTCGACCGCGTGCACCCGCTGCGCATGCCGCCGGCCGGCCGGGCCTGGTCCCATGCCCGCGTCACAGCCCGGGACGGGGACGCCTTCACCGCCGACGTCACCGTCACCGACGACCAGAACGAAGTGATCATGGAACTGACAGGGCTCCGCGCCGCCTGGCTCACACCGCACCCCCACCCGCCGGCCCCGGAACCGGCCCGGGGAACCACACCGACGGCCGCAGCGGCCGCGGCAGAGGACAGCCCCGGCCCGCGGCCGCCCGCGCCGCCCCGCCCAGCGCCCCCGTCCAGGTCGCCGGCCTACGACAGCTGGCGGCAGACCACGGCATGGGAACCGGTCCACCTCGCCGAACCCACCACCGGTACGGGTTCCTGGCTCGTCCTCGGAGCCCTCGACGCGACCGGCCGGGCACTGACCCGAGAACTCACCCGGCACGGCCACACCGTCACCCCCGCCGCCGGCCTGCCCCAGGACCCCGACGAGATCCGTGCCCTGCTGACCGAGGCGGCCGAGGACGCGCCACTGCACGCGATCATCGTCCTCGCCACGGCACCCGCCACCGAGGACGCCCCCGACGACACCGCGCCGGACGCCCTGCAGGAGACCGCCGTCCGCTCCTGTGCCGCGTTCTCCACCCTGGTGCGCGTACTCGCCGACGACCCGCCCGGCCACCTTCCGCGCGTGTACCTGGCCACCAGCGGTGCCCGCCCCGACGCACCCGCCGGAACCGGCTCCGACCCGCTCCCGTGGGGCGCCACCCTCTGGGGTCTGGGCCCCGTCGCCGCACGCGAGAACCCGGAACTGCGCCTGACCCTGGTCGACCTCGCCGACAGCAACGCCCCCGGCACCCGCGCCCGGCTCCTGGCCCAGGTGGTGCGCTCCGACCCGCCGGAGCCCCGGCTGGCCCTCCGAGACGGCCGCGCGACGGCCCTCCGCCTCCGTCCGGGCACCACGGCCGACCACGACGGGCAGCCGACGGCCGCCCCCGCGCTGCGGCGGCTGCACACCACCGGAGGCATCCACGGACTTGCCCTCCACGACGCCCCGCGCGTTCCGCCCGGCCCCGGCGAGGTGGAGATCGAGGTGTCCCACGCCGGCCTGAACTACCACGACGTGCTCGCCGTCACCGGAACCGACGGCAACGCCCCTGCCGGTCCGCCCCGCCTGGGCTGCGAATGCGCCGGAACCATCACCGCCCTCGGCCCCGGAGTCACCGGCCTCACCGTCGGCGACCAGGTCCTCGCCTTCGCCCACCCCGCCCTCAGCAGCCACGTCCTGGCCCCCGCCGAACTGGTGCAGCCCCGTCCGGCAGCGCTCAGCCCCGCCGAGGCGGCGGCCCTCCCCGCGGCCCACGCCACCGCCTACCACGCCCTCGTCGACCGGGCACGCCTCGCCCCCGGCGAACGCGTACTGATCCACTCCGCGACCGGCGGAGTGGGACTCGCCGCACTCGACATCGCCCGCATGTGCGGCGCGACCGTGTACGCCACCGCAGGAACCCCCGCCAAACGCGCCCTCCTCGAACAGCTCGGCGTCGCCAGGGTCGCGGACTCCCGCTCCACCGACTTCGCCCGAGAGTTCCGCGACCCGGGAGGGAACGGCGGCGTGGACGTGGTCCTGGGCAGCGGCATCGGGCCCGTCGTCGAAGCCGGCTTCAGCCTCCTCAACCCCGACGGCCGCTACGTCGACCTGGCGATCAACGTCGCCGAAGGACGGCTGGCCCCGCCGACCGTGCGCGTCCTGCCGGCCGAGGACGCCGGGGAGGCGTTCTCCCTGCTGGCCCGGTCCGGACACACCGGGAAGGTCGTACTGGACTTCCCCCGCCCCGCTTCCCCCGCCGCCGATCCCGCACCGCCCGGCCCCAACCTCCGACCCGACGCCTCCTACCTCGTGACCGGCGGCCTCGGCGGCCTCGGCGGCCTCGTCGCCCGCTGGCTGGCCGACCGCGGCGCCCGGCACCTGATCCTCACAGGCCGCACCCATCTGGCGTCACTGCCGGACGATGCCCCCGCCCTCGGCCTACTGAGGGAACTCGACGCCACCGGAGCCCGCGTCGAGTACGCCGTCCTCGACGCGGCCGACGCATCCGGTCTCACCTCCCTGCTCGAACGCCGCGCCGCGGCGGGCCTTCCGCCCGTCGCCGGCGTGGTGCACACCGCGGCCGTACTCGAACCGGGGCCCGTCGCCCACCTGACGCCGGACCTCCTCGACCGCACCCTCCGGCCGAAGGTCGCCGGCACCTGGGCCCTGCACCGGGCCTTCAGCGACCACGCACTGGACTTCTTCACCCTCTTCTCCTCCGCTGCCTCCACCTTCAGCGGACTCACCCTGAGCCGCCATCTCGGCGCCTACGCCGCGGCGAACGCCTTCACCGACTCCCTCGCCGCCCACCGCCGCTCACGCGGCCTGCCCGCCACCGTCATCAACTGGGGCTACTGGACCCAGGTCGGGCTGGCCGCCCGGCTCAGCGACCAGAGCGGCCACGACGTCCGGCCGCGCGGCATGGGCCCGATCGCTCCCGACGACGCGCCCGGCCTGTTCGACGCCTGGCTCACCACCCCCGGGAACCACCTCGTACAGCCGCCTCCGGACTGGCCGTCCTACTTCGCCGCCTACCCGCACGACGCCGCCGACCCCCTGCTCGGCCCCCACCCCGCCGCACACCCGACCCCGCCCCGAGGGACTGCGGACCCGGAGCCCGTACGCCTGCCGAAGTCCAGGCCGGAACCGTGGACGCCGCCGCGGACGGCCGCCGACACCACCTCCGGCCCGGTACCGGGCGCCGCACACCCGGCGGCCTTCGAGCCGGCAGGGCACGACGCCCGGCCCGGCGAGGAGCACGGCCTGCCCGCCCCCGCATCGGCACCGCCGTCCGCCGCGGCAGCCGGCGAGGCGGCCCCACCACAAGGACCGCGGGAAGACGAACCGGCCCCGGCGACGACCGACACCGCGAAGGCAGCCCTCGCGGCCGCCCGAACAGCCGCCCGCCCCGGGCCGGCGGCCGTCACCGAGTTCATGGTCACCCAACTGGCCCGTGTCCTCGGCCTGCCTGCCGAACAGGTCGACACCACCCGCCCCATGAACCGCCTCGGCCTCGACTCCATCATGGCCGTCGAACTGCGCGGCGCGCTCCGCCGCACCCTCGACGTCGACATCCCCGTACCCCTCCTCCTGGGCTCCGAGAGCCTGCGCTCCGTAGCCGCCAGGATCGCCACCGACGCGGGCACCACCACGGGCCCGCACGCATGACCGAACGCCACCCCCAGCCGCGCCACGTACTCCTCACCGGCGCCACCGGCAGCCTCGGCAGCCGCGTGTGCGTCCGCCTGCTGGACCACGCCACCCTCGTCCACTGCCTGGTCAGGGGCCGGGACCAGCAGGAAGCCACCGCGCGCCTCCAGCACCGGCTGCACGACGACCACCTCACCGACATCAAGCACCAAGGCCGCCTGCACGCCGTACCCGCCGACATCACCCGCCCGCTGCTCGGGCTCACACCCCGCTCCTACGACGCCCTCGCGCAGACTGTCGGCGTCATCGTCCACTGCGCCGCGACCGTCAACCTCGCCGCCGGCTACGACCCGCTCGCACCCGTCAACGTCCACGGCACCCGAGCGGTGATCGCCTTCGCCGAACACGCCGCAGCCCTCACCGGACGCCGACCCCGCCTGTGCGCCGTCTCCACCCTGGGCACCCTCATCGCCGCCCGCTCCGCAGGCCACCCCGTCGTCGACGAGAACACCCCCGCCACCGCCGAGACGGCAGGCCCCCTCGGCTACCCCAGGAGCAAGGCCGCCGCAGAAGGCGAACTCCGCGCCGCGGCAGCCCGAGGGGCCTCCATCACCCTCCTGCGCCCCGGCATCATCACCGGCGACCCCCGCACCGATGCCACCCCCTTCGGATCTGACCTCCTCGCACCCCTCCTGCGCGCGGCCGTGGCCCTGCGCGCCGCCCCCGACACCCCAGCCGGACTTCCCCTCGACACCGCCGACGCGGTGAGCCGTGCCACCGCCGTCCTCGCCCTCCACCCGGAATCAGCAGGCCGCACCTTCCACCTCGTCAGACGGCGCCCCTTCATGCTCCAAGCCCTCTTCGCCGCCGCACGCCGCGCCGGCCACCGCCTCGAACCGCTGCCCGCCGACCGCTGGTGGCAGAGGCTCGACACACGCACCGACCACCCCGACGTCAAGGAAATGATCATGCTGGAGGGCGTCTACCGCCGCACCTTCACCCACGACGCCGACCACGGCCACCTCGCCCCGGACGTGCGAGCCGACGCCACCTCGACCTTCCTCGAACAGGCCGGAATCCAGTCCGCAGCACTCGACGACGACTACCTCGACCGCCTCGTCCCCCACCTCACGGCCGGAGCGGCCCGGTGAACACGACCGACCTCCGCACCCGCATCGAGGCACTACAGCCCCGATCGACGTCCCACACCACATCAGCGGCGCTTCCAGCAGGACGGGGCGGCGAACTGGTGGTTCCCCCGGGACTGCGGCAGACGCGGCGTGAGCCTGGAACACGGCGTCGACCTCGTGGCGCTTTGGCATGTTCACTTCTGAGAAGATGGCCGCTCCGGAACGTTGAGGTGCGGGCCGCGGCAGAGGCCTGCCCGGCCCGGAGAAGGGCGAGATGAGCATGCGTACGTGGACGCGCACCGCGTCGGCGATGGTGGGGGCCGTGACCGCGGCCGCCCTCGTGACCGGCTGCAACGGCCTGCCCGCCAAGGGCTCCGCCGCAGCGTCGCCGGCGGCCAAGCCGGGCGCCAAGAAGACGTACCGCATGGGCGAGGAGAGCTGGCTCCAGGAGAGCCAGAAGGTCGACTCGAAGGACGCCAAGTACACGGTGACCCCGCTGGACGTGCGCACCGGAACCCAGGCCGACCTGGACAACTCCGGCCTGGAGAAGGACGACAAGGACGGCCCCCAGATCCCCGTCTTCGTCCGGTCGACCCTCACCCACAAGAGCGGCACGCCCATGAAGATCGGCGACATGGACGGCGGCCTGATGATCCGGACGGATTCGGGCCTGCGGACACGCGCCCTGATCGTCCTCATGGGCAGGGCGAAGTGGAACGACTGCCCCTCGACCCCGAGCGAGAAGACCCTCGCCCCGGGCCAGTCGGAGAAGATCTGCACCGCCTTCCTGATCCCGGCGAACCAGAAGCCCGCCGCCGTCGAACTCTTCCGCGGCTACAACGCGGAACCGTGGGAGTGGCCCACCGCCGGCTGACCGCCGCCACCTGCGCCCGCCCGGCGGGACGCCCGGCGGTTGGTGAAGCGGTCCGCCGCGGAGCCGGCCGGGCGGCGGGCGGGAGGAGGTCCTGCCCGGACCCGTACACGGGTCCCCGCCCGCCGCCCCGTACGCCCCGCGCCCTGCACCCGGATCTCCCGGCGCCGCAGCGCGTCCCGCAGCGACACCAGCACGCACAGCTCGTACGGGATGCGCTCGACGCGGCCGCGCTCGTCCACCACCGCCTTGCGCCACTCCTCGCGCACCACCCCGGCCGGCGGGACACTCTCCGACACTCCTCGAAGAACGCGCCCTCCTTCGCGATCGGCTGGTCCAGGTACCGCTTCAACAGATCGATCGCGTCCATCACCGGCGCACCGTCACGCGGCACCGTGAACAGTGGGGGCGTCCTCGTCAGTGAGGAAGTGGACGTGGCGCAGTTCGGCGGGCGCCGACGGGCCGAGGCCGACCAGGTCGTCGTCGAGCCGGACCTCCTGCCAGAACTCGGCTTCGGTCGCCGCGGTCCCGAGAACCGCCCACGGCGCACCGTACTCCGTCTGCGCCACCCACAACGCGAGGGACGGGCGGCCGGGCCCGAACAGGTCGTCGCCGACGGGGACCTCCTGCATCTCGGCGACCACGCCCGACGTGTGCGGGTGGGCGCACAGGTCCTGCAGGTGCCGCTGCTCCCACTGGTCGCGGAGGTGTTCGGCCGCCGCGTCGGCGATACGGTCGGCGGCGTCCAGTGCTCCCTGGTCGGCGTTGGAGGCGGCGGGCCGCTTCACGCGCACGAGCAGCTCGCGCCCGCACGGCTGGTGGCGGAACAGCCTGAAGATCGTGACCGGGGAACCCATGGGCCCATTGTGCCGTCCGCCGCACATTCCAAAGGCGCCGCCTCCTCCGATCCCCGCCGGTGCCTTCGGGCGGGGCCGTTCCGTCGAACAGAAGAGGGAACCGACAACGAGACAGGCGGCCGGCGGCTCAACGAGATGTTCACCCTGAACCGCATCATTGACGGCGACCCCTTCCACGTGAAGATCACCCCCTGAGCTCCCGCGGAGAACACCGATGGCTCTCATCGCCGACTACAGCACCACAGCCCGACCCGACCGCGGGATCATCCAGGTGTACGACTCCGACGCCTACACCGGCGACGACGAGACCCTGCAGAAGGCGAGGACCCAGGTCGTCGCCGGCAACGGCTACCACCTGTACCTGCACAGCCTTCAGCCGGACATCCCGGTAGAGATCGTCATCAGGATCTGGGACACCCCGCAACAGCCTCCCGTGGACGCCGAAGGCGTGACTGCGGTGACCCTGGAAGTCGCGACGGGCCTACTCGTCGTGAACCAGCTGAGCTACGGCCCGGCGGGAGAAGTAAGCCTGCCCCAACCCGGCGTCTACGAAGGACATGCTGCCTGGAAGGGGCGGAAGGAGACGGCCGCCCACTACGGATCAACGATCCGACGCGCAGCCGAAGAACAGTGGAGCCCAGAGCAGATTGGAAGCTCATGGGGAGAATGCCCCGCTGCTGAACAGTACGCATTCGACCTGTGGCTCATCAGGGAATCCGAACCTGACGACGATGCCCTGGACCATTTCCAGGAAGCGGTGGAGGCCGAGACGCGACGCCCGGACATCGGAAGTGGCAGTCTGCCGGAACCGGCCCTGGCCATGCGGGCGATAGCCTGTGCCGCATGGATGAGATCACGGGGGTGGAGACCATCGCTTTCGCGGACGCTGCGGCGTTCGAGAGCTGGCTGGCCGAGCACTACATGCGCCAGGAGGGCGTGTGGATCAAGGTAGCCAAGAAGAAGTCCGGCATTCCGACGGTCACCGACGACGAGTTGGTCGACATCGGGCTGTGCTACGGCTGGATCTCTGGGCAACGGCGGTCGTTCGACGAGCAGTACTACCTGCAGAAGTACGTGCCACGTCGGCCCAAGAGCCTGTGGTCACAAGTGAACGTGGACAAGGTGGCGGTGCTGACGGCCACGGGGCGGATGCGCGAACCCGGGTTGGCCGAGGTGCGCAGGGCGCAGGAGGACGGGCGATGGGCGGCGGCCTACGAGTCTCAGAAGACGGCGACGGTACCGTCCGACCTCGCGGCGGTGCTCGATGCGAACCCTGAGGCCAAGAGGGCGTTCGAGGCGCTCGACAAGACCGGGCGCTACCTGCTGATCCTTCCGCTGCTTCAGGCGCTCACGCCGCAGGCCAGGCAGGTCCGGCTCGACAAAGCCCTGCACATGCTGGGCGGCGGGTGACAGCGCGGAATGAGCCGGTGGTCCCAAGCCCGAGGTGGCCGCGCCCATGGAGCGGCGCTACCGCAGACTCACCAAATGAGCTGACGTCTCAGGGGTCGCGTCCGCCACGGGCGTCGCAGCCCCTGCGGCCTTCGCTGCGGTGTCGACCAGATAGTCCGCGAAGTGCTCCGTCAGCGGCTCGCCGGTGATCGGCTCCAGGAACAGGAACTGCCCCTGCGGGTTGACCTCCAGCCAGACGGGCTCGCCCTCCGGGGTGAGTTTCAGGTCGATCACCCCCATCGGCAGCTCCAGCCGGTCGAGGGTCCTGCGGACCAGCCGGGCCAGGTCCTCGGGGACCGGCCACCGCCTGATCGGGACGCGGAGGTCGGGCCGCCAGTCCAGTTCCTCCGTCTCGATCAGCGCCGCGAACATCCGGTCGCCGAAGCAGTTGAGCCGAATGTGGTGCCGCCCCGGGACGTACTCCTGGTAGGTCGCCGGGCACACCGCGAAGGACTCCGCGGGCAGCGACAGCGGGTCGTCGATCCACTGGGTGAGGAGGGAGGGGCCCGGCGCACCCACGACGGGCTTGACGATGACCCGCCCGACCTCGCGCGTGAAGTCGACGACCTCGTCGCGCGACTGCGTGATCAGCGTCCGCGGCACGCGGAAACCGGCCTGCTGGGCCACCCACAGCTGGTAGACCTTGTCCCCCGCGCGGTCGGTCGCCTCCGGCGGGGAGATCCACTCGCCGCGGAACGAGGCGGCCAGGATGCCCGCCAGCGCTCCACGGCAGTCGTTGTTCACCAGGGTGACCTGCTGCGCGCCGACCTCCCCGTCACCCGATGTCACGCCGGACATGGTGAGCTGGTCCGCCCGTGCACGGCGCCACCACAGCAGCTCCGCCTCGCCGGGGGCCACCGTCCGGCCCTCCGACGTCAGCACGGTGGCCGAGGAGCCGGAGCCCCCGACCGAGCCGTCTTCCGGTAGCACTCCGGCCAGCTCCCAGGACAGGCCCGGCCTGCCGCTCACCGAGTCGCATTCCACGATGTGGAACTCCTCGCCGCGGGCGCGGACGGCGAGCTGGACGGCGACGGCGTGCAGGTCCTCGTGGTACGACAGGGCCAGGATCATGCCGCGTCGCACTTGTCGCAGCAGCAGTTGGGGCCGCACCCCGTCTCACAGGTGTGGCCGGCCAGCGCCTCGGCGGAGATCTCCATGCCTGTGGTGGCGCGCAGGGTCACCTCCCAGGCGCGCAGCTCCTCGGGGGTCTTCAGTTCGACGAATCCGGTCGCCTGGGTGCTGAATATGACGGGCGGGGCCATGTTGTGGAAGCCCTCACCGCTCTGGTCCAAAGGTTCGCCCAGCTGGAAGCTGTTCATGGTCACGGCCTCCCTCGGTCGTATCTGTCGCCCCCGAGTCCTGATTGCGGATTGCTTCTTCTTCCACTGAACCACCGCCGTACTGGGGGCGCATCCGCTCGGGACGCATAGTGGAGCGTTCAAGTACACGCTGGCACAGGGAGGTTAGGGCGCCGGGGGAGATGCGAGGGCGCCCAAAGATTGCTCCGTCAACCACCCGCCCCCACGTGGGTCTGGGCCTGGACCGCTGAAAAGACCTTCCACGCGGCGTGCGGCCCCGGGAACCTTGGCGAGGCCCTTGCGATCTCCCTTACATGGGCGACCACCAGCGCTCCCTGATGCTACGGAGACGCCCTCGGCCTGCCGGCCGGCGTCAGCCCTAGCGGGAGATCTGCAGGAGCCAGGGGCTGGGGTTGGTGAGGGTGACAAGTTCCTTGTGCGTCGTGTCGCCGGGCAGGGGGACGACCAGCCACAGGCCGGGCGGGAAGAAACGGCTCTTGGTGTAGGCGAGGCCGCCGTAGACGGAGCGGAGGAAGGCGGGGACCGAGTCGCGCGGGACGTCGAGGAACTCGACGTGGTCCACCGTGATGTTCGCGTCGTCCTCGGGGAAGAGGCGGACGCTGACCGTGGGCGTGCCTTCGAGGTCGACGAACGCCTCGTGCGGCAGCGAGCCGTCGGGGTCGAGGGTGGTGCCGATGTCGGCGGTCGTGCGGCGCGAGGTGCGGTCCGCGCCGATGTCGTCGGTGACGGTCATCTTCAGGCGGTGGTCCTGCGCGATCTCGCGTATCGCGCGGACGGCCGACTCGGTCGTCGGAAGGTGAGGGGGGTTCATGGTGGGATCATTCCTCATGGGAGCGGGCGCCGGGACCCGGGGTCGAGGATGCGGCGTCGGGTCGCGGCGAGGGTGGCGGCGTCGGCCCGGGTGGCCTGCCAGGGGCGGTGCAGGTGGTCGGCTTCGCGCCGCGGGACGAGGTGGACGTGGAGGTGGAAGACGTCCTGCCAGCCCGCAGGGCGGTTCGCCTGGAACAGCGTCATGCCGTCCGGGGCGAACACCCCGCGCAGCACCCCAGCCATGCGGTGGGCGGTGCGCATGACGGCCGCGGCGTCGTCCTCGGTGATCTCCCAGATGTCGGTGGCGTGACGGCGGGGGATGACGAGGGTGTGGCCCTCCATCACCGCCGTGTGGTCGAGGAAGGCGATCGTGGACTCGTCCTCGTGGAGGATCTCGGCGTGCAGGCGGCCGGACACGATGTCGCAGAACTCGCACGGTCGGACGGCCGGGGTCGTTTCAGCCGGCATGGGCGTACGGCTCCTGGTGGGCGGCGCCGTCGAGGAGGCCGCGCCAGTGGCGGACCGCGGCGGGGTCGATCGGCGTGTTCCAGCCGCCGTGGCGTACCGAGGTGCCGAGGTGAAAGGCGCGGATGCCGTGGGCCCGCAGCGCGGGAACGTGGCCGGGGAGGAGCCCGCCGCCCGCCATGACGGAGACGGCGGGGGCGGGCGCGGCCGGTTCCGAGAGGAGGACGTCCAGCCCGTCCGCGACACCGGCGACGGAGCCGGCGGTGAGGATCGTGTCCAGGCCGGGCAGGGCGTGGAGGGCGCGGCGTACCGCGGCGCGGTCCGCCGCGTGGTCCATGGCCCGGTGGAAGGTCCAGCGGCAGCCGGGCACCGCGGCGAGGACGGCCGTCATCGCCGGCAGGTCCAGCGCCGCCCCCGGGGTCAGGAATCCGAGGACGAACGCGTCGGCCCCCGCTGCCCGCAGGGCCGCGGCCGTGTTCCGCAGCCGCTCCGGGTCGGCCGCCCGGAAGCCGCCGTGGTCGCGGAGCATGACCCGGAGCGGCACGTCCACCGACGCCCGGACGCGGCGGAACTCCGCGAGGGCCGGCGTCATGCCGTCGGCGTGCATGTCCGTGGCCACTTCCAGCCGGTCGGCGCCACCGGCGACGGCGGCCACGGCCTCCTCGGCGGAGGTGACGACCACTTCCAGTACGGGGTCGGGGATCATCTCAGCCCTCCGTCCGCGCCGTGCCGGCCGGCGTCCGGAAGACCGGGGGCCACGGGACGTCCACCAGGTCGGCGACGAGGAGGTCGGCGTCGGCCAGGGAGGAGCGGGTGTGATCGGAGGCGATGGCCACCACCCGGGCGCCGGCTGCCCTGGCCGCGGCCACGCCGGCCGGCGCGTCCTCGAACACCACGGTGGCGGACGGTGCCACGCCGAGGGCGCCGCATCCGGCGAGGTAGCCCTGCGGGTCGGGCTTGCCCCGCGTCACGTCGTCGGCGGTGATCATGACGTCGAAGTGGGAGAGCGCCCCGATGGCCGCGAGCTCCGAGCGGGCGTAGGCGCGGGTGCCGGAGGTGACCAGCCCCACGGGCACGCCCGCGGCGCGCAGCCGTGTGACGAGTTCGAGGGCGCCCGGTATCGCCTCGACGGCGGGCATGTCGGGCAGGGTCGTGTAGTGGAGGGCCTCGGCGAACAGCTCGTCGACGGTCGCGCCGGCGAACCGGTGCACGTGGTCGAGGAGCGCTTCCCTGCCCGGCCGGCCGGCGAATCCCCGGATCGTGTCCTCGTCGAACGGGACGTCGTGGTTGCGGAAGAGTCGCGACCACGCCTCACGGCTTCGGGGCTCCGTGTCGATCAGTGTGCCGTCCAGGTCGAACAGCGCGGCAGCGTACATGTGGGTCCTTCGGCGTCGAAGCGGGTGGGGGCGGTGGTCAGGCCGACTGGCGGGACAGGGCGGCGAGTTCACGGGCGGTCGCGGACAGCGGGTACCGTGCGGCGTTGGACCGGCCGGCCGCCCGCAGACCGTCCAGGGGGCTGCGGTCCGAGACCAGGCCGGCGAGGGTCGCCCGGGCCCCGTGGGGGTCGGCGAGGATGCCCAGGGGCAGTGCCGAATCCCCGAGGGCGTCGACCAGTCCCGGGACCGGCTGGTAGGCCACGGGCAGGCCGCAGGCCTGGGCCTCGATCGCGGTGAGCCCGAAGGCCTCCAGCTTCGCCGAGGGGATGACCAGGAGGTCGTGCTCGGCGAAGGCGGCCCACAGGGCGGGACGGCTCAGCCAGCCCAGGTAGCGCGTGGTGGAGAGGTCGGCGACTTCGGCGAGCCGCCGGAATTCCAGCGCCGGGGCCGCCATGCTCAGGCTCAGGCCCGGGATGCCGGCGACGGTGGAGACCAGTTCGGCGGCGCCCTTCTCCGCGGTCAGCCGCCCGGCGTAGAGGACCCGCAGCTCCCGGTCGTCGCGGGCGGACCGCACCGGCGGCCGGTGGAGCAGGTGGTCGGGGATGCCCCAGGGGACGTGGACGATGCGGCCGGACTCGACCGGGGCGAGCAGGCGCAGCTGGTCGGCCATGGCGGGAGTGGGGACCACGATGATCCGGGCGGCCGCGGCCGCTTCGCGCAGTACCTCGGCCTGCGTGGGGTGCTTCGCGGCGAACAGCAGGTCCGTTCCGTGGACCAGGGCGATCGCGGGATGCTCCGGAAAGGCCCGCAGCAGCGCCGGAGTGGCTCCGAACGCGAGGTGCTGGAGGTGCAGCACGTCCTGCTCGCCGGGACGGAAGCGCCGGGTGAGCTGCTCGGTGAGCCGGCCGACGTAGGACCAGAAGCCCGGGCCGTCGAGCTGTTTGCCCGGTACGTCGAGCAGCGCGGGCACCGGACCCGCGGCCGGCACAGGGCCCGCGGTCGCCGCCGGGCCCGCGGTCGCCGCCGGGCCTGCGGCCGGAGCCGGCGCACCGTCAGGAGCCAGCATGAACACGTTCGACGCGCCGAGCGGGCCGTCCGGGTCCAGGTAGATGTCCCGGAGCAGTTCGACGCTGCCGCCGGGGCTGCCCCAGGGCAGGTCGAGGCCGGTCAGGACCCTCATCCGGTGCCTCGCAGCTCTTCGTACAGCCGTGAGATGTCGATCCCGTCCGTCCTCGTGTACTTGCGGCCCTCGTACTGGTAGCTGGTGGCCGTTCCGGCGGTGGCCAGGAAGACGATCTTCCCGAAGGGCATGCGAGGGTAGACCCTGACGGGCCGGGCCACCTGGATCTCCAGGGTCCAGTTGATGGAGTGGCCCACGTGCCCCAGGGGAGCGGACACGTGGACCCAGATGCCCAGGGCGCCGAGGCTGCGGTCACCGTTGATCATCTGGGCGTAGCGCTCCGAATGCGTGCGCTCGTGCGTGACGCCCAGGTAGAGCACGCCCGGCTGCAGGACCATGCCCTCCGGCGGGATGACGAGTTCGGTGGCGCGGGTGGCGGCGGCCGCGTCCAGTTCCTCGCCCTCGCAGATCCGGATCAGGTCGCCCAGGTGCCAGTCGTACGCGTTGGGGGAGACTCGTCCGGCGTCGAAGGGCTCGATGGTGATGTCGCCCTGCTCGACGGCCGTCAGGATGGCTTCGCGTGTGAGGATCATGACGTCGGCACCGGTGCGTCTTTCCAGTAGCGGGACGCCTGCGGCCCGTCCGAGGACTGGTACTTGCCCTCGTAGAGGTCGACCCGCCCGAGCGACACGAAGAACATGATCTGGCCGATCTTCATGCCGGGGTACACCCGCAGCGGCCGGACCGGCGACAGCATCAGGGTCCACTGGCCGTGGAAGCCGATGTCCCCGATGGGTGCCGTGATCTCCACGAAGAGACCCAGGCGGCCGACCGACGAGCGCCCGAACAGCAGCGGCACGTACAGGTCGGAGCCCACGCTCTCCAGGGTGTGGCCGAGGTAGAGCTGCCCGGGCTGCAGGACGTAGCCCTCCTCCCCGATGGTGATCTCGCGCGTCGGGTTGGGGCGGTAGGGGTCGATGACCTCGTCGGTGTACGTCAGCAGCCGGTCGCCCAGGCAGACGTTGTAGCTGTTCGGGTTGACCTGTTCCGGCCGGAACGGCGAGATGACGACGCGCCCGTCGGCCGCCGCGTCGGTGATCTCGGGACCTGTGAGGATCACGGCTTCCTCCCCGTACGGCCGGTGCTCCCGGCCTGGAAGTCAAAGTCCACCCTGTCTTCGATGCCGAGCTCCCGGCACAGCCGCCGCACGCCGCTGAAGTCGGTGACGAGCAGCTCGGAGAGCCTGCCGCCGCCGGTGCGGGAGTCCTCGATGATGTCGCGGGCCTTCGGGATCCCGGTGAACTCCAGCACCTTCAGCCACCAGTCGAAGTCCTCCGCGCAGAAGGCGGTGATGCCCGCGGGCAGGGAGGCGGTGAAGAATTCCTGCTGTTCGCGGGAGAGACGGACGAAGACGTCCTTCATGATCTCGATCATCACGGGGCCGTGCGCGGACTCGTCGCGCGCGTGCAGGCGGGCGATCAGGGAGTGCATCGGCTGCACGGTGGTGTCCTGGGCCATCAGGTCGAGGAAGGCGTTCACGCTGACCTCGCCGACCGTCGTCCACAGCAGGTAGAGGAGGTCCTTCTGCCAGCGTTCGCCGGCCGCCCCCTCGGCGGCGTACAGCAGGCGGTTGGTCACCGGGTGCTCGGCGGCGGGCTCCTGCGTGATCTGCCGGGCCTCCCGGGTCCGCTGGGTGCCGAGCATGTGCATGTAGGTGTGCCACACCTCGTCGATGTACGACTGCCGGACGATCTCCTTGACCTCGAAGCGGTCCACACCCGGGAAGACGGCGCTGCCGAGCTTCTCGAACGTCGGGTTGACCACGAACTCCTCGGCGGCGATGACGCGTTCGTTGTACGCGATCCAGCCGAGCGTGTTCACCCGGCGGCGCTTCTCCTCGGACGCCGCCTGGAAGTCGGGGTGCTCGCCGAACGGCATCAGCGCGACCGGGTAGTCGAGGAGCTCCGGGTCGTACTCCTCGTAGCCGGTGACCTTGTCCATGTCGGTGCGTACGGTGGCCCGCCTGGGCCAGGCGGCGGCCAGCCGCCGCAGGGTGCCGGGGCCCACCTCGTGGTCGGTGGCCTCGATGGGGTGCGGGCTCAAGGTCGCGGGTTCCTCCGTCGTCTTCATGCGTCACCGTCCTCCGCCGCGGCCGGGGCGGCCTCGATCATCCGGTAGCCGTTGAAGCCGACCGGGTCGCCGATGCGGGTCAGGCGGAGCCCGGCGGCCTCCAGCAGGTGCGTGAACTCCTCCTCGGTCCGCTCCCGGCCGCGGGTCAGGACCAGCAGGTTGAGGTCGCTCACCGCGAGGAAGGGGTCGGTCGCGGCGTCCACGACCGGGGGTGCCACGACCTCGACGACCAGAACCCGGGCCGTGTCCTTCATGGCTTCGCGACAGTTGCGCAGGATCCGCACGCAGCTCTCGTCGTCCCAGTCGTGCAGCACGCTCTTGACCACGTACAGGTCGCCGCCGGCCGGAACGGAGTCGAAGAAGTCGCCGGGGGCGACCTCGCAGCGGTCGGCCACGCTGGCGGCCGCCAGGACGGCCGGGGCGCCGGACACCCCGGAGGCGGTGTCGACGAGCACGCCGCGAAGTGCGGGCCGGTGTTCCAGGACACCGGCGAGCAGGGCGCCCGAGCCCCCGCCGACGTCCACGACGGTGTCCACGCCCGTGAAGTCGTACAGCCGGGCGATGGCCTGGGCCTCCATGCCGGCGCTCACCGCCATCGCCGCGTTGAACTCGGCGGCGAGTTCGGGCTCGGCCGCGAAGTGGGAGAACACCGACCCGCCGGTGACCGACTCGACCGCCGGTTCCCCGGTGCGTACGGAGTCCAGCAGCCGGCCCCAGGAGGCCCAGACGCCTTCGGAGAAGTACGGCATGAGCATGGGGCGGACGGAGCCGGGTACGTCGGCGCGCAGCGGGGCGCCGGCCGGGGTCAGCCGGAAGGTGCCGGTCCCGGTCTCCTCCACCAGGCCGAGCGAGGCGAGGCCGCGCAGCAGGCGGCGCAGGGAGGGCGCGTGCGCGCCGGTCCTGCGGGCCAGTTCGGCGGGCGGGAGGTCCTCTTCGGCGAGGGCGTCGGGCAGGCCCAGCCGGGCGGCGACGTGAATCATCTGTGCGGGGATGAAACCGAAGGCGAGGCGGTACAGGTTGGCCGCCGCCATCGGATCGCTGATCGTCACGAACTACTCGTTTCACGGTGTTCTGGGTCAAAGGAAATGGGAAGTGCGGTGAGTCCGCACAGGATGCTGATCTGCCGCCACCGCAGCTCCTCCGGGGCCACCCGCAGGGCGATGTCCGGCAGCCGGCCGAGCAGGCCTGCGAAGGCGGTGGCCGCGAGCATCCGTGCCAGGGGTGCGCCCAGGCAGAAGTGGATGCCGTGGCCGAACGCCAGGTGGGGGTTGGGTTCCCGCCCGATGTCCAGGCCGTCGGAGCCGGAGAAGACGAGCGGGTCCCGATTGGCCAGGGACAGACCGATGTTGACGACGGATCCGCGCGGGATCAGGGTGCCGCCGACGACGGTGTCCTCGATCGCCACGCGCAGGGAGGACTGGCCGGCCGAGCCCTCGTACCGCAGCAGCTCCTCCACCGCGGCGGGCAGCAGCGACGGCTCGTCCCTGAGCCGTCGCAACTGCCCGGGGTGGCGGAGCAGGGTCAGCAGGCCGTTGCCGATCAGGTTGGTCGTGGTCTCGTGGCCGGCCACCAGGAGCAGCACGGCCAGGCCCACGAGCTCCTCGTCGGTCAGGCTGTTGTCCTGCTCCTGCGCGACGACGAGGGCGCTGAGCAGGTCGGGCTGCTCGTCGGGTGACGCCGAGGCCCGTACGGCGCCGCGCTTCGCCGCGACCAGCCGGGTGAAGTAGCGGTGCAGCCGCCGGGAGCGCTCCTCGCGGCTGCGGGGGCCCGCGGTGGTGGACAGGGTGTGGTCCGCCCAGGCGCGGAAGGCCGCCCGGTCCCCTGTGGGCACGCCGAGCAGCTCGCAGATGACGAGCACCGGCAAGGGGAAGGCGAGGTCCGCGATGACGTCGGCGCGGCCCGTGGGAGCCACGGCGTCGAGGAGTTCGCCGACCACCCGCTCGGCGGTGGGGGCGAGCGCGGCCACCCGGCGCCGGGTGAACCCGTGCGAGACGAGGCGGCGCAGCCGGGTGTGGTCCGGTGGGTCGTTGTTGGCCATGGGGGAGTACGCGGCGGCCGCCGCCGCATGTCCCAGCCGCCGCGGGTCGTTCGACAGCCCCGGTGCGGCGAAGGCCTCGCGGGCCTCCGCGTATCCGGAGACCAGCCAGTACGAGAACCCGGTCTCCTCCCGTACGAAGCGCACCGGTGGTTCGGCACGCATCCGGCGGTGGACGGCGTCGGGTTCCGTGAGCAGCCGGTAGGGGCTGAAGTCGAGCAGTGGAGCGAGCTCCGGCGGCGTTTGCACGTGTACCCCCTGTTCTGGCCGAGGGCAACACCTTCGCACCGGCGGTCCGGGAGTGTCGTCCGTCCTCAGGCCAGTCCTGCTTCCCCGACTGTGGGTTGAGCGGGGGCGGAGGGGTGCGCCTCCATACTCGATCCCTCGACCCGGGGTCAATGGTTTGTTTAGTGGATCTTGAGTGGTCCGAGCGGTAGCCTTCAACAGTGGTCCAGACCAGTTTGGGCTACCGTTTTCCGTGTGAACTGCACGGGACGCGCATGCATTCATGGGGGTAAGGCACATCGTGCGCAACGAAACCGAGGCAGACTGTATCCGCGTGCTCCTTTGCGATCCGCACCATCTGACGCGGGCGGGCCTCGCCAGCGTCCTGGAGCGGGAACCGGACATCGCGGTGGTGGGAGAAGCGCTGCACACCCGGGACGTGGAGGAGGCGGTGCACAGCCTGCGCCCGCACGTCGCCCTGGTCAGCCATGACCCGGAGACCATGGACGGCACGGCCGTCGCGAAGGTGCTGAGACGAACCGGCTGGAACAACGGGCCGGGCGTCCTCATGCTCAACTCCGGGACCGACGACGAGGAACTGCTGAGCGCCATGCGGGGCGGGGTCCGCGGGCTCCTGCCGGGCAACTGCGACCCGCGGTCGCTCCCGGCCGCCATCCGCGACATCGCGGCCGGCGCCATGGTGCTGCGGTCCCCCTCGGCGGTACAGCTGATCAGGCTGCTGCTCCACCGGTCGCCGGCGATGGCGCCTCCCGGCTCCTCACAGCTCTCGCTGCTCACCAGCCGCGAGCGGGACGTCCTCGTGCTCGTCGCCAACGGGCACTCGAACCTGGTGATCGCCAAGATGCTGTCGCTCAGCGAGGCGACGGTGAAATCGCACCTCTACCACCTGTGCCAGAAGCTCAACCTGCGCGACCGCACCCAGGCGGTGATCCTGGCCTACGAGACCGGGCTTGTCAGACCCTCCGCGGCCTGACCGCGGGTCGTGGCTCCCCGGCGCCCGGCGCACCGGGGAGCCACGACCCGCTCAGCCGGCGGACGGGACCAGCAGCGCCGGATCGATGTGGCTCACCGCCACCGACAGGAAGGCCCCGGCGGACGCCGGATCACCGGCGATCCACCGGGTGAACTCCTCCCGCTCCGGGGTCACTTCCAGCCGCGCCGTGTCCAGCGCCGTCCGGTACCGGGGCTCCATCAGCCGCCGGTGCCCGGCGGCGTAGCGGTCCAGCGCGGCGGCCGCGGCACGCTCGTCGTGCAGACCCTCCCCGACCGACTCGACCAGGAGCGCGGCCTGCTCGAAGGCGTCGCTGATGCCGGTGCCGGTGATCGAGTCCTTGTGGCAGGCGGCGTCCCCGACCAGGACCCAACCGGGCCCCGCGGGCCTGCGGAAGAAGTTGAGCTGGCTGCCCGTGCCGCGCAGCCGCTCCACCCGGCGTGCGGAACCGGCCCGTGCGGCCAGCTCCGGTGCCGTGGTACGGAGCGCCTCCAGGTACGCCCCTTCGGGATCCCGGCGGACCCCGGGGAACTCCTCCTGCGGGAAGTACGCGGCAACCAGGGTGAGTCCGTCGTGCGTCCCGACGACCCCGATCAGCCGGCCCGTCCGCTCGTACACCTCGAACTGCGCGGGCAGACCCTCCCAGTACCCGTAGTACACACACGTCTTCGGCGCGTCCTCGCGCTCCAGCCCGGCGCCGACGTGCCCGGCCAGGGGCGAGCGCATGCCGTCCGCCCCCACCACCAGCCCGGCCCGCACCCCGCCCGTGGCGCCCGCGGCCGTCCGCCACCGCACCCCGGTCACCCGGCCCCCCTCGGTCAGGACGCCCGTCACGGTGCAGCCCTCGCGGAACTCCGCCCCGGACTCGACCGCCGCTTCGATCACGAGGCTGTCGAGGACGAACCGCCGCGGCGCGTACACGGCGTCGATCCCCTCCTCGACCGGTACCGGACCCTCCAGCCGGAGGTCCCCCAGGGAGTAGGAGATCCGGCGGACCGGCGGACAACCGGTGTCCGCGAGCCGGCCGAGCAGCCCCCACCGGTTCAGCAGCCGCAGCCCCGGCCGGTGTATGTGCTGCGTGGACAGCGTGTCGCTGGGGAACCGGGCCCGGTCCAGCAGCAGGACCCGGTATCCGGCCCGGGCGAACAGCATGGCGGTCGAGGCACCCGCGCTGCGGGCGCCGACGACCACGACGTCGTAGAGATCCATCGGTTCGGTGCTTCCTCCGGTCGGGGTGGTACGTGTGGGGTCCGGTGCGGCGGACGGGGTCGGGGCGGGACCCGCCGGTCCCGCGCGGGGGCTCAGAGCGGCTGCTGCGGATCCGTACGCTCCGGGGCGCCGGGGCCCACGGTCACCACCACCAGCGGTTCCATCCCGCCGGGGCCGAGCCCCAGGGCGGAGCCGGCCGGGCCCGGGGCGAAGTCGCAGTGCACGTGGCTCTCCAGTCCCACCGCCGCCGCGGCCAGGGCGATCCGCTGGGCGAGCGCGCCGGCCGCGATGTTCTGGGACCGGTACCAGCGGTCGCCGTGGCGCTCGACACCCGCCCGCAGCGGCCCGCAGGCCGCCAGCGTCGCCGTGGCGGACCGGCATTCGTCCGCCAGCATGGGGCTCTTGGCCGCGCCGATCACCGCCGGGACGGCCTCGGCCCCGCGGGTACGGAGCAGCGCGTGGCCGGCGGGGTCGTACACGTGGGCACCCGTCTCCACCCCGGGAACCCGCTGCACGACTCCGGCCAGGAGCACCGGAGGGACCCCTCCGGCACCGGGCCCGCCGACGGGCAGTGCGGCGGCGGCCGCGGACAGCAGGGCGGACAGGGACACCTCCGGCACGGGGCCGGGCCGGTAGCCGTACACGGTCCGACGGCCGGCGAAGCCGTCGGCCAGGTCCAGCCCCGCCGGCGGCAGCGCGTGCGACGGCGAGCCCGCCGGCGGCCCCCAGGGCGCGAGCGGGCGCCCGCGAGCCGGCCCGGCAGCCCGTACGGCCGCGTGCAGGGCGGCCGCCTCCGCCATCGAGGCGATCCCGGTGACGGCGGGCAGCTCGGGCTCCGCCCGGGGGACGGGCCCCGTCCACGCGGCCGGCTCCCGCAGCGCCGCGGCCGGCGGAGCGTCCTTGCGCCACAGGGTGACCACGGCGAAGACGCCCTCGGCGAACGGGTCGAGCCCGAGGATCCGGTCCAGGGCCTCGTCGTCGAAGTCCAGGTGCACCCGCGCCGCCAGCCCGCACGGCCCGGCTGCCGCCACGGCCTGCGCCACCACCGCGCCGACGTCCAGGCTCTGCAGCCGGTAGCCGAACGCCCCGTACTTCGCCGAGTTCCGCCACAGCGCGCTGCTCAGCAGCAGCACCGCCTCGGGCTCCCGGTCCGGGGGCGTGTGCAGGGCGGCCAGCAGCCCGGCCCGGCCGTCGCCGTCCCGCAGGCACTCCAGCCGGTGGTGCACCGGGTCGTAGTGGAACAGCCCGGCCGGCAGGCCCTCCGCACCGGCCCGGGCGACGTACACCTCCACCGGGTAGCGGGAGCCCGACGCCGCCGCCGTACGGCCGGGGGACAGCAGGACCTGCCGGCCCCGGGCCCCGCCCGCACTGCCCAGGCCGAGCGGCATGAGGCCGCTCATCCAGCGCATCCTCGTGAGCCCGTTGGTGAGCCGCAGCAGCCGGGACAGGCGAGCCGAAGCGCCGTCGCCCGGGGACCGGCCGTCCGGGAGGGGGAAGCGGTCCGCCGACGGATACCTCTTGTAGACCGGCGGGAGCCGCGCCGGATCGGCCGCGGGCAAGGCATCCGGCGGCCGGTGCCCCGAATCCAGGTAGGCAAGGGCCGCTGCCCCGGGGGACAGGTCGTACACGGTCATGCCGCCTCCACACGGGCCGGGACCGACGACGTCGGCACCGGCATCAGATAGCGTTCGTCGGGCCCGGGCACTCCGAGGGCGATCTGGAACAGCGGTTCGTGGCCCGGCCGCAGCCGCAGGGCCCGCGCCAGGGGCTCCGCCGCGTAGCCGTTGTGGATCCTGGCGGCGAGGCCCTCGGCGGCGCCCAGCACGCAGACGCGCTGCGCCGCCACCCCCGCCTCCTGGTGCAGGACCCGGAAGCTCCGGTCGCCGAAGACCTCCTGGGCGGCCGCGCGCGGCCCGGAGAGGAACACCACGCCCCCCACCGCCCGGTAGTTCACGTTCGCCGCCTCCATCGCCGCCAGCGCGGCGGCGCCGGGCCCGGTCCGGTCGAGCCCGCCGGGCCCCCACCGGTACACCCCGCCGTCGAGGCCGTCCACGTTGACCGCCCACAGATGGGCGGTGACGGGCGGCGCGGCGCCGTCCGGGACGGCGTCGGAGACCCAGGGGTCGAGCACGGGCCCCAGCACGCGGAGCACCGAGTCCAGGGGGACCGGGCGGGGCACGGGGTGGAACGCGGGACTGCCCGAGCTGCGGCGCCGCAGGCAGTCGCCGAGTTCGGCGCCGCCGCTGTACGGGAACTCCCGCCGGGGCCCGCCCTCCTGACCCGCTGGCAGCCGGGAGAATCCCGCGGTGGCGGAGAGCCGTGCCGCCGCGTCCATCCCGGTCAGCGCCTCCAGCGAACCCAGGGAGTCGGCCGCCGGAGCGGGCCGGCGGGCCGGCGCCGGGACGCGCGCGGCCACCGCCCGCTCGGTGTGCGCGGCGGCGAGCCGCCGCAGCGGGCGCGGAGCCCCCTCCCGCCGCGGGTACAGCGGCAGGACCGCGGCGATGCTCTCCTGCGGGCGCGGTGCGCCCACGAGCCGCTCCAGCACCCCGTCGAGGAACTGGTGGTGCAGGTGGGCGCGCAGCCCGAGGGCGCCCGCCGCCATCATGGCGCTCCCGGCCACCAGCCCGGTCTCCTGGGCGCACAGCCGGTACGCGTAGCCGCCGTAGCGGAAGGCCGTGCGCCAGAACACCGTCGACAGGATCAGCACCCCCACCGCGCCGTCGAGGTCCGCCCCGAGCGCCTCGCCCAGCAGGGCGCGGTGATCCCCCGGATTGAGCGGCACCAGCGCGTGGTGCGCGGGGTCGTACGCGTGGACGCCGGCGGGCAGACCGTCGTCCCCGGGGGTCCAGTAGTACACCTCGACGGGGGCGAAGCAGCGGGCGGACGGGGCGGGCCGGTGGTACGGCCAGCGTGCCGTCGGCCCGAACTCGGTCCGCAGCACCCCGGACGAGTAGTGCAGCAGGGCGGAGACGGACGCCAGGTCCGCCGCGCCGGCCGGGACGGGCCCGGCGGCCCGGAGGTGCGCCGGGCCGAACGCCGAGGCCAGGGGCCCGAGCGTGCGGGCGGGAGCCGGCAGCGGATGCCGCGCCGGCCCGCCGAAGCGGGTGAACCTGGCCGGCTCGGCGGAACTGCCCTCCCGCCCGCCCGGAGCGCGGGCGGTCATGTCGGCGTATTCGTGGAGGGACCGGTGCCAGTACCGTGCGCCGGGCGACGGCTCGGTGGTCCCCGCCGGTCCTGCGATGGCGGTCATGCGCGGCGTCCTAGGGGAAGGGGTGGGGGTGGGGGTTGATGTCCCCGGGCGTCAGCACCCGGTCGCGGTAGCCCAGTTCGTACGGCACGGTCAGGAGCCGGGGCAGGCCGTCCACGCGCCGGTTGCGGTGCCCGAACGTCATCGGCAGGGTGCCCGGCACCATCACCTTGACGCAGGCGAAACCGCCCGCCCGGTGCTCGGGCGTCGTCTGGTCCACGACCAGCACGTCCATGCCCCGGTCCAGGTAGCGGCCGAGCATCTCCTCCAGGTCGGACCGCAGGTCCGTGTGGACCGGCCACCGCCACTGCTCGTCGAAATCGGAGAACGGCCGCGCCGGGCGGTCCGACAACAGGAAGTCGAACCGGTCGAAGGCGTCCTCGTGGCTGTAGAGCACCGAATGGTCTCCCATCACCTTCACCAGGGACGGATCCGCGACCATCTGGGCCGCGCGCTCGCGCTCGGCCGCGTCGTAGAGCTTCGCGTGCTCCAGCAGGTGTCCCATCTCGTGCAGGACGTTGACGACGGCCTTCTCCGGCAGCAGCGCCGAGCCGCCCGCGCACAGCACCCTGGGCCTGCCCGGATCGGCGGCTGTGTCGACGCCCACCGCCCAGAAACACGGCACCCCCTGCTCCAGCGTGGCCGAGTACAGCCGGATGTCGTACCCCGTCCGGTGGCGCAGGTGCTCGATCATCATCGGGACGGCGCGGTCCCGGGCACTGGCCGGGTCGATCCGCGGGATCGGCATCCGCCCGTACCACGTCATCAGGAACGCGTCCCGTTCCGCCACTTCCAGCAGCCCGCACAGGATCGCCTCCTCCAGACAGCCGCCCATGGCGCAGCCGTTGGAGATCTCGTAGACGAACCGGGGCTCTTCGTGGCTGTGCGCGGCGTAGTAGGCGTACCGTTCCGGCACCAGGACCGGCTCGCCGCGGCCGAAGGAGTACCCCCACACCCAGGGCATCACCAGGTCCTCGTCGTAGCGGGCGTACGGGAAGCCCGGCAGGTCGTGGCGTTCGTCCGGGTACAGCCCGAACGTCCGCGGGTCGACGGCCCGCCCGCCCAGCTCTCGGCGGCTCGCCGTGACCACCGTGCGCCGGCCCCGCGGCTGTTCGCCGCCGAACCGCTCCAGGGCCTCCAGCACCGCCGTGATCCTGGACGTCCGGTAGTCGTTCGTACGCCCCCAGCCGTGCTGGGAGCTGTTGCCGCGCAGGGAGCTCAGCGGCGCGACGGCACGCGGCAGCGGACCGCCCCGCTCGTCGTCGATCGAGGGGACCACGCCGGCGGCCGCGTCGACGTACAGGTCGTACAGCTCCCGCTCGCGCGCCACCACGTTCTGCACGCGGAACACGTCGGGGGCCGGCTTGGGCCGGGAGGCCGGCACCACCCGGGCCGGTCCCGGGGCGTCCTCCGGCAGACCCCCGCACACCTCGCACAAGGAGTACGGCAGATAGCGGTGGGTGCTGACGGCGAGCGAGGCCAGGTCGACGCGGAGGAAGACGTCCGACGGGCGGCGGATCCCGGTGCCGTCGGCGCCGCCGGCGTCACGGCCCTGCGGCCCGCCGGACAGGGCGGACTCCACGAGGGAGAGGGCCAGTTCCGCGGCCACGGCCGCGGCGCCGCGGGTGCGCAGCCGCGACGGCGTCGCGGCGAGAGCGGCGCCGTGGCGGGCGCGCATCGTCTCGTGGTGCTGGGCTTGGTCCCGGGCGAGCCGGCGCCGCCATCGCGCGCAGGCCGGGCAGGCGTCCGCGGTGCTCCGGGCCGCCGGACCCACGTGGATGGCGTCCGGGTCCGTGACGACCGGGATCCACGGAACGCCGGCGGCCTCCGCGCCCTCGCGCACCTCGTCATGGTGGTCGGTGCCCGGCGTGTCGCCCGTCACGAGGACGGCGGCGCACGAACGGAGGTCCTCCGCGACGGCACCGGCCCGCGGCCGCACCACGCGGAAGCGGCGTGCGGCGACCGCGGCGACGGCCCGGTCCAGCAGACCGCCGTCGCCGACCACGGCCACGACGGGCCCGGCGGCCGGGACACGGTTCATCGGATCAGACATCGCGCAGCACCACCCGGACGAGGTGGGGGAGGACGGCACGGAGGGCCGGGTCGTGGTCGAGGGGGACCGCCACCGCCGCGTGCCCGAGCGTGCGCAGGGCGGCGACCAGCGCGCCGTGGCGCGGCTCGCGGCCGCGTGTGCCGGGGTCCCCGCCCGCCGCCGTGCCGGGCCCGAACGAGGTGCGCAGCGACACCGTCGTGGAGGGGGAGTACTCGGCCTGCCCCGACGCCCGGGACTGCCAGGCCAGGAGGAGCCGGCCCAGCCCCGCCTCGACGGCCTCGGCCTCGGTGAATCCGGCGCCGCGCTCGGCGGGACCGGTCCCGCCGGTGCCCAGCCGGAAGGCGATGACGTGCACTCCCGCCGGTGCCGGCACCGTCCGGGCCGCGACCTCCTCGCCCGACGCGCGCAGCAGGTCGAGGAACCGTCCTGCGGCCGCGGACAGTTCGAGCTCCTCGAACGGCAGCAGGCCCGTCGTGCCCGCGGGCGGCTCGGCCGGGGTGAGGCTCAGGACGTGGGCGAGCAGACCCTGCTCGACGGCCTCGTTCCAGCCGGCCGCGCCGGCCGTGCCGACCGGGAGGACGGCGGACGGGCCGGGGGAGGGCTCGAACACCTCGTCCACCGGGACCGGGACGGCGGCACCGTCGGCCAGCGAGATCCCGGTCGCGGTACCCGTCCCGGTCCCGGCCGCACCGCCGCGTACGGCGTACGAGGCGAGGCCGAGGCGCAGCGCGGCGTCCTGGGCGTGGGCGAAGTCCGGGCCGGCACCGCAGACGGCCGTCGGCGCACCCGGCTCATGGGGGTCGTTGACCGCTACCCGGACCACCCGCAGCGGGAACTGCTCGAAGTGCCCTTCCGATACCGGGCCGAGAACGCCGAGCCGTTCGTCCGTCAGCGGCGCGACCCGCTCGGCGAGTTCGGCGGCTTCCACCGCCGCCGCTTCCGGGGCGGGGCGGTGCCCGCCGGTGTCCGAGGTCCGGTCGGCCGACGGGTGCGGTGCGATCGTGTGCACCGAGGTCTGGAGGGTCTCCAGGTCGAGCCGTACGGCGCTGCCGCCCGGCCCCTCCGGAGCCTCGGCGACGCCGGTCAGGTGCTCGAAGGCCCGGAAGACGAGGTGGTTGGCGAGGATGCCGGGCACGGGGCCGGTGAGGAAGCCGGTCCCTCCCGGCACGGCGTCCGCGCCGGTGCCCAGACGCAGCCACAGGCTCTCCCACCGGGCCGCGGCCCGGTCCGGGGAGCACACCGGGCCGATCCAGGCCTCGTCTGCGTCCACGGTGACCGCGACGAAGGTCCGCCCGAGCCCGGCGCAGAGCCGGTCGAGCGAGCGCAGCACGTCGGGGTCGGCCCGGTCGGCCGCGTACAGGACCAGCTCGGCCCCCTCGACCGCTGCCCGCAGGTCCGCCGGGTCGGACGCGTCCAGCGGGGCGGTGTCGCGGTGCGGCCCGGCCGCCCCGTCGGGGTGTTCCGCCACGCCGGTCTCCGGCACGGCCGTGGGCCGGACGGAGAGCCGGCCGATCCCGGTCAGCAGGGCCGCCTCCGCGGCGGCCGTGAAGACCGCGCCGGAGCCGATGAGCACGGCCGGGGTCCGCCGGTACCGCTGGAAGCGCAGGCCGGGGGAGGTCCGGAAGGCCTCGATGAACGCGATCTCGGACGCGTACCGCTCCAGCTCCTGGGGAGTCAGGGAGTGCGGCTCGTCCTGGCTCACGTCACGGACCAGGCCGGCCTCGTACAGGGCGCCCACCAGCTTCTCCACCATCCGGCGGGGACCGGGCGGCAGACTGGCCGTCAGGTCCGACACGCTGTGCCGTCCGTCGAGGTGGGGTGAGAGCTTCTCCAGCCAGGCGTACGTGGACGCGCCGTGGAAGGTCACTATCTCGCTGCCGTTGGCCAGGAGGACGCCGTCGCCTTCTGCGGTCGGCGTGAAGAAGATCCCGGTTCTCATCCTCGGACGTATGTCCGTGATGGTGGTGTTCATGGTGAAGGGCTCCGCTGGTCGTGAAAGGTGTGCCCGCGTCTGAATCGTCGGCTCGATCGTGTCAGTGACGCCCCCGTCCTGGCGTCCGTCCCGGGACTGCTTTGCCGTCTCCGTCACGGACACGCGGCGGGGTCCGGGCTCCGACTGGAGTGGGGGCCGCGATCTCAGATCCGCTGGTGAAGACCGGTCAGCCGCTCCAGCACCGGAACGATCTCGGCGGGCCCGGGCAGCGCTTCGACCTCCTGGCGCAGGTACCCGGCCCGGGCCCGGTACCCGCCGTCGTCCAGCAGCTCCGACAGGGCCGTGCGCAGGGCTTCGGGCCGGCCGCGGTCGAGGACGAGGCCGGCGCCGCGGCGCGCCAGGTAGCCGGCCGTCGCCTCCTCGTCCCAGAACGCGCTCGGGGCCACCAGCTGGGGGACGCCCTTGGCGGCGGCCGCGCAGAACGCCGCGGCACCTCCCCGGTGGACGACCGCGGCGCACCCCGGCAGCAGCTGGTCCAGCGGCATGCCGTCCACCAGACGGGGCCGGCCGGGCAGGTCCAGCCCGCGGGCCGCGGGGCCGAAACCGGCGGCGACCACCTCCACGTCGAGGCCGTCGAACGCCGCGAGCCGGTCCGTGAGCTCCGTCAGCGCCTCCCCGCC
This sequence comes from Streptomyces sp. NPDC004126, assembly GCF_050275515.1. Taxonomy (NCBI): domain Bacteria; kingdom Bacillati; phylum Actinomycetota; class Actinomycetes; order Kitasatosporales; family Streptomycetaceae; genus Streptomyces; species Streptomyces sp. NPDC004126. Next base: position 30,062 of record NZ_JBNNPF010000020.1, on the reverse strand, counting down.
GTCCGGACCGGACGGCGGCCCCCACGGGTCGGGCTCCCGCAGGAGGCATACGCGCGGGCGCGTGGGCCGGGAGTGCAGCCAGTCGGGCACGGACCCGCCCGTGCCGTACGAGGACGGGCGCATGCTCTCGTACCGCACGTCCGGTACCGGCAGCCGCACCCCGGGCGGCAGCGGATCCACGGTCCACTGGCCGAGGAGCAGTTCCTCCTCGTACGGCAGCCCGTACGGTTCGAGGAGCTGCTGCATGACCTCCTCCAGCGGATCGTGCCAGCCCCCGTCCCCCGCCGCCCGCAGGTACCGCCGGGAACGCGCGCGCAGCCAGGCGATGTTGTCCCGGCCCCACAGCAGCCGGGCGTGCGCGGCGCCGCCCAGCCGCGCGGCCACCGCGGCCGGCAGGCAGAACGGGTCCCACAGCACCAGGTCGGGGCGCCAGCGGACGACGACCCCCGTGAGCTCCTCCAGCAGGGGCCGCATGCCAGCGAACACGCGGGTCGTCCGGAACCACTTCGCCCCCCAGTCGGGGCAGTCCGCGGAGGCGACGGCCAGACCGCCCCCGGGATGGCCCCGCAGACCGGGATTGCGCTCGAAGTCCGTCAGCTCGGCGGCTTCCACCGCGCCGCCCACGGGTACGGCCGCCAGCCCCGCCCCCGTCACGGATCCCGCCAGGCCGGGATGGGTCGCGACGCGGACCTCGTGACCGGCGTTGCGCAGCGCCCAGGCGAGGGGGACGACGGGCAGGGTGTGGGCGGCAGTGGGAAAGACGGCGATCAGGACGCGCACGCGGTGGTTCCTTCGGGGGCTGCGGACCGCGTGGGTGCGGCCCGGCTTCGGTGTCAGGAGGAGGGGAGCGGCGGGAGCGGGTTCCCGTACGGGGCCGTCACCGCGCCGCCGCGGCGTCCGCGTACCAGCGGACGGTCCGCGCGAGTCCCTGCTCGAACCCGGCAAGGGGCCGGTAGCCGAGCCCGCGCAGCTTCCCGTCGTCCACGCAGTAGCGCCGGTCGTGGCCCTTGCGGTCCGCGACGTGGCGTACGGAGCTCCAGTCGGCGCCGCAGGCGTCGAGGAGCAGGGCGGTCACTTCCCGGTTGCTGAGCTGGGTGCCGCCGCCGACGTTGTACACCTCGCCGGCCCGTCCGTGTTCCAGCACCAGGCGCAGGGCGCGGCAGTGGTCGGAGACGTGCAGCCAGTCGCGCACGTTTCCGCCGTCGCCGTACAGCGGCACGGTGCCGCCCGCCAGCAGGGCGGTCACGAAGCGCGGGATCAGCTTCTCCGGATGCTGGCGGGGGCCGTAGTTGTTGCTGCACCGGGTGATCCGCACGTCGAGTCCGTGGGTCCGGGCGTACGAGAGCGCCAGCAGGTCGGCGGCGGCCTTGGAAGCGGCGTAGGGGGAGTTGGGGGCGAGAGGCGCGTCCTCGGTCCACGAACCGTCGTCGATGGACCCGTACACCTCGTCCGTGGACACCTGCAGGAAGCAGCCGGCCCCGGCGGCGAGCGCGGCGTCCAGCAGGACGTGCGTTCCCGTGACGTTGGTGCGGACGAAAGCGCCCGCGTCGGCGATGGACCGGTCCACGTGGCTCTCGGCCGCGAAATTGACCACCGCGCAGCCGGGTTCCGTCAGCGAGCGCACCAGCGGCCCGTCGGTGATGTCGCCGTGCACGAAGCGCAGGCGGGGGTCCCCGGCCAGCGGGGCGAGGTTCGCGGTGTCACCGGCGTAGCTGAGGGCGTCGAGGACGGTGACCCGGACGTCCGGCGAGGAGCCGGGCCCCAGCAGGTCCTGCACGAAGTGCGAGCCGATGAATCCGGCGGCGCCGGTCACGAGATAGCGGGTGAACGTCATGACGAGATCCGGATCTTGCTGTGGTCGCCCAGGACGAACCGGTGCGACGAGGGGACGCGGGGGGCGGGGGCGACCTCCACGTGGCAGCCGATCAGCGAGGCGTCGACACGGCGGACCCCGGTGATCGAGGAGTGCCCCAGGACGATGGAGAACTCGATCTCGCTGTCGGTGATCCGGCAGTGCTCGGCGATCGAGGTGGAGGGGCCCACGTAGGAGTCGGTCACCACCGAGCCCGGGCCGATCAGGGCGGGGCCCACGATGCGGGATCCGCGGACCTCGGCCCCGGCGCACACCCTGACCCGGCCTATGAGCTGGCTGTCGGCGCTGACGGTCCCCTCCACGGCCGGCTCCAGGATCTCCAGCACGCACCGGTTGGCCTCCAGCATGTCCTCGACGTTGCCGGTGTCCTTCCAGTACCCGGTGACCACGGTCGGCCGTACGTCCCTGCCCCGGTCGAGCAGCCACTGGAGGGCGTCGGTGATCTCCAGTTCGCCGCGGTCCGAGGGAGCGATGGCGCGGACCGCCTCGTGCACGACGGGCGTGAACAGGTACGCGCCGACCACCGCGAGGTCGCTCTCGGGCCGCTCCGGCTTCTCCGCCAGCGCGACGACCCGGCCGTCGGCCGACAGGGTGGCGACCCCGTAGGCGCCCGGGTTCTTCACCCGGGTCAGCATCAGCTGCGCGTCGGGGGCGTGCACGCGGAACTCGTCGACGAGCGGGGCGATGCCGCCGACGATGAAGTTGTCGCCCAGGTACATCAGGAAGTCCTCGTCACCGAGGTAGTCCCGTGCGATCAGCACGGCGTGGGCGAGCCCGAGGGGTTCCGGCTGGGCGATGTAGGTCACCTCCAGACCGAAGGCGGAGCCGTCCCCGACCGCCTCCCGGATCTCCGCGGCCGTTTCGCCGACCACGATGCCCACGTCCTTGATGCCGGCGTCGGCGATCGCCTCCAGGCCGTAGAACAGCACCGGCTTGTTGGCGATCGGGACGAGCTGTTTGGCGGAGGTGTGGGTGATGGGACGCAGCCGCGTGCCCGAACCCCCTGCCAGTACCAGGGCTTTCATGAACGAACTCCAGTGATCAGTGCTTCGGCGTGCGGAACGCCGACACGGTGAGGGGGGCGAAGACGACGAGCAGCAGCAGCGACCAGGCCAGTGCGGCCGCCACCGGGTGGGCCTGCGGCCATCCGCCGCCGCCCCCTGCGGCGACCGGGTGGCCGAAGAGCTGCCGGACCGCCGAGACCACGGCGCTCACCGGGTTCCACTCGGCGATCGGGCGCAGAACCGCCGGCAGGCCGTCGGTCGGCACGAAGACGTTCGAGACCATCGTGAGCGGAAAGGTCAGCATGCCGATGAGGTCGGTGGCGGAGCGCGAGGGCAGGACGAGGCCCAGCCACATGCCGAGCCAGCCGAACGCGTACCGGGCGAGGACCAGCAGCGCGAACGCGGCCGCCAGCCGCGGCGCGGACGCCTCGGGCCGCCAGCCGACCAGCAGCCCGCAGCCCGCCATCACCAGGAGGGTGAGCAGGCCGCCGACGATCTCGGCCAGGGACTGCCCCAGCGGGACCCCGATCCTGCTCATCGGCAGGGAGTGGAACCGGTCGGTGATCCCCTTGTCCTTGTCGTCGGCGACGGCGGAGGCGCTGGCGGCCACCCCGAAGACCGTCATCTGGGCGAGCATCCCGGGGATGAGGAAGTCCACGTAGGAACCGCCGTCCGGCACGGTCATGCCGCTGCCCAGGACGTAGACGAAGAGCAGGGTGAAGACCAGGGGCAGGGCCAGCGCCATGACGGCGCGCTCGGGGGCGCCGCGCAGGTGGAGCAGGTAGCGGCGGGTGATCGTCGCGGCGTCGCCGGCGGCCCACCGCAGCCGTGCGGGCAGGGGCTCCCGGGCCGGCGCGGCGGGCGCGGGAGCGGCGGCCCCGGCTCCGCCGCGGGCTCCGCTGCCGGGCGCGGTGGTCACGCCGCCTCCCGGGTCCGGGCGGGCGCGGCCGTCAGGCTGATGAACACCTCGTCCAGAGTGGGCCGGCGCAGCGTGAGGTCCTCCACCTCCACGTCGGCGGACCGCAGTTCGTGCAGGGCGCCGGCCAGCACCTGGGTTCCGGGCCCCGAACCGGGCCCGGTGGCGAGCGTCACCCGGCGCAGCTCGGCACGGACCTCGACGGTGCCGGCGCCGGTACGGGCCAGGGCCTCGGCCGCGGCCGTCAGCCCGTCGCGGTGCCGGACCGTGAGGTCCAGGTACTCCCGGCCGAGGGAGGACTTGAGGGCCGCGGGGGTGCCTTCGGCGACCACGCGTCCGCCGGTGCCCTCCGGAGCGCCGAGGACGGCGATCCGGTCGGCGAGGTGGTCGGCCTCGTCGAGGTACTGGGTGGTGAGCAGCACGGTGGTGCCGGCCCGGACCAGTTCGCGGACGCTGTCCCAGAGACCGTAGCGGCTCTGCGGGTCGAGGCCGGTCGTCGGCTCGTCGAGGAAGAACACCGAGGGGGGTACGACCAGGCCGGCCGCCAGGTCCAGCCGGCGGCGCATGCCGCCGGAGTACGTGCGGACGGGACGGCGGCCGGCCTCCTGGAGGCCGAACCGCTCCAGCAGCTCCTCGGCGCGCCGTCGTACGGCCGCTCCGCGGATGCGGTGCAGCCGGGCGAACATCTCCAGGTTCTCGCGGCCGCTGATCAGTTCGTCCACCGAGGCGTACTGCCCGGTCAGCGCGATGCGGCCGCGGACCTGCGCGGCACCGGTCACGACGTCGTACCCGGCCACGCGGGCATGGCCGCCGTCCGGGAGCGAGAGGGTCGCCAGGATCCGGATGAGCGTCGTCTTGCCGGCACCGTTCGGTCCGAGCAGCCCGCAGACGGTGCCGGGGGCCACGGTGAGGTCGACGCCGTCCAGAGCGGCGGTCGTGCCGAACTGCTTGCGCAGGCCGCGGACTTCGACGGCGGTTCCGGCCGGTCGGGAGCTGGTCTGGGGTTCGAGCACGTGTTCCCCTTGGTGGAGGGACGAGGGCGGAAGCGGAGGAGGGGGCCGGCGGGCGAGGACGGGCGGCGGAGGTCAGCCGGACCCGGCCGGCCCGGGGCGGGTCGGGCCCAGCAACACCGGGAGCGTCATCAGCCCCCGCATGTCGCCGACGGGACGCCAGGACTGCGGCCCGTCCGGGTCGGCCGGGGCCAGCTCCGGGCAGCGTTCCAGCAGGGCGGCGAGGACGGTCTCGGTCTGCAACCGCGCCAGCGGAGCGCCCAGGCAGTAGTGGATGCCGTGCCCGAAGGCCAGGTGCGGACCGCGGTCCCGGGTGACGTCGAGGTCGTCGGGCGCGGGGAAGACCGCCGGGTCCCGATTGGCGGCGGCCAGCGCGACGCCGACGATCGCGCCGGCCGGGACGACGCTCCCGCCGATCTCCACGTCCTCGGTCGCCACCCGCAGGGTCGTCCGGGCCAACGAGGGCTCGTACCGCAGCAGTTCGTCCACGGCCGAAGGCAGCAGTTCCGGGCGGCGGCGCAGCAGCGCCAGCTGGTCGGGCCGGCGGAGCAGGGCGTCGACCGCGTTGCCGATCATCCCGGTCGTCGTCTCGTGTCCCGCGACCAGCAGGAGCACCAGCAGGCCGACGAGTTCCCCGTCGTCGAGCCGGCCGTCCTGGTCGCCCGCGGCCATGAGGGCGCCGAGCAGGTCGGAGTGCTCCTGCGGGGCGAGCCCCGGCCGGACCCGGGCGCGCCTGGCGGCCACCAGGGAGGCGAACCACCGGTGCAGCCTGCGGGTACGCTCCGCTGGCCCGGTAGCGGGCGAGGTGCCCGGACCGGAGACCGTGAGCATGGACGCCGCCCACTTCAGCAGCGCGGCCCGGTTCCCGTGGGGGATGCCGATCAGCTCGCTGATCACCAGCACGGGGAGGGGGAAGGCGACGGCGGACATCAGGTCGACGACCCCCTCGGCATCGGCCCCGTTCCCGCCCCCGCCCCCGTCCCCGGCCCTGGCCCCGCCCCTGTCCCCGTCCCTGGCCCCGCCCCTGTCCCCGGCCGCGGCTCCTGCCGCGGCGGAGTCCAGCAGCTCGTGCGTGAGCCGTTCCACCGCCGGACGGAGCGCCGCGACACGAGCCGGTGTGAACGCCCCGGACACGAGCCTGCGCAGCCGGGTGTGGTCCGGCGGGTCGCTGTTCACCAGCGGCAGGAAGAAGCTCCCCGCGCCGGAGACCCCGTACCCGGCCGCGCGGAGCGCGTCCGCCGCACGTCGCGGGTCCTTGGAGAACCGCGGGTCCAGCAGGACGGACTTCGCCTCGTCGTGCCGGGTGACCAGCCAGTAGTCGAGCCCCTGCGGGTTGCGGACCCGCCGGGCGCCGGCCTGCCCGCGCAGCCGCGCGTAGTGCCCGTGCTGGTCCGCGAAGAAGGCCGGCGTGTCGATCGCGGCCGCCGCGCCCGCGTCGCCCGTCACCGGACCGTCCCGGTGCGCGGCGCGGGCGCGTCCGTCAGCCGCGCTTCGAGGAAGTCGGCTGCGGCGGGTGCGCCTCCGGCGTGGTGGATGTGGTCGCGCATGGTGTGGGTGTGGTGGCGGTAGGAGGGGGTGTTGAGGACGTGGTGGGTGGTGTCGCGGAGGGTTTGGGGGGTGAGGTGGTCGCGGTGGAGGAGGCGGCCGAGGCCGAGTTGGGTGAGGCGGTCGGCGTTGGCGCGTTGTTCGCTCATCTGGGGGATGGCGATCATGGGGACGGCGAAGGAGAGGGCTTCCATGACGCTGCCCATGCCGGCGTGGGTGATGAAGAGGTCGGCTTCGCGGAGGATCTGGAGTTGGGGGACGTGGGGGCGGATGTCGATGTGGGCGGGGACGTCGGTGAGGTCGGTGGGGGTGATCTGGTCGCCGACGGCCATGACGATGTCCCAGGGGGCGTCGGTGAAGGCGTCGACGCAGGTCTGGAAGAAGGCGGTGTTGTCGTTGTGGATGGTGCCGAGGGAGACGAGTACCAGGGGCCGTCGGGTCCCGCCGGTCCGCGGTCGCGCCCACTCGCCGTCGAAGGCGCGGCGGGCGAGGCAGGGCCCGGCGAAGTGCACGTCGTCACCGAAGGTCTCGCCGTCGAACTGGAACGCCCGCGGTACGAAGACGAGCGCTGGGCCCGACTCGCTCCCGGTCATCAGCTCCTTCGGCCCGATGGGCACCTTCAGCCGCTCCACCAGCTTGGCGATGCCGTGGAACACCCGCACGATCGCGGGGCTGAACGGGTCGACGTCCGTGCTGTGGCCGGCGAGTGACCATTCGCTGTTCGCGGCGAACGTGGTCCGGTAGGGCACGGCCGGGATGCCGCGGCGCGCGGCGATCAGCCGGGCCGCCCAGCCCGAGGGATCGTCGTAGACCACCAGGTCGGGACGGTCCGCGGCGAAGGCCCGGTCCAGCGGGGAGAGCAGGGCGAGCGTCTCGCGCAACAGGTCGTGCAGGACCACGGCGAGGTCGTCGCTGCCGAAGCGGTCGGCGCGGTCCGCCGCGGAGTCCCGGGGCGCCAGCCCGTCCATGGTGGACTCGTAGCGCAGCGGCGTCGCGCCGGCCTCGGTGACGGCCGCCGCGAAGCGGTCGGTGGTCGCGAAGGTCACCCGGTGTCCGCGCGCGGTGAGTTCCTCCACGACCCCGAGGGCCGGATTGACGTGCCCGTGCCCCGGCAGCGCGAAGAAGGCGATGTGCGCCCGTTCCCCCGTCATCGGGCGTCCTTCGGGGCCGGCGCGAGCAGGGACTCCACGACATCGGCTGCGGCGGGTGCGCCTCCGGCGTGGTGGATGTGGTCGCGCATGGTGTGGGTGTGGTGGCGGTAGGAGGGGGTGTTGAGGACGTGGTGGGCGGTGTCGCGGAGGGTTTGGGGGGTGAGGTGGTCGCGGTGGAGGAGGCGGCCGAGGCCGAGTTGGGTGAGGCGGTCGGCGTTGGCGCGTTGTTCGCTCATCTGGGGGATGGCGATCATGGGGACGGCGAAGGAGAGGGCTTCCATGACGCTGCCCATGCCGGCGTGGGTGATGAAGAGGTCGGCTTCGCGGAGGATCTGGAGTTGGGGGACGTGGGGGCGGATGTCGATGTGGGCGGGGACGTCGGTGAGGTCGGTGGGGGTGATCTGGTCGCCGACGGCCATGACGATGTCCCAGGGGGCGTCGGTGAAGGCGTCGACGCAGGTCTGGAAGAAGGCGGTGTTGTCGTTGTGGATGGTGCCGAGGGAGACGAGTACCAGGGGCCGTCGGGTCCCGCCGGTCCGCGGTCGCGCCCACTCGCCGTCGAAGGTCCGCTCCGACCAGCACGGCCCGACGAAGTGAACGTCCTCGCCGAACGTCTCGCCCTTGAACTGGAAGGCCCGCGGGATGTACACGAGGGCCGGCCCCGACTCGCTCCCACCGAAGAACTCCTGGGCGGAGCACTGGGCCCCGAGTGACGCCAGCATCGTGGCGATCTCCCCGAACACCCCGTTCAGTCCCGCGTGCCCCGCGTCGAATTCCGCGTACTCCCCGTCCGTGCCCAGCGACCAGTGTTCGTTCGCCGCCAGCGTGGGGATGCTGCGGACGGCCGGTATCCCCCACTCCTCGGCGAGCAGCCGCCCCGTCCATCCCGACAGCCCGTCGTAGACCAGCACGTCCGGGCGGTCGTCCTCGAAGGCCCGCCGCACCTGCGGGTACACCGCCTCGGTCTCCTGCACCAGCCCGCGCAGGACCTGCACGAAATCACCGGTGGTGAACCGGTCGTTGTCCTCCAGGTCGGTCATCGTCGACCGGTACTTCCCCATCACCGTCTCGTACGGGACGAGGGTGGCCCCGGCCTTCTCGACCTCGGCCCCCTGCCTCGCCGTCACCGCGTAGCTGACCCGATGGCCACGCGCCACGAGCTCCGCGACGATTCCCGCCGTCGGATTCACATGGCCCGTGCCGGGAATGTTGAAGAACGCGATATGGGACATCGGATCACCTGTTTTCCAGCCACAGAACTGCAATCGGGACCGCACCGTAGCAAACATTACGGCCAGAGCGGCGCGCGAGGGCGGCGCGATCACCGGGAGAATACTGAGATGAGTTTCCGTCTCGCACCCGGGTGTGAGACGGAGTACTCGGCTCATACCCGGAGGGTGGCCCAGAAACCAGTTGGCGAGCTGAAGAATCCCGGGTGCCGGTGGGACACGATGACGTCGGCTGTCCGGTTGCAACGGCGGCCATCCCATTCATTTCGCTTCCGCGTAAATGAACCAACATTCAAGGAGAGAACCATGCCCGTGGCCGAGCTGCTCGCCGACGACCTGCTCGAACTGGACGCGCTGACCGAGGACGACCTCCTCGTCGAGGAGGACGACAAGGAGGCGCAGGCCATCCTGTGCGCCTGCTGCTGCTCCTGGTGCGGCTGCTGATCGTCGGTCTGACGGGTTCCCGGGAGGCCTGGGCCTCCCGGGCGGCCCCATGAGATCGGAGTACGAGATGGCAATGGAACAGAGCTGGGGAATGCCTTCGATGAAGGTTCCCCCCATCGGGATCAAGAAACTTCTCCTCGTCGGTACCGGATCGTCTAATGCGGCATTCCTGCCGCTGTGGGTGAACTGGTTCCAGGTGAGTTATCCAGGCGTGGAAATGCGGATCGTTCTCACCCGGTCCGCGCAGCGCTTCGTCACACGTGAAGGACTCGCAGTCCTCACCAATCGGCAGGTATTCGAGGACTCCTGGTCCGACGAACCCCAGGTCCGGAAACTGCACGTCGAACTGGCGGGCTGGCCGGACGCCATAGCCGTTTATCCGGCCGGAATGCATTTCATAGCCCGGCTGGCCCAGGGCCTCGCGGACACACCGGCGACCATGGCCCTGCAGTGCACGCGGGCGCCCATCGCGCTGGCCGCCGCGCTGCCGCCCGGCGGCTGGGAGAGCGCTGCCATGCGCGAGCACCGGTCCCGGCTCGCCGACCGCGAGAACGTGGTGCTCGGGCCGCCCGTCAAGGGGCTCAGCATGACGACCGGCCGCAGCGACGGCAACCAGCCGCAGCCCTTTCCCGCGCTCCTGCACAGTCTGGAGGAACTCCGCGCCCGACGCGCCGGCACGCCCCCCGGGCCCACGAGCGCCTCCGGGGCGGTGAGCGATGCCGGTGCTGCCTGACGACGGCCCCCCGGGCGCGCCGCTCGGCACCCGCCCGCACGTGGCGTTCTTCACGGCCGCCACCCACAGCCACATCAGCCCGCTCCTGGGCACGGTCGCCGAACTGGTGCGCCGCGGCGTCCGAGTCAGCTACGCGACCACCGAGCGGTTCGCGCCCATGGTCGAGGAGGCCGGAGCCGAGGCCGTGACGTTCCGTTCGTCGCTGCCCGCGGACCCGGCCGACTGGCCGGTCGACGCGCGCCGGCTGCCCCTGATGTACCTCGCGGACGCACGGGCCACCCTGCCCCGGCTGGAGGACCGCTTCGCCGGTTCCTGGCCCGATCTCGTGGTCACCGAGGACCCGGCGGGCGCGGGGGCGCTGCTCGCCCGCAAGCGGGGCATCGCGTCGATGCAGGTGTGGACCTGGCTGGCCGCGCGCCGGCACTGGTCCCGTGCCGACCCGCACACCCCTGGCGCCAATCCGGCTGCGGGGGAGTTCCTCACCGAGCTGGCCGCGTTCCTGCATGAGGAGGGCCTGGACGTCGACGTGCGCGAGTACCTCGATGCCGCTTTCCGCGGCGGTCTCGTGCTCGTGCCCCGGTCCTTCCAGCCGGACGGCGAGACCTACGGGGAGGCCTACACCTTCGCCGGCCCGGCGCTCCCTGCGGAACCCGCGTCCGGCGGATGGACCCCGCCCCGGGAGGACGTCCCGCTCGCCCTGGTCACCCTCGGATCCATCGACCACGCCCACCCCGAGTTCCACGCCGTGGCGGCCGAGGCGTTCGCCGGCCTGGACTGGCACCTGGTGCTGGCGGTCGGCGACCGCACCGACCCCGCGCAGCTCGGCCCGCTGCCCCCCAACGTCGAGGTGCACCCCTGGGTCCCGCAGCGGGCCGTGCTGGCCCGTGCCTCGCTCGTCGTCCACCACGGGGGAATGGCCACGACGATGGAGAGCCTGCACCACGGGGTGGCGTCCATCGTCGTTCCGCGCCTTCCCGAACAGGCCGCGAACGCCCGGCGGCTGCGCGAGCTCGGTCTGGGCGTGACACTGCCGCTGAGGTCGGTCACGGCCGATGTCCTGCGCCGGACGGTCGTGGGCCTGCACGCCCACGAAGGGGTCCGCCGCCGGGTGCGCGCCGTACGCGAGGAGATCGGGCGGGCCGGCAACGTAAGGGCCGCGGCCGACGCGGTGGAGCGACGGCTGCCCCGGGCATGACGACGGAGATCGTGGGCGGGGGCTTCCTCGCACGCTACCTACGGCACGGCCTCACCCACAGCGCGCCCGCCACCATCTTGGCCGCCGGGGTCTCGGACACCGCGGAACGCTCGCCGGAACGCTTCCGCCGCGAGGCGGCGCTGGTGTCCGAGACCGCCCGGCGCTGCCGGGAGCGGGGCCGCCTCCTGGTCTTCCTGTCCTCCGCGTCCACCGGTCTCTACGGCAGGCAGGGCGAGGGTCGCGAGGACACCCGGGCCCGCCCTTCCTCCCCCTACGGCAGGCACAAACTGGCGATGGAGCGTCTGGTGGCGGAGTCCGGCGCGCGGCGGCTGACCCTCAGGCTCAGCCACGTCGTCGGCCCCGGCCAGAACCCCCGCCAGCTGCTGCCCTCGCTGGCCGGCCAGATCCGCGCGGGTGTCGTCACGGTCCACAGGGGGGCGCGCCGCGACCTCATCGACGTACGGCACGTCACCACGGTGGTGGACCGGCTCCTCACCCGAGGGGTGGACGGCCGGACGGTGAACGTCGCCTCGGGGACGAGCGTTCCGGCCGCCGGGATCGTCACGGCCCTGGAGGCGGCCCTGGGCCGCTCGGCACACTGGACCTTCCACGACGTGCCCGCGGAGACCCTGGCCGTCTCCACCCGCGAAATGCGCTCCCTCGTCCCCGAGACCGCCGGCTTCGGCTTCGGCCCCGACTACCTGCACGGCCTGGTCCGGCTCTACGCGGGTCCCGCGCGTTGAAGGGACCGCACGCCCACAGCGCCGACGACCGGGTGCGGGCTTGATCCCTGTCTTCGGTGGTGCCGGGGGAGAGGCGGCGGACGAATCGGCGGACGGGCTGCAGCCGCTGGTGCTGGCGTTCGGCCGGCCCTTCGAGCGCACCGCGGACGGTGACCCGCCGAGGCCCGGGCTGGACCCGCCCGACAACGAGGAGGCCCGGTCGAGGAGCACCCGGGCGCCCGACCGGGGCGGCCGGGAGACCGTCGGCGAAGCCGCCCTGTGGTCGCCGGCCCGGATGAACGATCCGCGCTGCCTGCCCGGCCTGTGGTTGGCGAGGGTTCCTCGAGGACGAGACCGTGCGCACCGCCGTCGAAGAACTGCTCCGCGTGTCCGGTCCGTCCGCATGAGGTGAACGCCGGCGGTCAGCGGAAGGCGGGCTATCGGCGGGCTTTGGATACGGCGTCGGCGGTCTTGAGGAGGCCGGCGCGGAGGTTCTCGACCGGGTCGGACAGGGGGTAGCCCTTGGTCTGCAGCTTCTTGATGTCGGCGGCCGTGGCCGGGGTCGAGGCCACGGTGAGGGGGCCGACCTCGAAGACGCTGCCGTTGTCCTCCACGAGGAACACCTCCAGGGCGAACACGTCACCGATCTGCTTCTTGTCGTCGCGGCCGGTGCCGTTGCCGGTGCCGAGCGTCAGGTGGAAGGCTTCGGCCTTCTTGGGTTCGAAGTTGTGGCCGTGCGGGACCGCGACGCGGGCCGTCTGCCCGACGTCCGGGATGTCGATCGCGTAGTCCGCGGTGAAGACCGTCCCGCCTCCCGAACCGCCCTCGCAGGTGGTGATCGAGGCCTGGCCCCTGTTCCGGACCCCGTCGCCGTGCTCCCCCGTCAGGTACTGGGCGAGGTAGGGCCGCGTCAGGCGGTCGAGGGCCTGCACCACGGTGGGGCCGTGTCCGAGTCCGGCCGCCTCGATCGCCAGCGAGGTGGCCGCCCGCGGGTCGGTGCCGGCCAGGCGCAGGGCCTCCTTGGGCATGCGGTCGGCGTCCCGCGGCCGTTCGGGCCGCGGGACGGGAGAGGAGTACGAGGAGCCCGAGGTCGGCCGGGTGTCCACGTCGTCGTCGGGGGGTGCCTCCAGCGGGCCCGAGGCCTGCGCGGACGGTGACCCCGCCTTCGCGTCGTCCCGGGCGCCGGAGCAGTCGGGCACGGCGACGGCCAGCGCGCACACCAGCAGGACCGTCACACCGGCGCGTCCGCCGTGCGCGCCCAACCGACCGATTCTCCCCACCACGCTACCCCCCGGCTTGCTGCCATCATGGCGGACCGCCCGCCCCGGCGTCCCGCGATCCGCACGGTCCCGGCGCACTGTCCGCTCAGGGTGCGGCCGGGGTGTCGGCGGTGATCGCCAGGGACCGCGGGCCGCAGCGCCGGGCCCGGCCGGTGCCCATGCCCCTCGTCTCGCCCTGGTAGGCGGCCTTGTTCTCGAAGACGTGGACGACGACCTGATCGGGCGGGGTGTCCTTCGTCCCTTCCCCGCCGGCGAGGACTCACCGAGCAGGCCGCCACCACCACCGGCGGACGCGGGCGGGTCGGCGGAGCCGCTGGAGCCGGTTGCAGTGGGCGACGGAAGGCAGCGGGCGTTTGTCGGACGGCAGACGGGTCCGAACGGCAGCGGGCAGCGGAGCGATGCCGAGCGGACTACACGCGTTTCGCAGGTGGGCGGCGGACGGGACCTCCGAGGGGATGCTCCGGGCCGCGCAGGCGAAGGCGGACGCGGCAGGCGACATCGACAGGCCGGTGTCGGTCGACTCCAGCATCGTCCGCGCCCACCAGCATGCGGCCGGGGCCCGAAAAGGGGCCTCCTGAGCCCGTCCCTCGGCCGGTCCCGGGGCGGGCCGACCAGCAAGATTCACCTGGCTCGCGACGTCTCGGGCCGACCGCTTGCCTTCGTGCCCCGGATCGGTCCGGGCCGGCACCGGGTGAGGCCCGACCACGTCATCGGCGACAAGGGCTACAGCTCGAAGGCCATCCGTGTCTGGCTACGGCGCCGGGGCATCACGCACACCATCCCGGAGCGGCCCGGCCAGGTCCGCAACCGGGCCACCGGGTACGACAAGACGGCACGGGCCTGCCGAGCACCCGTCACCCCCGCGTCACTCCTGATGTGGGCGCGACACTTCGGCGACAACTCCTAGCCCTCGGCGTCGGCCTCCTCGTCCTCGCCGAAGAAGTAGGAGGCCGGTGCGACGGACACCATCGTGGCGACGCGCCGCTCGTCGTCCTCGTCTGCCGTCGGGTCGATGTCGATCGCCGACAGCGACGGGGAGGAGCACACGGCGAAGCCGGCGTGGAATTCGTGGCCGATGTCGGACGGCTCGCTGGTGTATCCGAGTGCGTGCAGGTCCGCTACGACGTCGTCGAGGAACCGGCAGGTCAGCTGCACGCCGGCGAAGTGGACCGGGACGAGCTCGGTCCGGCTGGCGTAGCTGAGCTCGACCACCCCCACCGTTTCGTCCCCGCCGTACGTGACGACGAGCCATGGCTCGGTGTCGTAGACGGCGCGCTCGCCGCCCGGCCCGTGCATGGCCGGCCCGACCCGCTCCTCGACCTGCGAACGAAGGTCTCCGACCTTCACGAGGTCAACGCCGTGAGAGGGAATGATCTGCATGCATTGCATGGTGCCAGAGCGGTACGACAACGGACGTTCCCGGCCGTACGGGGCGGGGCGCCGGTGGGGCCCGCGTGCGGCTCAGGGCCCGGTGGCCCCGGCGAGGCGGGCCGCGAGGGTGTCCAGGATCAGTTCGAGGCCGTACTCGAACTCCGACCCGTACGCGTAGCCGGGCTGGAGCACATGGTGGGCCGCGAACTCGGCCAGGTGCGGGTAGGCCCCGACCGGGAAGGCCGCGAGGAAGTCGCCGACGGCGATCTCCACGTCCTGCGGGGCGAAGGGCAGGGCCGCCTCGGTCAGGGCGAAGCCGTACACGTAGCTGTCCAGGAGCGAGTAGGCGTGCCCCGCGAGCGCGTAGGGGAAGCCCGCGCGGCTGAGGATCCCCAGGACGGCGTCGTGGTGGTGCAGGGTGGCCGGGCCGGGGTGGGCGCGCGACTCCATGAGTGCGATGGCCCAGGAGTGCCGTCCGAGGACCGTCCGGGCGCTGTGCGCGCGGTGGCGCAGGGCCGCGCGCCAGTCCGGTTCGTCGAGGGGGAGCTCGATGTCGGCGAAGACGGCGTCGACGATGCCGTCGAGGATCGCCTCTTTGTGGGGCACGTGGTGGTACAGGGACATCGGTTTCACCCCGAGCCGCTCCGCCACCGCCCTCATGGTGACGGCGGCGACCCCTCCCTCGTCGGCGAGGTCCACGGCGGCCCGAAGGACGCGGTCGCGGCTGAGGGGTACGTGCTCGGGCACCTCTGTCTCCGTTCTGCTCCGTACTGGGTTGACCGGACGGTCCAGGGTACCGTACTAAGTAAGTCGTACTAAGTACGGCAGTGGGCCGGGCGAGTAGGACGGGATGACGCAGATGGACAGCTCGACGATGAAGGCGGTCGTTCAGACCGGGTACGGGACTCCCGAGGTGCTGCGCCTCGCGGAGGTGGCACGGCCGACCCCCGGTGCCGGGCAGGTGCTCCTGCGGGTCCGGGCGGCCGGCGTCGACCGGGGCACCTGGCACCTGATGGCCGGCTACCCCTACGCGGTGCGCGCGGCCCTGGGGCTGAGACGGCCCCGCAATCCGCTGACCGGGCTGGACGTGGCGGGCACGGTGGCCGCGCTCGGCCCCGGGGTGACGGGGTTCGCCGTGGGCGACGAGGTGTTCGGAACCGCCCGCGGGGCGTTCGCCGAGTACGTGGTGGCGCGCGCCGACCGGCTGGCGCCCAAGCCCGAGCGGCTGGGGTACCCGGAGGCGGGCGCGCTCGCGGTGTCCGGCCTCACCGCGCTCCAGGCGCTGCGCGGCGCCGGGCGGGTCCGGGCCGGCCGGCGGGTGCTGGTCACCGGGGCGTCGGGCGGTGTGGGCACGTACGTCGTGCAGCTGGCCAAGGCCTTCGGGGCCGAGGTCACCGGAGTGTGCGGGCCGACCAAGGCGGACCTGGTGCGCTCGCTGGGCGCGGACCGCGTGCTCGACTACACGCGCGAGGACGTCACCGCCGGTGGCGTCGGCTACGACGTGGTGGTGGACATCGCGGGCGGTACTCCGCTCGCTCGGCTGCGCCGGGTACTGGCGCCGCGCGGCACGCTCGTCATCGTGGGCGGCGAGGACTGCGGCGACTGGGTGGGCATGGGCCGCCAGTTCCACGCGGTCGTGCGCTCGCCCTTCACCCGGCAGCGGCTGACGATGCTGGCCAGCCGCCAGAACCGCGCGGACCTGGACGAACTGGCCTCCCTCGTCGACGCGGGCCGGGTCGGCCCCGCGGTGTCCGCGACCTTCCCGCTCGACCAGGTCCCGCAGGCGTTGGAGATGCTGATGGCGGGCGCTGCCCGGGGCAAGATCGTCATCACGGTCTGACGGCTCTGGTGGGGGCGGTGAGGCCCCGGTTCCGCTTCGGGGGTCGGGGAGGTGGGAGGGGTCCTCACGGCTTGCCCGGTACGCCGCGCAGTGCATGAGCGGCAGCCGAACGCCGCGGGACGTACGACGCGTGGGTGCGGCGGCGGGACCATCGCCCGGCTGTCAGCGTGAGTTGACGGTGTGACAGGGTGGTGGGCCATGTGGGCCTTCGGGCCTGTGAACGCGAGAGAGGTATGTCATGAACGAGGCCGAGCTCAGGGCGCTGTTCGCCGAGATCGACACGGACGGCGACGGGCAGATCAGCATCGTCGAACTGGCGGAGGGGTTCAAGGCCGAGGGTGCCCAGGGACACCTCGCTGAAGAGGTCAAGAAGGCCATGGCGGCTGATGTGAACCACGACGGGGTCCTCGATTTCGAAGAGTTCCGCACCCTGCTGAAGTAGCGGCAGACCTGACAGCCCGGGGCAACCCCCTCGGAGTCCGGGCAAGCCCAAGGGGACCCTGGGCTGCTGGGGGTCGGTGACGGATGACCGGTCATCGGCGCGGTGGGAGGTGCGCGGACCGGTCGCGGGGCTGAGGTGCTGTTTGACTGATCGTGGGTGCTGGATTGGTCGCGCTCGGCCGTGGTGACCGGTCGTGGGGCTGGCTGGGCAAGCCCTTCGTGGCGTGGGCTTGCCCGGTGTCCGGGTCGCAGGATGGGACGCCGTCCAAGGTCGTGGCATCACCGTCTGGGCCGCGGCGGTCTGGCTGTTCGGGCCGGGCTGATGGCGATTCCTGGAAACGGCTGTGGCGGATATTTCGTGATGGTCACCGGTCGCGTGCCACCAGTCGCAGCTCTCCATAGGGCATGAAGTCGAGCGCAACCGCGTCGAGGGTGCTCCCGAGTGGTGGGAAGTCCTCGGGCAGGGGGTGCTCTGGGCTGCTGGTGAGGTTTACGAAGTCGATGAAGGCCGGGGTATCGGAGGCGGGGTGGACTACGTCGACTTCGACGCCGAAGCGTCCGCGGTGGCCGGTCACTCGACAGCGAACTGCTTGCTTCGGACGGAGACCGCTTCGGTTCCAGAGCTCGTCAATTCCTGTCATGGCTGGTCAGCCTAAGGGCTGTCCCGTGAGTGATCTTCAGGAAGCGGGGCTCGGTTCAGGCTCGTCGGACGCTCTGCCTGCCGGCTGCGCTGCCTCACGCCCGGGTAGGGAAGTCAGGATGGTCCGTGTAGGGCGAGGCAAGGTCACGCAAGTCGTGGCACGGCCAGGGATCGCGGGCGTGACGTGCCAGGATGCGCCGCTTGGCTTCGACCTCACGCAGAACGCGGGCCGGGTCGTGAAGAGCCACATGCAGAGCAATCGTGGGGTGGAACCCGGGGAGGTCAACCTGGCAGAAGTCGACCGTGTGTCCTTGGGCAGACCACTCTCCGCACCCGTCACCGTCGCAGCGCCGGGCCAAGTCGGCCTCCTCATCCAGCCGCGCCTCAAGGAACCTCACCAGTTCTTCAGTCATACGCGCATTCTCGGCCTTGTGCCGGACGTCATGGAACGATCATGCGGTGGCTGGTGTGATCACGGCGTTGGAGCCGTCATGGATAGCCCCGTTCACCGGGCTGAGCCCGCGGCAGTTCGGGAAGCTGGTGACGGTTCTGCGACGCGGGGGTGCGGACGCGGTCCGCAAAGGCCGGCCGTGGAGCCTCCCGCTGGAGGATCGAGCCTTGCTGGTCGCGACCTACTGGCGGACGAACCTCACGATGCGCCAGCTCGCCCCGCTGTTCGGGGTATCGAAGTCCACGGCGGACCGGATCATCGACCACCTCGGGCCAATGCTCGCGCTGGTGCCGTAGGTCGCGCCCCTGCGGAACGCGAACTCGTCGATCCCCAGCACCCTGACCTGGGCGGACGCTGGGTCCGGGAGTCGCCGAAGTTCACCGAGGATCACGTCCCGGCTCGTCCGGACCGGCAGGTAGCCGGCGCGCCGGGCACCGGCCCGGCCGTCGACGGCCGGGCCGATCGCCTGCACCATCCGGGCCAGGGCCGTCGTCCGGCGCCGGTACCGCGCGGTCAGGCTTGGCACCCGTTCCGCCATGGTCCGGCGGGAGCACAGGCCGTTGTCGCAGAAGAACCGGCGGACCCGCAGACGCAGCAGCACCCGCCGACCGCCCAGCGGACGGTCGGCCAGGCGCCTCATGTACGTGCTGCGCACGCGTAAGGCGGCCACACCGCAAGATGGGCATGCCACCGTCGGCTGCCGAGCATGCAGATCAACCCGTACCGCGTCCCCAACGACGCCCACCGCGTCGATGACCAGCCCCTCAACGTCCGGCCACCCCAGATCCCAGAACTGTTCGTCCCCCACGAACACCATGCTGATGAAGGGACATTGCCGGGCACGGCAGATGTCTGGAACTGGCCTTCACGAAATATCCGCCACAGCCGATTCCTCATCAGTGCCGCGAGGGCGAGGCTTCTTGGCGTCCTTCACCGTGCTGAATGTGGCAGGCGTGCCGGTACTGGCCGACCCGTGCGCCGAGTGGGCCGGACCTCGCCGCCCGCCGCCCGCTTGAGCGCGGCTTCGGACACGCCGGTACAGGTGGCCAGTACGGCGTAGCCCTTGCTCGACTTCGCACGCTGTTCGGCTTGTTCGGCCGAGCCCCGATCCGCAACCGCCGGCTACGCCCTTCCCTCGGCCTCCGCGACAACGGTCAATCGGTCGGCCAGTCGGCGGCATGCCTGTGCGAGTTCGGGCGGGTGGAGGTCGGTGAGTTCGGTGTCGAAGGTGGCCAGTATCCCGGCGATGCCGGCCCAGGACCAGGCGCCGAGGGTGAGGCGGCTGTGCTCGGCGTCGAGGTCTTCGACTACCGAGCCGCTGGGTGCCCAGCGGGCGACGACGCCGGCCGGCAGGTTGAGTCGGGCACTGCCGGTGCACTCCCAGGCGGCGGGGGCATCGCCGCGGTCGTGACTGCTCATGACGAAGTGAGCGAGATCGTCGTGGGGAAGCCGGCGAGGAGGGAAGTGGTGTGTCGTGGGACGGGGGCGGAGCCGGTCGACACGGTGCACTCGCCACTGGTGGTCTCCGAGGTCGTAGGCGACCAGGTACCACCGCCCGGCCCAGACCACCAGATGGTGGGGCTCGATGCGGCGGGCGGGCACGAAGTCGTCGTCGCCGGATTCGGCGCGGGATCCGTCGGCGCGCAGCGTCTCGGTCACCAGTGCGTGGCGGTGGCGCACCGCGGCCCCCACGGCGGTGAGCACGGCCGAGTCGATGGGGGGCGTCGGGAACTCCCAGTAGTTCCGCAGTTTGGTCAGGCGCAGGGATTTCATCGATTCCCGCAGCGCAGCGGGCATGGCCTGTTCCAGGGTGACCAGTGCCCGCGCCGCGTCGTCACTCAGGCCGAACACCGTTCCTGGCGCGGTTTGCAGGGCCACCGCGACCGCCAGCGCCTGATCGTGGTCGAACACCAACGGAGGGAGGGTGTGCCCTGCGCCGAGCTGGTAGCCGCCGTCGGGCCCGTGGACGGTGGTGATCGGATATCCGAGCCCGCGCAGGGTCTCGATGTCACGGCGGACGGTGCGCTCACTGGCCGCGAGCGCGGTGGCGAGTTCGCGCAGCGGCCACAGGCGGCGCGATCCGAACAGGGACAGTAACCGCAAGGCCCGTCGTGAAGTGCTCGCCATCGTCCCATCATGCCCGGTAGTGGCCACTCGGTGTCCACTACCGGTGCCACGGTTGCGTTCATGCCCAGGTGGGCAGCGGCTGAAGGGAACGGTCAGGTATGCGTGTTGTCGTGGTAGGTGGCGGGATCGGCGGACTCGCGCTGGGGGCGGGGTTGCGCCGCAGGGGGTTCGAGGTGGCGGTGTTCGACCGCGACACCGACGTAGCGGCGACAGGGGGCTACCACATCACCCTGGACGACCGGGCCCAGTCGGCGCTGCGGGAGCTGGTGGCGCCGGAGACCATGCGGCGACTGCTGGCGTCGGCCTCGGCGCTGCGGCTGCGCGACCGCGATGCGTTCTGGGACCGTCGCGGCCGACTCCTCGGCCGCGGGCCGGACCTCAGTGCCGATTCCGGCATCGATGTCGATCGCATCACTCTGCGCACGCTGCTGGCCGAGGAGGTCGGCGACGACCTGCATCTGGGGCGGACGGTGTCCGACGTGGGCCAGGGTGACGACGGCGCACCACTCGTACGGTTCGCCGACGCCGCACCTGTCTCGGCGGATCTGGTGGTGGGCGCGGACGGCACCCACTCCCTGGTCGCCCGACGCCTGGCGGGAGGCCGGACCAACAGCCCGGCCGGCATCATCGGGTTCTCCGGCCGTACCCTCCGCGCCGACCTCAGTTCCGGTGAGCAGCAACGGCTCGGACTACGATCAGGGCTGGCGATCGGCCCGCGGGGGGCAGCGCTGTACGTCGGCTTCCTCGACCCTGTCGGCAACGCGGTACTCGACGCCCCCGAACTGCGGATGTCCGTCACCACCGGCCCCACCTACATCTGGGGCGCGATGTTCCCCGAATCCGACGCGACCGACTCCCTGCGCGAACTGCGCGACGGCGAGTTGCAGGCCGCGCTGCCGGGACGGTTCCGGCAGCAGGGCTGGGCCGGGCACACGCTGGAAGTCATCGCCCGCGCCGACCCCCACAGCGTGGCCGCGTACCGCTTCAATGCCGCCTCGACCCGTGCCACCGACCTCGCGCCATGGCCTGCGGGCCGTATCACCGCGCTCGGCGACGCCGTCCACGCGACACCGCCCACGGCCGGAATGGGGGCCGGCGCGGCCATACGCGATGCTGCCGCCCTGCTTCAGCAACTGAGCCGCGTCACTGACGGCGATACGACGACGGCCGAGGCCGTGAAACGATTCGAGGCGGGCATGCGCCGGCGCGGCGGCGAGGTCCTCACCCTTGCCATGAGAACGGTCCGTTTGATCCTGGCCACCGACACCGCACTCGGCGCCGCCGCCACCACCGTGACCACCCCGATCCTGGCCGCTGCCGCCCGGCTGCATCGTCGATGACCAATATTGGCGTCAGCCGCGTGGCTCGGTCTTCGGATCCGTCGTCATCGTCTGGCTCCACCGTGTCCGGGTCATGCAGAGTCCGCAGCCCCTCAAGCGGGACGGACGCCCTGTCCGGCGCGACTCCCGGACCGCGAGACGTAGGCGGCGCAGACGGTGACGGGGCCGCGGCCGTGCGCCGTTCCCGGGCGGTCTGGGTGAGGAGGCCGAGGGTGGGCAGCAGAACCAGGACCCGCCCGCACCGGGCTTGCAGGTGTTCGTTGGGCCTGCTCATGGCCGGGTCATGGTCTGGTGCGTGGCTCAGACTGCCAGGCGGGTGGGTACGGCGTCCGCGCGTCCGTAGGCGAGTACTCGGGCGAGGACTTCGCGGAACAGGGTGATGTCATCGGTGGGTGCTTCGATGACGGCTTCGATCTCGCTGTCGCTCAACCGCAGGTCTTCCAGTGCTTCGGGGTTGAGCGAGACGCGGAGGACGTTGCCCGTGAGAACGGCTTCGCGTACACAGCCGTATGCGGTCCCCTGTCCGGCGGTGACCAGGCAGTGTGTGTCCATCCCCCCCCCGGCGATCTCATGATGGTCTGGATCTTCCTCTCCCGCCATGAACATCAAGATGAAGCCGCTTCCGTCCTCCTCCTCGGCGAGAGCGGCTTCGGTGAAGTAGCCGTCAGGATCGATTTCTGTTCTGGCGGCGCGGGCGGTGAATCGGTACGTCATGACGGGGTTCTATCAGCGCGCCTGGCTGAGGTAGGAGGGAGGGGCTGGCGTCAGCTCACCTCCAAAGGGCAGGGTCGGCATCGGGTTGGCTCGTGGGCAGCGTCTTTGCGGTGCGTGTGGTGTGGGGCCGTTGCTGGGGGTCAGGCGTGGCGGTGGGAGTGACGGTTGCCGAGCCGGGCCTACGGCCTACCCACCCTTGCGCAGTTCGTCGATCCGCTCCGACAGCGCCCGGATCTCCGCGGTCAACCGCGCCCGCGCCTTCCTCTGCTCCTCGTCCCCCCGCGTCTTGAACGCCGCCCTGAAGTGCGGCTGCAGCTGGGTCCACCACCCGGAGTCCAGCATCGCCCACGCCTGTGGGCAGAAGGGGGCGCGGGTCTTCGGAAGGTATCCGTCGTCGACCAGCGATTGCTGGTACCCCTTCGGGTCGCTGCCCTCCAGGTAGCACAGGAAGTTGAAGACCCGCTGCTGGGTGACGGGGTGGTCGCTGGCCAGGTTCTCCAGGGTCAGCCGGCCCTCCTTGCGGGCGATCTCGTCGAAGAGCATCGCGGCGGCGAGCGACGGGCCCGGCCCGACCTCGTTGACGGTGTAGAAGGACGCGAAGCCGTCGGCCGCGTCCTCTTCGAGGCCGAGGTTGGCCAGGAGGAGCTGACGTTGCAGGGCATGGCCCAGCTCATGGCCGAAGACGAACTCGGTCGACAGCACGGTCAGGTCGTCGGTGTTGAACGAGGACGCGGGCAGCGGTGAGGGCCGCTCGACGGTCTTCACGATATCGGCGAAGGCCGCCTCCACCTCGGCCAGGAACGACGGCGGGATGAAGATGGTCCTGCCGTCCGGCTGAGTGACAGCATCGGTGACGCCGGGCGGCACCTCGGCGGTCACCTTGACGACCAGGTCGTGCGGAAGCACCAGCGCCCCGTTCACCCAGTCGGCCGCCCGCTCCAGGACCCGGGACTTCCGGATCAGCGTCACGACCCGCCGGTCCTCCGGCCCGGCCGTCCGCTCCTCGTAGACCACCGTGACCCTGCCGCCCCCCGACACCTGCGGCCGGGGTCCGGCCCCGGCCTCCCGCACCTCCCCACCACACCCGGTCACGGCGACCAGCGCCACCACCCCTGCCAGCACCAGGCCGCACCGCGCCCGGTTCGTCGCGCACCAGGCGGTCTCCACCATCCACAGCCTCCCGTCGCACGTTCCCGCCCCATCTTGCGGCCACCCGCGAACGGAAGCCCGCGCAGACGTCCGTACGGGCGACGGTCCCACCCTCGCCCCCACTCTTGCCCAACCTATCGACATTCAATAGATCCACATCGTAATTCGATGGAAGGGCAGCTGGTGGGGCGGCTGACCGTGGGAGCTGCGAATCTGCGGTTTGTTGTCACTGGGGAGCAGGGACATGTCACTGACCGCGGTGTGTCGTTTGTACGGGTGACAGGCTTGGGCGGTTGTGGTGGTGACAGGTGGCCGCGCTTTTGGCGGTGACAAGCTGTGACGATCTTGCTGGACAGCCTGGTAATGAGGTCGCCTGGTGTCAGGGGAGTGCGGATTGCGGTGTCACCACGCTGCGGATCGGGGCTTCATGAGGGGAGACCGCTGACAGACACGGTCGTACAGGCAGGCCAGGTAGGCGGGAGGCGGTATGGGCGGGAGCCGGATGCCGGACGATTGTGCTCTTGGACCGGTGGTGCCGCCGGTGTTGGCGCGTCGGCAGGCGGTGTCGCGGCTGCTGGTGCTGGTGCTGGATGCGCGGGGTGAGCTGTGTACGGACCACGCCCGCTTGGTGGCGTTCGGTGCGGGAACGCGGCGGCGGTGCACCGGGAGTTGCCGGCCGAAGCGAACGCTGCGGCGGAGCGATGTCCACCTGCGCCGGTCGCAGACGTGGCGCAACGCGTGCTGGGAGGGCGACCACAAGCACGTCCCGGTCGAGGTCGATCTGGAGGGCGAGCTGGCTTTCCCGTGGGTGACCTGGTTCATCGACTGCGCCACGAACGCGATCACGGGGGCTGCGGTCACCCCGCACCAGCCGTCCCGGGACGCGATCCTGGCTGCTGCAGAGGGTGCTTGCTGCGGCCGGACCCGACTTCACCGAGGACGAACTGGCGCAGATCAGGCGGTTGAACGATCCCGAGGCATGAGCCCGCCCCCACCGCCCCGGCCGCCGCTCACCCCTGCCCACGCTTGAGCTTGCCGCGAGAGCGCAGGTGCCGTCCTGCGGGGCGCTGTTCCGTTTGTGCCGGCAGACCGGAAGGGACGGCCGGCGGGCAGTCCGGTGTGGTGCGTCCGGTGCTACCGGGGTGAGCCGGCACGGCGGTAGATGCCCGGAGCAGCCGTCCGGCATACGCAGAATGGGACCTGCGCCAGCTGCTGCCGACCGAGAGCGACTCCCATGAACGGCCTTCCCCCGGACCCGACGGTGCTCCACCCGATTCCCGATCAGCCGCGGGTGGTCCTGCTCAAGACGCTGGTGACCTCGCCGCTGATCGAGGTCGGGGAGTACTCCTATTACGACGACCCCGACGATCCGACCGCGTTCGAGACCCGCAACGTCCTCTACCACTACGGGCCCGAGAAACTGGTCATCGGGAAGTTCTGCGCGCTGGGAACCGGGACGCGGTTCATCATGAACGGCGCGAACCACCGGATGGACGGCCCCTCGACCTTTCCCTTCCCCATCATGGGTGGTTCCTGGGCCGGGCACTTCGACCTGATCACCGGCCTGCCGGGCAGGGGCGACACCGTCGTCGGCAACGACGTCTGGTTCGGCCACAACACCATGGTCATGCCCGGGGTCCGCATCGGGCACGGCGCGATCGTCGCCTCCGGCGCCGTGGTCGTGGACGACGTCCCCGACTACGGCATCGTCGGCGGCAACCCGGCCAAACTCATCCGCACCCGCTACAACGACGACGACGTCGCCCGTCTCCTCGCCCTCGCCTGGTGGGACTGGCCCGTAGCGCACCTCACCGAACACATCCGGACCATCATGTCCGGCACCATCGACGACCTTGAGGAGATCGCCCCCGGACCTGAGCCGCTTCTCTGAGTTCGTCCGGGCGGTCACGGGCGCGCAGGTCCGGCAGGAATCGGGGCTCCGGGCACTTGTTGACGTGGACGGCCTCCAGCTGGAGGAAGGGGCGCCGCCGTGCTCGCGGCCCATGTTCCGACACCACGGCCGTTTCAGGATCCGTGAGACCAAGTGGATCGACCGGAAGCCCCTCCCGACCGAGAAGGCCTACGGACCCACTGAGTGCCCCAACCACCGCGGCTGGTGACCGCCGGCGGCACATCCCCCGGGGCCGCCTGCGGGCACGTCCGCACCTTCGCCGTCCCCGTGCACGAGTGACGCGGGACGCGGCAGGACCGTCCTCAACAGGATCGAGGACAGGTGGTCACCCGCGTCAAACTGATCAAGCGAGCAGGGTACGGCCGAGCCGAACTCGACCTGCTCCGCACCCGGATCCGGATCCTCCTCCGGATCCTCCTCCGGACATGACCGCATTGCCCCGCCGCATGCTGCAGCAGCCCATGGCGGGCTTACAGAGAGACCGGAACCGGTGAGCGAGTCCTTCTTGTTGATCTGCGACGACCAGCCGCACACCGCAGTTCTCACAGACCCCGGGCCCCGGGCCATCGAGGTCGTGAAGCTGCTCCACAGGCGGATCGGGATCAGCCTCTGGCATGGCAAGTTACTGGTCGGCCGACTGCCCGCAACCGTCCTTGAGGATGTGCCGGAAGAAGCCGCTGTCGCCATCGTGGCCGAGCCCCGCAGAGCCGGTGCCGACGCCCACGCCGAAGTGGCTCGGAGTCGGTGAGACTTGCTTGTATGACTACTCCATCTGAGACGGGCCGGTTGTTCGGGTACGCCGTGGTTGCGAACGTTCGGCGTGAGATCCCGTACGGACCGGACGGGGCGGAGGTCCGCAGCGGTACCAAACACTTCCCGGCCGGGGGCAAGGTGTGGCTGGTCGCGCCGCGTTGGGATCTCGGCTTCGGAGAAGCTCTCGCAGTGGGCCGGCACCGCGGCTCGCCTCGTCTGGCGGGGCTGGTGACTCGTGTGGTTCACCTGGAGAACTTCCGTGTCAGGGCTGTCTACAGCCCGGATCTGTCTCGGAGGCTGGAGGCAGATCCGGGCATGGGACTCTGGATCAGGAGGGAGGACGCCGAAGCGCAGGCTGTGAGCTGGGCGACCGGCAGAGACCTCTACGGTGTCGCCGGCGCCCGCGACAGCGGGCTGCTCCTGGAGGCAGACGGCCCCGCGCCGCAACCAAGCTCCACCTGAGCCCCGACGGACGCTGCCGGCCGCTGCCCCGGTAGGAGATCCGTGATCACCCGCCGCCGCACCCCCTCGCAGTGCTGCTCACGCCCCTGACAACCGTCGGCTGCGCTCTGGGTTCTGAAGCAGTCTCGAAGGCGTGTCGGCCGTTCTCGATCTTCGCCGACGGATCGTCAACCAATGCCGGCTTCCTGAAGTTGCCCGCCGGTGCCCCCGTCACCTCGTACGGCGGCAAGTGCTGCGGCCAGGTCGTCGCAGAGGTCCTGGGGGCTTTCCAGTCCGATGTGGAAGCGGACCAGTCGGGGCGTGTTCGCCGGGGTGGCCAGGGCGCGCAGATGGTGGGGCACGGCGGGCATGACCAGACTCTCGAACCCGCCCCAGCTCGTGCCGAGACCGAACAGCGAGAGGGAATCGATGAAGTGGGTGAACGCCTCTTCGCTGCATGGAGCCAGCTCGACGGTGAACGGACCTGCCGCGCCGGAGAACTGCGATTGCCACAGCTTGTAGCCGGGGTCGGTTTCGAGGGCGGGGAAGAGGACGCGCTGGACACCGGACTGCGACTGCAGCCACCGCGCCACGGCGAACGCCGAGCGTTGGTGGCGTTCCATGCGCACGGCCAGCGTGCGCAGTCCGCGCAGCGTGAGCCAGCAGGTGTCCGGGGCGGCATGGGTGCCGTTACGGTCGCAGTACGCGCGGACGCCGGCCAGGGCGTCCAGGGTGCCGGTGGCGAGTCCGAGCAGCAGGTCGGAGTGGCCGTTGATGAACTTGGTCGCGGCGTGGATGGAGATGTCGATCCCCAGCGCGTGCGCGTCGAAGAAGACCGGGGTGCCCCAGGTCGCGTCGCAGGCGACGGGTACTCCGCGGTCGTGGGCCGCCGCGCAGATGGCGGGCACGTCCCACATCTCCATCGTCAACGACGCGGGCGTCTCGACGAACACGAGGCTTGTGTTCTCGCGCAGCAGAGGCGATACGTCGACGTCGTGGGCGAAGTACTCCACGTCGGTTCCGGACGGGATCAGCACGTCGTCGCAGAAGACCCGCGTGGGCCCGTACACGCCCGCGCCGACCAGGATGTGGTGTCCGGGTCCGGCGTGCGCGGCGAGCACGGCGGTGATCGCCGCCAGTCCGCTGCCGGTCGCGATGCACGCCTCGGTGTTCGCGATCCGGGCCATGGCGCGCTGCAGTTCGAACGTCGTCGACGTGCCGGATCTGCCGTAGCGCGGGCCGTCGAACACCAGCCCGCCCTGCGCCTGCTTGTAGGCGTCGTACGAGGCGAACACGGTCGTTGAGGTGCGCACCAGCGGAGGACTCACCGAATGCGCGGCGGTGGCCGTCTGCCGGGCTGCGTGAATCAGAAGGGTCTCGGTATTCATCAGAGCGTCCTTTGGTGGTCGATGACGGGGCAGTGGCCGAACGGGCATCGGTGCGCGCCCGGAGAACCGACGGCGGCACTCGGGCCGTCCAGGCGCCCGTGGACCAACTGGGTTGTCGGTCAGCGGTTTGCGGACTGCCGGGCGGGGGGCAGACCTCGGATGAGGAGCCGGCTCAGCAGCGGCATCACGACGAGGGGCACCAAGGCGGTCTGCAGGGACGTGGCGTCGGCGATACTGCCGATGACGGGGCCGGCCAGACCGCCGATGGCCACGGCGGTAAGCAGGTACGACCAGCGGGCGACCGTCACTCGGTCCCAGCGGGCGGCCAGGGCTCCCGGTCGGCACCGGGGTGCGGGGTCCGCCGTCCTGCTTCTGCTGCAGGGCGTGCAGCACGGGCAGACACAGCGCTGTGCCGACGAGGGCCGGCAGCACCAGCAGCGGCACCCAGCTCAGTCCTTCCGCGGCCACCACGGCGGTGACCACGAGCGGGGACAGCGCGAAGCAGGTGTTGCCGCCGCTGGAGAACCGGCTCAACGCCCGGTAGCGCCCCTGGCGGGCGAGGCGGGCGGATTCCGGATGGTAGGCGGCCACGCCGATGCCCGAGACAGCGACGAACACGAGCGTGAGCGCGTTCGAACCGCCCAGCCCGCTCAGCGCGATGCCTGCCTCGCCGAGCAGCAGCCAGGGCATCGCCCAAGGTCGGTGAGCGCACAGAACGCCGGCTGCGTCACCGAGGACAGCAGCGAGGCGGGCGCCTCGGTGGATGTCGACACAGGCGTGGCCGACGGACAACGGGGTGATTGATGTATTCCTCCGCACCCCGCCATGGTCCGGACCGGCTCGTGTGTCGCGCTTTCGATAAGCTGCCGGATGATGACGAAAGTCCGCCATGAGCCGGTCGCTCCGACCCGCACCCAACATCTGGTGTCCGGCGGTGAGATCGATGCCCACCGACACGACGACCACCAGATCGTCTACGCCGGCCGGGGCGTACTGGCTGTCACGACCAGTGAGGGCTCCTGGGTGGCCCCGGCCACCCGCGCCATCTGGGTGCCGGCCGGCGTCGTCCATGCCCACCAGGCCCACGGGGAACTCGAACTGCACCTGGTGGGACTGCCAACGACAGACAACCCCCTCGGTCTTGACGCCCCGACCGTGCTGGCCGTCGGCCCGCTGCTGCGCGAACTGATCATCGCCTACACCCGCGTCCCGGACGACGACAGTCCGGAACGGACCCGGATGCGCGCGGTCCTCCTCGACCAGCTGCGAGCCTCCCCCCAGGAGCCGTTGCACCTGCCCACACCGGCCACGCCCCTGCTGCGCGCGCTGTGCGAGATCCTGCGGGCCGACCCGGCCGACCCCCGCACCCTCGCCGAACTGGGCCGCCAGGTCGGAGCCAGTGACCGCACCCTGTCCCGGCTGTTCCGCAGCGACCTCGGCATGACCTTCCCCCAGTGGCGCACCCAGCTGCGTCTGCAGCGCGCGCTGGTCCTGCTGGCCGAGAAGGAACAGGTGACCGCGGTGGCACACCGATGCGGCTGGTCATCGGCCAGCGCGTTCATCGACGTCTTCCGGCGCACCTTCGGCCACACGCCCGGCGCCCATCCCACAGGCTGACCGCTGAGCCGGTCGGCTCGCGGACTGTTCGGCCGACATGTCGAGGAGCTGCCCGGCTACGTGGGAGCACGGCTACGCGACCGCGGCAACCTCAGTCCGACCCTGGCGATGACCACGTACCCTTCCGGCCGTTCGCGACAGGCTAGGCCGCCGGCACGAGGCCGATCACGACCTTGCCTGGCTTGCCCACGCTGTATCGAGGTTTGCCTGGCCAGCTGGCACGGCTTGTCCGTGGGGTGGTGGGGTTTGCCCTGGTCGCGGAAGTCCATCTCAGAGGGCTTGCCCGCGGTCGAGGTTTGTGGCGCTGGTGTCGGTTTGCCGGTCACCTGTCAGGGAGCGGGGCCTGGGTGTGGGCGGGCGGTGTGCTGCTGAGCGGGGGCAGGGGGCGGAGTGGGAGGCCGAGGCCGGTGAGGGGGAGGGCTGTGAAGGCGGCCGTGGTGGGGGAAGCCGCCGCCGTGAACGTGCAGGGCGTGGAGGAGCAGGGTGTCGTCTCGGCTGCGGCCGTGGAGCCGGTGCGTCAAGGGCGTGGTTGGCTCAGGGCCGGCGGCTACCCGCATGCGGGTCTGCGAGAGGGGCCTTGGCGCTCGTTGGCGGGCAGTCGGTCACCGCCCGGGACGGGGTGTAGGGCCCACACGCTGCCGAACTCGCGGACGTCCCCGAACGGTTCTGCCTCCCGGCCCAGCCCGGCTCGGCCCGGCTCGGCCCAGCCCAGGCCAGCGCAGCGCAGGCCAGGCCGGCCCAAGGCCAGTCCAGTCCAGGCTGGCCTGGCCCGGCCT
>NZ_JBNNPF010000019.1:0-155130 GCF_050275515.1 Streptomyces sp. NPDC004126 | reverse complement strand
GCGGCGACCGAAGTCGCCGCGGCCGCGGGCTCCGCAGGTACCGCCCCGGCCGGCCCCCCGGCCGGCCGCGGCCGCACCACCCCGGACCCGGCCCCCGGCCCGGGCGCGCCGGATCCCGGAACCCCGGCGGGCCCGCCCGCCGCGGCACCGGGCTACGACGGCCCGGGCCGGGGCGGGACCCCGGGCGAGCAGGGCGCGGCGGACGGCCGCGGGCGTGCACCCGGCGCGCCGGACACGGGACGGGCAGGGGCGGGAGGTGGCCGGACGATGGCCGAGCCGTGGGGGTCGGACGTGCGGGACGGGGTACGGGACGCGGTACGCGACGGCCGGCCCGCCGGAGCCGACGCGGCGGACACCGCCCGGTGGGGCGCCGTGCCCCCGGGCGGATCCGCTCCGGCGGCCGCGGGCGTCCGCCGGGGAGTGCCGGAGCCGGGCGGCGGCGCGGCCGCCGCGGCCCCGCCGGCGGGCGCCGGCGCCGGCGGGCGGGCTCCCGCGCGGCGGGGACGGCAGGGCGAGCGGCCCGGCACGGGCGGCGCCGGTGAGACCGGCGGCAGCGGCACCGCGCCGCTCGGCCGGTTCCTCGCCAAGGCCGCCGCCGTCACCGCCGGACTGACCGCGGCCGGAGCCGTGTTCGGACTCGTACGCGACCAGACCATCGCGCACCTCTTCGGCGCCGGCCACGACAGCGACGCCTTCCTCATCTCCTGGACCGTCCCCGAGATGGCCTCCACGCTCCTCATCGAGGACGCCATGGCCCTGCTCATGGTCCCCGCCTTCAGCCACGCCCTCGCCCGCCGCGCCGCCAGCCGCGCCGGCCTCACCCGCCGCGAAGCCCGCGCCGCAGACCCCGTACGGCTCCTCGTCGGCGCGACCCTGCCCCGGCTCGCCGTCTTCCTCGCCGCCGTGGCCTCCGTCCTCATCGTCGCCGCACCGCTCGTCGTCGGCGTCCTCGCGCCCGGCCTGCCCGACCCCGAACTCGCCGTCCAGTGCACCCGGATGACGGCCCTCACCGTCATCACCTTCGGCATCGCCGGATACTTCAGCGCCGCCCTGCGCGCCCACCGCTCGTTCCTGCCGCCCGCCGCGATCTACGTCTCCTACAACGTCGGGATCATCGGCAGCATGGTCGCCCTCCACACCCTGTGGGGCGTCCGGGCCGCCGCCGCCGGAGTCGCCGTCGGCGGGCTGCTGATGGTCCTCGTCCAGCTCCCCGCCTTCATCCGCAACGTCGGCTTCGCCCCCAGCCGCGCCAAGGGCGCCCCGCGCAGCCAGCGCGACCGCGACCGGCCCACCCTCATCGCCTTCGGGGTCATCGCCCCCGTCATCTTCTTCGCCGTCTTCCGGCAGTCGCAGGTACTCGTCGAGCGCTTCCTCGCCGCCTCCCTCCCGCCCGGCGCCATCTCGCACCTCAACTACGCGCAGAAGGTCGCGCAGATGCCGATGGTGCTGTCCCTGATGATCTGCACCGTCACCTTCCCCGTCGTCGCCCAGGCCATGGCCGGCGGGGAACGCGAGAAGGCCCGCCGACGGGTCGAGCAGGACCTGGCCCTGGCCTCCCTCGCCGTCCTCATGGGCACCGCCCTCGTCATCGGCTACGCCCCGCAGATCATCCAGGTCCTCTTCGAACGCGGCGCCTTCACCCACCAGGACACCCTCGCCACCGCCTCCGCGATGCGGGTCTACGGCCTCGGCCTGCTCGGCCACTGCCTCGTCGGCGCCCTGTCCCGGCCCTTCTTCTCGACCTCCCGGCCCACCTGGTTCCCGGCGCTCGCGATGGCCGCCGGACTCCTCGTCAACATCGTCGCCGGAGCCCTCGCCGTCGGCTGGTGGGGCACCTACGGCATCGCCGCCGCCAACGCCGCCGGCATCTCCACCACCGCCGCCATGCTCCTCACCGGCCTCGGCTCCCGCATCATCGCCATCCAGGTCCGCCGCGTCGCCGTCAGCATCGGCCGGCTCGCCGTCGCGGCCGCCGCCGCCTGCGGCACCGGCTGGCTCGCCGGCCCGATGATCGCCGACCCGCTCGTCAGCGCCGCCCTCGGCTGTCTGCTCGTCCCCGCCATGTTCGGAGCCACCGGAATGGCCATACGGGCGCTGGAGATCACCGCCCTGCCCGGCCAGATCGCCCAGCTCGGCTCCCACACCGCCAACCGGATCACCCAGCTCACCCAGAGGTTCCGCAATGTCCGCTGACACCGAAACGGCCCCCGCCGCCGTGACCGGCCCCGCCCGCCGGAGCCCGTCGCCGTGGGTCCTGATGTACCACTCGGTCGCCGAGTTCACCGATCCCGCCGAGGACCCGTACGGGATCACCGTCACCCCGGCCGCCCTGGAGGCCCAGCTGCTGTGGCTGCGCGCCCGCGGGCTGCGCGGCGTGGGAGTCGCCGAACTGCTCCGGGCCCGCGCCGCCGGACGCGGCCGCGGCCTCGTCGGCCTCACCTTCGACGACGGCTACACCGACTTCCTGACCCGCGCCCTGCCCCTGCTGCGCCGGCACGACTGCACGGCCACCCTGTTCGTGCTGCCCGGCCGGCTCGGCGTCGACAACGTCTGGGACCCGCTCGGCCCCCGCAAGCCCCTCCTCACCGCCGAGCAGATCCGCGAAGTCGCCGCCGCCGGACAGGAGATCGGCTCCCACGGGCTGCTCCACCAGGACCTCACCGCCGCCCCCGACGACGTCCTCCAGCAGGAGCTGCGCGGCAGCCGCGAGCTGATCCGCGAGCTGACCGGCACCCTCCCCGAGGGCTTCTGCTACCCGTACGGGCACCTCGACGCCCGGGTCGTCGAAGCCACCCGCGCCGCCGGCTACGACTACGCCTGCGCGATCTCCCCCGGCCGGCTCGCCGGCCGCCACGCCCTGCCCCGCACCCACGTCAGCCAGGCCGACGGAGCCGCACGGCTGCGCGTCAAGCAACTGCGGCACCAGGTGCGGGAGCTGCGCGGGCGGGTGCTGCGGTGAAGGACCCCAAGGACCTCAAGGACCTCAAGGACCCCAAAGACCCCAAGGACCCCAAAGACTTCAAGGACCTGAGGGCGCTGCACGTCATCACCGGACTGGGCGTCGGCGGTGCC
Organism: Streptomyces sp. NPDC004126; assembly: GCF_050275515.1. Lineage (NCBI taxonomy): Bacteria > Bacillati > Actinomycetota > Actinomycetes > Kitasatosporales > Streptomycetaceae > Streptomyces > Streptomyces sp. NPDC004126. Next base: position 152,058 of record NZ_JBNNPF010000019.1, on the reverse strand, counting down.
GAGCAGCAGCTGCGGCTGCTGCTGCGGCACATGCCGATGCCCTGCGACGTGCTGACGCTGACCAACCCCGGCCCCGTCGCCGAGGGGCTGCGCGCCGACGGGGTCCGCGTCGTGCACCTGGGCATGCGCGGCAACCGCGACCTCGGCGCCCTGCCGAAGCTGGTCCGCTTCATCCGCCGCGGCCGCTACGACCTCGTCCACACCCACCTCTACCGGGCCTGCGTCTACGGGCGCCTCGCGGCCCGGCTCGCCGGCGTCCCGGTCACCGTGGCCACCGAACACTCCCTCGGCGAAGGCGAGATCGAGGGCCGGCCGCTCACCGGCGGGGTACGCGGCCTGTACCTGGCGAGCGAGCGGCTCGGCGCGGCCACCGTCGCCGTCTCCGCGACCGTCGCCGCCCGGCTGGAGGGGTGGGGCGTGCCCGCCGCCCGGGTGCACGTGGTCCCGAACGGGATCGAGGCCGCCCGCTTCCGCTTCGACGAGGGCGTGCGCCGCGCCGCGCGCAGCCGGACCGGGCTGCCCGAACGGGCCTTCGTGGTGGGCGGGGTGGGGCGCCTGGTGCCGGGCAAGCGGTTCGACGTACTCGTCCGGGCCGTCGCCGCACTCCCCGGCGCGCACCTGCTGCTGGCCGGGGACGGCCCCGAACGCGCCGCGCTGCGGCTGCTCGCCGCCGAACTGGGCGCCCAGAGCCGGATCCACCTGCTCGGCGAGCGCGACCCGCTCGGCGACAGCTCCGACGGGCGGACCCCCGGGATCCCGGCCCTGCTGGCCGCCATGGACGTGTTCGTCTCCCCGTCGCGGGAGGAGGCGTTCGGGCTCGCCGTCGTCGAGGCGCTGGCCGCCGGGCTGCCCGTGCTGCACGTGACCTGCCCGGCCATCGACGACCTCCCCGCCGTGCAGGCCCCGGGGGCGCGGCGGATCGGCACCGGCACCGAGGAACTGGTCGCCGCGCTGCGCGGGCACATGGAAGCGGGCGCGCGCCGGCTCCCGCCGCCCCCGGTGGTGCGCCGGTACGACATCACGCGCACCGCCGCGCAACTCCTGGACGTGTACGCCCTCGCGCTGGCCGCGCCGGGGGAGGTGCCGGTGCCGGGGCCGGGGGCCGGCGCGGCGCCCGCCACGGCCGGCCCGACGGGGTCCGGCCCCGCCGTGCCGGGGCCGCTGCCCGCGGCGCGCCCGCAGGATTCCGCACCCGCCGTGCCCGTGCCCGGATCCGTCGGCGGGCCGCGCGACCGCGGGGCCGCGTCCGGCGCGGAATCCGCACCCCGGACTCCCCCAGCCCCCGCTGGGAGGTGCCCCCAGGCGGGGCCGGCCCTCGCCGAACCCGGCGGGGACGGCTGATCCCCCCTCGCTCCACCCCCGGCCAGGGGAACGGCCGGGACCGCACCAACTCCCCTCCACCCAGGAAGGCACCGCACATGGCCGACACCCCCGACCAGAAGAAGTCCGACCACCGCTCCGAGCGCAAGCGCCGGCTCCTGCCGCCGCCCGCCTGGTGGCCGCTGCCCGCCTGCGCCCTGCTCGGACTGGCCGCGGGCGGCGCGTACGGGGTGCTCAAGGCCCCCGAGTACGCCGCCACCAGCTACGTCGTCGCCGTACCGAACGAGACCACCGAGCCGGCCACCGCCCTCGGCTTCGCCCAGGCGTACGGCCGGATCGCCACCAGCAGCTCCACCCTCGCCTACGCCCAGCCCCGCGCCGGCATCAGTGCCCAGCGGCTGCGCACCCAGGTCCGCGCCGAGACCTCCCCCGACTCCCCGATGATCGCCATCACCGGCACCTCCAAGAGCCCCTCCGAGGCCGCCGACATCGCCAACGCCGTCGCCGACGCGCTCTCGCTGAGCAGCAACCAGGCCGCGAAGAACACCGGCGTGCAGCTGCTGCTGTTCAACCAGGCCGTCGCGCCCAGCGACCCCGCCTCCCCGTCCGCCGCCATCAGCGGAGCCGTCGGACTGTGTGCCGGCGGGCTCCTCGGCGGCCTGTGGCTGCTGGCCCGCCCGGCCCGCCGCAAGGAGCAGGGGACGGGCCGCCCGGCGGTGGAGGAGTACGCCTCGCTGCCCGCCCAGGGCGAGCACGCCGAGACCAAGGAGAAGGAGTCCGTGCGATGACGCGGGGCTCCGCCGGGGCCCTGACGGTGACGCTGTGCCGAGACCCCCGGCAGTTCGCCGCGCTGGAGGAGTCCTGGAACCGGCTCGTCCGGAACTGCCCCACCGCCACCCCCTTCCAGAGCCACGCCTGGCTGCACTCCTGGTGGCTGTCGTACGGGAAGGAAGGCCGGCTCCGGGTCCTGCTCGTGCGGCGGGGCGAGGAGCTCGTCGGTGCGGCCGCGCTGATGCTCGTACACCGGCCGCTGCCGCGGCTGGTGCCGCTCGGCGGGCCGATCACCGACTACTTCGACGTGCTCGTCGCCGCCGAGTACTCCGGCCAGGTCGTCCCGGCCCTGGCCAACGGGCTGCACCGGGCCGCCCGCTCCGCCGTCGTCGACCTGCGCGAGGTCCGCCCCGGGGCCGCCGCGGAGGCGCTGTACGAGGCGTGGCCCGGGGTCGGCGCCAAGGCCGCCGACTCCACCTGCATGGAGCTGCCCGCGCTGCCGTTCGACCAGCTCGTCAAGCGCATGCCGGCCTCCGGCGCGCAGCGCGTGCGGGCCAAGCTGCGCAAGACCGACGCCGCCGGGATCGAGGAGCACGAGGTCACCGAGCGGGAGGTGCCGCAGGCCGTACGCACCCTGCTGCGGCTCCACGAGAAGCAGTGGCGGGGCCGCGGGGTGACCCCCGAGCACCTGAGGCCGCGCTTCGCCGAGCACCTGACCCGGGCCACCCGGCGGATGGTGCGGGCGGGGGAGGGCCGGCTCACCGAGTTCCGGCTGGACGGCAAGGTGGTGGCGGCCAACGTGACGCTGCTGTCGGCCGCGCTGAGCGGCGGCTACCTGTACGGGGCCGACCCGGACCTGCGCGAGCGGAAGGTGGACGTGGCGACGCTGCTGCTGCGCTACGAGGCGGGCCGGGCGCTGGAGGAGGGCCGGCCGGTGGTGAGCTTCCTGCGCGGCAACGAGCCGTACAAGAACCACTGGCGGCCCGAGACGGTGGTCAACCAGCGCCTGTTGCTGGCCACGCACGCGCTCGCGCCCCTGCTGCGGCTGTACGAGTCGCAGATCACGGGGCGCGAGCGGGCGGTGGACGCGCTGCGCGAGGCGCTGCCGGCCGCCCGCGACTGGCGGGCGCGGCTGAACGAACTGCGGGTCCGATGACCCGTCTAGAACGGCCAGAAGCCGGAGTCCTTGCCCCAGTCGAAGCGGAAGCAGACCGACTGGTGGCCGCCGAGGAAGCTGTTGAGCCACTCGCCGAAGTCGAGCGGGAGGCACCACTGGCTGCTGTTGTCGGGCTGGGGCTTCGGTTCGGGCGTGGGCGTGGGCGTGGGCGTGGGCGTGGTCGGCTGGGGCCTGGGTGCGAGGGGGCTCGGGGACAGCACCGGGGGTGCGGGCACCGGGACCTCGGGGGACGGTTCGGGCGGGAGCGGGGGCGGGACCGTGACGTCCGGCGACGGGGTGACGGGTACCGGTTCCGGGACGGCCGGCGGGGGCTCGACGGGAGCGGGCGCCGGGTCGACGGGTGCCGGGTCCACCGGCGCGGGCTCGGCCGGCGGCACGGGGGCCTCGGGGGCCGGGGTCTGCGGGGCGGGCACGTCGGGCTTGGGGACCTCGGGCTTCGGGGCCTCGGGCTTCGGGAGTTCCGGCTTGGGCGCCTCGGGCTTCGGGGCCTCGGGCTTCGGGAGTTCCGGCTTGGGGGCGTCCGGCTTTGGCGCCTCGGGCTTGGGCGCCTCCGGCTTCGGGAGCTCGGGCTTCGGGAGCTCGGGCTTGGGGGCGTCCGGCTTCGGCGCCTCCGGCTTGGGGACCTGCGGGGTCGGGAACTGCGGCGTCGGGACCTGGGGCGTCGGCAGGTCCGGCTTGGGGACCACCGGCGGCGTCGGGACCACGGGCGGCGTCGGGACCTGCGGGGTCGGCTCGGACGGCTTGTGCTCGCCCATGGCCTCGCGGAAGACCTTCGCCGACTGCGGGTTCTGCTTGCACCGCCAGACACCGTGCGGGCAGTAGTCCGTGATGGTGTGGTAGAGCGGCTTGTGCTGGTCGATCCACTTCAGCATCTGCCGGATGTACTCCGGATTGTCCCCGTTCCGGAACAGCCCCCACTCCGGGTACGAGATCTGCTTGCCGTGTGCCTTCGCGAAGTCGACGTGCTGCTGGAGCCCGTACGGCTGGCGGACGTGCTCCTCGAAGGTCCGGCCCGGACCCTGGTCGTACGAGTCCATGCCGATGATGTCGACCACGTCGTCACCCGGGTAGCACTTGGTCCAGCCGATCGCGTCCGTCCCCCGGTTGGGGGCGAAATCGAACTTGAACCGCTGCCCGGGGACGGAGCGCATCGTGTTGACGATGCGCCTCCAGTACGCCTTCCAGTGCTCCGGGTCGGGACCGCAGCGGTGGGTGTACGTGGTGCCGTTCATCTCCCAGCCGAGCACGATCACCGTGTCCGGGACGCCCAGCGCCACCAGCCGCTCGGCGAGCTTGCGGAAGTGCCGGTCGTACTGGCCCTCCGCGCCGGCCCGGATCAGCTGGACCACCTGCCAGTCGGGCACCCGGTCCTCGTTGCGGGCCTGCATCGGCACGTTGAGCACGAACATCCGGTCGTCCTCGGCCCGGCGCCACTCGGCCCAGTCCGCGAGGAAGTCCACGCCGCCCTCGATGCCCGTCCACTGGTCGCCGGGGAGATAGGTGTGCCCGACCCGGATCTCCCTGCCGCCGAGCCAGTGCGACAGGTAGGGGATGCGGGCCACCCCGGGCGGCCCGTAGCCGAGGTAGGCGCCCATGGCGGTGTCGGACCCCTTGGGGGGCTCGTCGTCCGGGGCCGCGAGTGCGGCGCCGGTGGCGAGCAGCCCGGCCGTGACCGTACCGACGCAGGTGCTCACCAGGCGGTGGCGTGGTCTGGGCATGGCGTCTCCCGAGCTTTCGCGAACCGGTGTGCTTGCAAAAGACGTTAGACATCACATCTGACGAATGGCCTGTCCGGTGGCCGCTGGGTAGGCCATTCGCAGGTGCGCATCCTCTCCGCTTGGTCCGACTAGGTGAAAGACACCGTTCCCATGAACGCGTTCGACGGCCATGTGCCCGCTGTTCTGCTCAGACTCGATCGGAATCCGTTCCACCACGGAACCCTCGGCGCCGTCAGATCCCTGGGGCGCAAGGGCGTGGAGGTCCATGCCGTCGTCGAAGCCGGGGGAGGTCCCGTGGGGCGTTCGCGCTATCTGCGCGCCGTGCACGCCGGTCCCGAGGGCGGATTGGACCCGGAGGCGCCCGAGGCGCTGCTGGAGTGCCTGGTCGGCGTGTCGGAGCGGATCGGGCGGCCGGCGGTGCTCGTGGCCATGGACGACATGAGCGCGATCGCCGTGTCCCGGGTCGCGCCGATGCTGACGGACCGTTTCCGGATCCCCCATCAGCCCGACGACCTGCCCGCCCGGGTGGCGGACAAGGCGGAGCTCTCGCGGCTGTGCGCCCGCTGGGGCGTCCCGCACCCGGAGACCGTGATCCCGGCGAGCGGCGCCGAGGCGGCGCGGGCGGCGTGGCGGCTCGGGCTCCCGGTCGTGGCGAAGTGGAGCCGGCCCTGGCTGCTGCCGGCCGGCGCCGGACTGCGCAGCACCGCGCTCGTCAACACGGCGGCCGACGCCCGCCGGTTGTACGAGCGCTCCGCCGAGGCCGGGAGCCGGCTGCTGCTCCAGCGGTTCCTGCCCGCGGGGCCGGACACCGACTGGTTCTTCCACGGGGCCTTCGCCCGCGACGGGCGGCCGCTGCTGGCCGGCTCGGGCCGCAAGGAGCTGTCCTGGCCGCTGCGGACCGGGCTGACGGCGGTGGGGCGCTGGCTGCCGGACCCGGCGGTGGAGGAGTCGGCGCTGCGGCTCGCCGAACGGCTCGGCTACCAGGGGATCCTGGACCTCGACTTCCGCCGGGACGAGTGCGGCACCTTCCGGCTGGTGGACTTCAACCCGCGGCCCGGCGCGCAGTTCAGGCTGTTCGCCGACGACTCGGGGCTGGACGTGGTCCAGGCCGTGTACCTGGACCTGACGGGTCAGCGGGTGCCGACGCCGGCGGGCGGGCCCGGGCGGGTCTTCGTCGCGGAGAACTACGCGCTGCTGGCCGCGGTACGGGGCCGCACGCTGCCGCGCCGCGCCCCCGGCGGGCCGGCTGCGGCGGGCCCGGCGGGGAGTGCGTCCGGGCAGCGGGGCCGTGACGCGCGGCCGGGTCCGGTGCGGGTGCTGCCGCGCGGGGAGCGGGGGCGGGTGGAGGCGGCCTGGTTCGCCCTCGACGACCTGTGGCCGTTCCTGGCGATGCTCGGCGCGTTCCTGGGGCGCGGCTTCGGCAAGGGGGCCCGCGCCCTGCGGGGCGTCCCCGCGCAGGGGCGGCGCACGGTCCGCGCGGTGCGGGCGCCGCGCCAGCGCGGCGGCGAACGGCCGTGGCCGCGGTCCCAGCCCCCGGAACCGGCCGCGGACCAGGCCCCGCCGGGGGCTTCGGCGGAGCCGGACGAGCTGGTGAGCCGGTGACGGGGAGGCCGGGAGGCGGTGGCGCCGTGCTGCGGCCCTGAGGGCGTGGCGCGGTGACGCAGTGACATGTGACGGAGCGTCGTGGGCCGGCGGTGCGGTGGTGTGCCGCGGGCGGCGTGCTCACGCGGTGACGCGGTGCCTTGGTGACGCGGTGACGCGGTGACGCGGCGAAGCGGTGCCTTGGTGGCGTGGTGACTCGGTGGCGATCTGGTGGAAGGAGTGGCCGTGAGGCGGACGGACGATCTCGTGGTGATCGGCGCCGGGCCGTACGGGCTGTCGATCGCCGCGCACGCGGCGGCGGCCGGGCTCGGGGTACGGGTGCTGGGCCGGCCCATGGCGTCCTGGCGGGACCACATGCCCGAGGGCATGTACCTGAAGTCGGAGCCGTGGTCCTCGAACCTCTCCGCGCCCGGCGGGCGCTACACCCTGGCCGACTACTGCGCCACCCGGGGCCTGGCCGCCGAGCACGCCAGCCCTTTGCCCATCGCCACCTTCAGCGCGTACGGGCTCTGGTTCGCCCGGCACGCCGGCCTGCCCGAGGTGGAGGAGGCCACCGTCACCGAGGTCACCCCGCAGGGCGACGGCTTCCTCGTCCGCACCGCCGACGGGCCGCCGCTGCTCGCCCGTACGGTGGCCCTGGCCGTCGGGGTGATGCCCTTCACGCACTACCCCGAGGCGCTGCGCGAGCTGCCCCCGGGCCACTACTCGCACAGCAGCGGCCACCGCGACCTGTCCCGCTTCGCCGGGCGCGAGGTGGCCGTCCTGGGCGGCGGGCAGGCCGCGCTGGAGACGGCCGCGCTGCTCGCGGAGGCGGGGGCCCGGCCGTGTCTGGTGGCCCGGCGGTCCCGGCTGAACTGGAACACCGTCCCGCAGCCGCTGGAACGCCCGCTGGCCCGGGCCCTGCGCGAGCCGCACAGCGGGCTCGGCACCGGCTGGCGCAGCTGGGTGTGGTCGGAGCTGCCGTGGGCGGTGCGGCGGCTGCCCGCGCCGACGCGCGAGCGGATCGCCGCCACGGCGCTGGGGCCCGCCGGGGCGTGGTGGCTGCGCGACCGCTTCGAGCGGCGGGTGCCCGTGCTGATGGGACACCGGCTGACCCGGGCGGTGGCGGTGGGCGGCCGTACCCGGCTCGGGCTGACCACAGCGGCCGGGGAGTCCGTCGTACTGGACACCGCGCACGTCATCGCGGCGACCGGGTTCGCCCCCCGGCTGGACCGGCTGGAGCTGCTCGACGCGCGGCTGCGGGCCGCGCTGGCCACCGTGGGCGGCAGCGGCACACCGGAGCTGAGCGCGGGCTTCGAGTCCTCCTGGCCGGGTCTGTTCTTCGCGGGACTGCTGACGGCTCCCTCATTCGGACCTTCCATGCGATTCGTGCACGGCGCGGGGTTCACGGCGGGGAGACTGGTGAAGGGAGTCCGCAAGCGCCTCGGCGCCCGGGGTCCGCTGCCGGGCTCCTCCGGCGCGTCCCGGCCGGTCCGGGCCGCCGCCGGACGACCGGAGACGTATCTACGCTGAGATGCCGAGATCCACCTGAGAGGGGTCCGCGATGGGCGCGGAGCGAGCACAGGGCGGCCGTGGCTGGGTGCGCATCCCCGCCAGCCGCGGGGAGCAGCCCACGGCCCGGGCGGCCGGCCAGCCGCCCCGGACCGCCGCCGGCCAGCCGCCCCGGGGCGCGGCCGGGGCGTCGTACGGGTGGCGGTCCGCAGGTCATCTCGGGGCCGGCGACCAGCCCTCGATCTACCTCTCCCTCGTCAAGCGGTGGCGGGAGGCCGGGCGGACCCTTCCGGGGCATCCTGACGAGGAGTGGGAGCGGCTCATCTCCCAGCCGTGCTGGCCAGGCCGTTAGGTGGTGTGTCTCTCGTGGCAGCGGCGGAGCGCGACGAACCGGAACGCGGCGCCCCAGGGCTGGTGACGGGCCCGGGGGAGCGGCTCGCGCTCAACGGCATGGGCAGCTTCGAATGGGACCTGGACGCGGGCAGCCTCAGCCTGGACGAGGCCGGCCTGGCCGTCTTCGACCTGGAGCCGGCCGAGTTCGACGGCACCCCCGAGGCCCTCGGCGTGCGGATCCCGTCCGACGACGCGGCACGGCTCTCGGACACCGTGACCGCGGTACTGGAGGCCGGCGGGTCCACGTACGGCTCGTACTTCACGGTGCGCCGGCGCGACGGCCGCGACCAGTGGACCCACACCACCGGCCGGGTGCTGCGCGACGACGACGGCCGGCCGGTGCGGATCGCCGGGATCGTCCGGGACGCCACCGCCGAGCTCTCCCACGCGACGATCCTGCGGAAGCTGGAGAGCGCCCGCGTCCAGCAGGCCGCCATCGTGCAGCGCACCACCGAGGCCCTGTCGCGGGCGGTGACCGTCGACGACGTGACGGCCGCCCTCACCGGCGCCGGCGCGCTGGAACGGCTCGGCGCGGACGGGCTGGCGCTGGGACTCGTCGAGAACGGCACCATCAAGATCATCGCGCTGAGCGGGGAGACCCTGGAGATCCTCAGCGAGCGCAAGTTCACCCGTCTGGACGGATCGCTGCCGCTCTCCCAGGCCATCCTCAGCCGGCAGGCACGTTTCGTCACCTCGCTCACCGAACTCGCCGGCGAGTTCCCCCTGCTCGCCGACTACCTGCGCCGCATCCACTACGACGCGGCCGCCTACCTCCCCCTGATCGCCCAGGCCAAGGCCATCGGCGGACTCGTGCTCTTCTACCGGCGGCGCACCGACTTCAGCCCCGAGGAACGCAACCTGTGCCTGGGCCTGGCCGGCATCGTCGCCCAGTCCCTCCAGCGGGCGCTCCTCTTCGACCAGGAACGCGAGTTCGCCACCGGCCTCCAGGCCGCCATGCTGCCCCGCCGCATCCCCGACATCACCGGCGGGGAGATCGCCGTCCGCTACCACTCCGCCTGGAGCGGGCGCGAGGTCGGCGGCGACTGGTACGACGTCATCGCCCTGCCCCGCGACCGCGTCGGCATCGTCGTCGGCGACGTACAGGGCCACGACACCCACGCCGCCGCCATCATGGGCCAGCTGCGCATCGCCCTGCGCGCCTACGCGGGCGAGGGCCACCCGCCCTCCACCGTCCTCGCGCGCGCCTCCCGCTTCCTCGCCGAACTCGACACCGAACGCTTCGCCACCTGCATGTACGCACAGGTCGACCTGGAGACCGGAGGCGTACGGGCCGTCCGCGCCGGCCACCTCGGCCCGCTGATCCGCCACACGGACGGCCGAACCGGCTGGCCCAACGTCCGCGGCGGCCTCCCCCTCGGCCTGGCCTCCGTCTTCGAACAGGAGGACTTCCCCGAGACCCGCCTCGACCTGGTCCCCGGCGAGACGCTCGTGCTGTGCACCGACGGGCTCGTCGAGGAACCCGGCACCACCATCACCACCGGCATGGACTCCCTCGCCCACGCCGTGCGCAGCGGCCCCCAGGGCGCAGGCGCCCTCGCCGACCACCTCCTGGACCGGCTCTGGGAACGCTGGGGCTCCGGCGACGACGTGGCCCTGCTCGTCCTGCGCCGCGCCCCGGACCCCGGCACCCACCGGGCACCGCGGATCCACCAGTACGTCCACCAGGCCGACCCCGAGGGGCTGTCCGAGGCCCGCTACGCCCTGCGGCAGGCCCTGCGCGACTGGGGCATGGCCGAACTCGCCGACGACGTCGAGCTCGCGGCGGGGGAGCTGCTGGTCAACGCCCTGCTGCACACCGACGGCGGGGCGGTGCTGACCATGGAGGTGCTGCCCGAGCCGGTGCGCCGGATCCGGCTGTGGGTCAAGGACCGCTCCAGCGTGTGGCCGCGCCGGCGCACCCCGGGCGAGGCGGCCACCACGGGGCGCGGGCTGCTGCTGGTGGACGCCCTGGCCACGCACTGGGGCGTGGAGTCCCGGGGCGACGGGAAGGCCGTCTGGTGCGAGTTCGACGCGGGCGGCACCCCGCGCGGCACGGGCTGACCCGCGCGGGCACTGCGTGACCGCCCCGTCACGTCGGGTGGCGGGATGCGGGGGGCGGGGTGATGATGCCGCCATGGAACGGATGCTGGTTCTGCGGGACGTGCCGGTCTTCCAGGGCGCCCCGCTGCCGATGGGGGTATGGTGCGCCGCCTGACCAGGGGCGCGGTCACGGGGATCGTGGCGACGCTGGCGGTACTGCTGCTGGCGGCCGGGGGCCAGGCGGTCGTCGACTGGACGACGGGACGTCCGCACACGGACCCCGGATGCCAGACGGTCGCGTTCATGTCGATGACGGGCGTCGCGCCCGAGTGCCGGTAGCGGCGGCTACCGCACCCGCGCGGCCGGCCGCGCTCCCTACGCGTGCTCGACGACCTCGATGACCTTGTCGTCCAGCGCGACCGTGTCGATGGCACGGGGCATCAGGCCCGACATGTGGATCTCCTGGAGCTCCGCCACGGCCCTCGCGGCACCCGGGTGGATGCCGCCCGTGAGCGGGCTTCCGGCCACCCACTTGTGGTCGGTGCCGTCACAGACGACCTCACCCGCGCCGATGCTCAGCCGGGTGCCGTCCTGGATGACGGTGGCCTTGATCTGGACCGCCCCCGAGGGTGAAGCGGCCTCGCAGTGGTAGGTGCCGGAAAGGGTGATGGAACCGTCCCCGGCGATGTGAGCTTCCGACTGTACGGAAATTCCCTGATTGAAAACGGTGGCGTGGGCGGGGGCCGTGAACAGGGCCGTCGCGGCCAGGGCGGAGAAGGCTCCCAGGGTCATTCGGCGGGCGGGCGTGCGCATTTTTCCTCCAGGTGGGTGCGGGTGGCGGGAATCCACCGGAACGCATTGTGCTGGCAATTGGCGGGCGACTCGTTCCGCGTGCTCGTGTCGGTGTGTGCAATTCCCCGCTCGGGCGCGTGAGACTGGCCGGAAATACTCCCCGCCCCGAAGATCCCCGAAGGGGTTCCCGCATGCGTCAGCCCGCCTCCGTCCCCACCTCGGTCTCCCTCCTCGCCGCCGCCGCTCTGATGCCCTTCCTGCTGTTCACCGCCACCGCCTGCCAGAGCGCCCCCGAGGGCGCCGCGCTCGCCCCCGCCGCGGCGCCCGCCGTCCCCGTCGACGACGGGGCGCCCGGCGCCGACGAGGACCCCGCCGCCCAGGACCGGGCGGGCGTGGCACCCGGCGCGGCGAAGGACGCCCATGTGGGTGACTCCGTACGGGTGCAAGGCCACGAGGTGGGCCGCCACCTCCAGGTGGTGCTGACCGCCTTCGTGGACCCGGCGGTCAGCGTCGAACCCAACTACCAGCCGCCCGCCGGCAAGCGCTGGGTGGCCGCCTCGATGTCGTTCGTCAACGTCGGCGGGGCCTCGTACGGGGCACTCGGGCGCATGTGGGCGTACGACGGCGCGGGCAAGCGCCACCCGGTGGTGCGCACCGGTGAACTGACGACCGGCAAACCACTCGTCTTCGATTCCCTCGCGGTCGGCGAGCGGGCCGAAGGATGGGTCGTGTTCGAAATTCCGGAAAACCAGAAGATCGTGCGGCTCCAGTACCAGGACGCGAACATGCAGGCGAATTCCGGAGGGGGATTCTGGTCGGTCTAGCCCGCGCGGGTGAAAGGCCGTGAAAGGGCCCGGCGCCGGAGCACTAAGGTGCGCCCATGACTTCTACGCAAGCCGAAATCGACCGCAGTCAGCTCGGCACCCTTTCCGTGCTCGCCTGGATCGGCGACCCCGCCGAGGGGCACAAGCTCCCCTACCTCCTCGCCTACACGCTCGGTGACGGACCGGGAGGCCGGGAAGCGGGCGAGGCGGCCGCCCGCGCACTGCTGGAGGGGATGGGGCTGCCGATCGGCGTCGAGGTCGCGGACGGCACCGCGAACCCGCAGAAGTTCGACGTGAAGGTCGTCCTCGCGGACAACCAGATCGCCCTGACCCTGCCCGGCCTGAACGCCACCTGCACCGCCCCGGACGAGTGGGTCGAGGCCGCCCTCGACGGCGGCCAGGCGTACTTCCTGTTCGCCACGCGCGCCTGGCCCGAGGCGGTCCCCGGCAAGCCCGTGAGCGCCGAGCAGCTGAAGGCCTTCGCCGGCGACGAAGAAGTCCTGACCGAGTGCGCCCACTGCCTCGTCACCGTGCAGAGCCTGCAGCGCTAGCCCCCCCCGCAGCCGGCCCCTGCCCAGAGCAGCCGCCCCTGCCCACGGCAGCCGCCGCCGCGCCTGCGGCGGCCGCCGTGCTCCGGCCGCCGGGCTCCCAGCCTGCCCGGCGGCCGGCCCCTCACACCGGGCGCTCGAAGGCGAACCGCAGCGAGCGGACCCGGTTGTCGAAGTTCGAGCCCGCCAGATCGGGCAGACCCACCGCCCGCAGCCCCACCGGCCGCGTGAGCAGCTCCCGGAACAGCGCCTTCATCTCCACCCGGGCCAGATGCGCGCCCAGGCAGAAGTGCGGCCCGCCGCCACCGAAACCCAGATGCGGGTTCGGGGAGCGCGTGATGTCGAACGCGTCCGGATCGGGGAAGACCGCCTCGTCACGGTTGGCCGACGCGTAGTACAGCACCACCTTGTCACCCGGCCGGAACGCATGCCCGCCCAGCGTGTGTTCGGCGGTGACCGTCCGGCGGAACTGGATGATCGGCGTCGAGTGCCGGATCATCTCGTCCACCGCACCGTCCGCGTACTTCTCGAAGTCCGACAGCAGCAGGTCCCGCTGCTCCGGGAAGTCCGTCAGCAGGCTCAGCCCGTGACTGATGGCGTTGCGGGTCGTCTCCACCCCCGCCACCATCAACAGGCTGAAGAACGCCCCCAACTGCCGGGCGCCCAGCGCCTGCCCGTCCACGTTCGCGCACACCAGCGCCGAGATCAGGTCGTCGGTCGGGTTCCTGCGCCGCTCCCGCCCGATCCCCGCGACCATCCGCTGCATCCGCGCCAGGGCCCGCAGCCCCCGCCCGGGCATCCGCAGCCGGGCCGCCAGCCCGCGCTCCACACCGATGTTCTCCGACGCGTGGTTGACCCGGTCCGCGATCTCCGCACGGTAGTGCTCCGGGATGCCCATCATGTTGCAGATGACCTCCAGCGGAAGCCGCGAGGACACCGCCGCGACGAACTCGTCCGGCCGCTCGGCCAGGACGTCGTCCACGATCCGGGCCGCCACCGCGTGGATGTCCTCCTCGGCCGCCGCCAGCAGCCGCGGCGTGAACGCCCGCTGCACGATCTTCCGCAGCTGCGCGTGGTCCGGGCCGTCCAGATTGACCATCGAGTCCCCGAACAGCGCCCGCACCCACCGGGCCGGCTCCGGCGTCGTCACCCCGGGCGCGCTCGCGAACACCTTCGGCAGCCGGCTCGCCTCCTGCACGTCGGCGTGGCGCACGAGCGCCCAGTGACCGCTCCCCTCCGGGACGAACACCGGGGAGTCCAGCGCACGCAGCCGGGCGAACGCCGCGAGCCGCTGATCGGGAGGCCGCTGCCAGAAACCCGGCTCGGCCAGTTCCCCTCCGGGATCGGTGCCGGAGCCGTGCCGTTGCGGGGGGAGTGTCATGGGGGCTGTCTCTTCCTGTAGCCGTTCCGCTGAGCTGCTGAACGCGTCCGGGGGCGTGGGGGTGACGGCCGGAACCTCAGACATCGGCACCGGCCCGCTCGAACTGCCCGCCGCGCACCGACAGGGTCATGCCGACCACCACCGCGGCCGTCGCCACCAACCCCGCGTACAGCACCGCGTACGAACCCGCCCAGGTACAGGCGAGCAGGGCCAGCGCGGACACCGGCAGCACCAGCTGCTGGGCCACACCCCGCTTGAAGTGGCGCGAGTGCAGCAACCACACCATCAGCAGGAACAGCGCCGACGGGACGGTCACGGCCGCGTTCGCGGCGGCCTGCGAGATGTGCGCCTTCCCCACCGCGTGCTCCACCGCCACCTCGATGCCCGCACCGATAGCCGCACCCGAAGCGAAGATCAGCAGATGGCCGTAGCCCCACGGGATCGCCTCCCGGTTGGTGTTCAGCCGCTCGTGCATCGGCACCGCGAAGTAGATCCACCACGCGGCGAAGACGATCAGCAGTCCGCCCGCCGCGATGGGCAGCAGCTCGTCCAGCGCCTCGTGCTCCTCCAGCGCCGACTGCACCGCCACCGTGCTCGCCGCGATGGTCTCGCCCAGCACGATGATGGTGAACAGGCCGTACCGCTCCACGATGTGATGGGCGTGCCAGGGCGTCTGGTGCCCCCGCTCGGCCAGCACCGGCACCATCAGCTCGGCCACCACCAGCACCAGGAACAGCCAGCGCTTCGAAGCGTCCGGAGCGAACAGCAGCGCCACCCAGCCCGCCTGACAGATCACCAGCCCCACCGCGTACTTCAGCGCCGCCGACCGCGCCGCACCGCTCTCCCCGGCCGCCGCCCGCAGCCACTGCGCCGTCAGCGCCACCCTCATGATCAGGTAGCCGATGACGGCCACCACCCAGTCGTTGTCGTCGAAGGCCCGGCTCACCCCCGCCGCGTAGACCAGCACACCCGAGATCTGCACCAGCGTCGCCACCCGGTACGGGACGTCGTCGCAGTCGTAGGCGGACGCGAACCACGTGAAGTTCATCCACGCCCACCACACCCCGAAGAAAACGAAGAAATAGCCGACCACCCCAGCCCCCGGATGGCCCTCCGCCAGCGCGTGCACCAGCCGCGCCCCCGCCTGGGCGATCGCCACGACGAAGCACAGGTCGAAGAACAGCTCCAGCGAGGTCGCCGTCCGGTGCCCCTCTTCGCGGCTGCGGGCGGTCATCGGTACGTACGTCATACCGCCCAGCACACCAGGGCCCGGCCCCCCGACCGGCGAGGCGCGCGGCCGACGCCCCACGGGTACCCCGGGCGGACTCGTACCGGCCCGTCCCGCCCGGCCACGAGACGAAGGGACCACGCCCGGCGGGACAAGGTCCCGCCACCCGCACGACGTTCGCCCCTGCCGAGCCCCACCCCCCGGGACGGAGCCTGGATAAGTCAGGACCCGTCTCAATGTTCAGGACCACGCCATGAGTTCCGCCACGCAGCAAGCGCCACAGGTCCTCGCCGACCCGGCGCAGTACCGCCCGGGCCGCACCATCACGCAGTGGACCCCCGAGGATCCCGCCTTCTGGCACTCCACCGGGAAGAAGGTCGCCACCAGGAACCTGTGGATCGCGGTACCAGCCCTGCTCGTGGCCTTCGTGGTCTGGCAGGTGTGGAGCATCACGGCGACCAACCTGAAGGACGTCGGCTTCGGCTACTCCCAGTCGCAGCTGTTCTGGCTGACGGCCGTCCCCGGCCTCACCGGCGGCACCGCCCGCATCTTCTACACCTTCCTCGGCCCGATGGTGGGCCAGCGCCGCTTCACGGCCCTCTCCACGGTGGTCCTGGTCATCCCGCTGCTCTGGCTCGGCTTCGCCGTGCAGGACCCGGACACCTCGTACACCACCATGGTCGCCATCGCCGCCCTCTGCGGAATCGGCGGCGCGAACTTCTCCTCCTCCCTCGCCAACATCGGCTTCTTCTACCCGAAGCAGGAGAAGGGCAACGCCACCGGCATCAACGGCGGCCTCGGCAACCTCGGCGTCTCCGTGGTCCAGCTGCTCACCCCCATCCTGATCACCTCCTCCGTCCTGGCCGTCGGAGCGGGCCAGAAGAAGGCGAACGGCTCGGAGATCTACCTCCAGAACGCCGCCTTCGTCTGGATCCCGGTACTCGTCGTCCTCGCGGCGGTCGCCTGGTTCGGGCAGAACGACCTCAAGGTCGCCTCCACCCCCTTCAGCCAGCAGAAGATCATCTTCCGGCGCAAGCACAACTGGCTGATGACCTGGCTCTACGTCGGCACCTTCGGCTCCTTCATCGGCTTCGCCGCAGCCCTGCCGCTGCTCATCAAGACCACCTTCCCCGCGTACTCGGTCGCCACCTACGCCTGGATGGGCCCGGCCCTGGGCGCGCTGGCCCGCTGGGCGGGCGGCTGGATCGCCGACAAGCTGGACGGCGCCCGGGTCACGATCCTCTCCTTCGTGGGCATGGGCGCATCGATCACCGGAGTCATCAACTTCCTGCCCGCGGGCTCTGACCACGGTTCGTTCCAAGGCTTCTTCCTCTGCTTCCTGGCCGCCTTCTTCTTCTCGGGCATCGGCAACGGCTCGACCTTCCGGCAGATCCCGGTCATCTTCCGGGCGCAGCACCTGAAGGGCCTGACGGAGGGCACGCCGCAGTACACGGCCGCCCTCAAGCAGGCGGAGATCGAATCCGGCGCGGTGACGGGCTTCACCGCCGGCATCGCCGCCTACGGCTTCTTCTTCATCCCGGCGATGTTCGCCAACTTCGCGGTGACCAGCGCGATGTGGGGCTTCGTCGCCTTCTACGCCAGCTGCGTGGTCGTGACCTGGTGGTTCTACGCCCGCAAGAACGCAGAAGCCCCCAGCTGACCCCCGTCCGGGACCCAGCCCCGGCGCCCCCGCCCAGGAGGGCGTCCCCCGAAGTCCGACACCCTGCGCCCTCACCCAGGGGGGCGTCCCCTGAAGTTCGACGCCCTGCGCCGCCACCCCAGGGGGCGCCCCGTGAAGGCCGTCGCCCCGCGCCCCGCTCAAGGGGCGCCCCCCGAAGTCCGTCGCCCCTCGCCCCACCCAAGGGGGCCGTCCCTCGAAGCCCGCCGCCCCGGACTCCCCCGGGGCGTCGGGCTTCGTCCGTGGCGTCGGGTCCCTTCCAGGGCGTCGGCCCTGATGCCCGCGGGCGGTTCCGCGCCCGGGCCTGCTTGCGGGTCGGGTTGCGTCCTCGGGCCCGGGTCCCGGCGTTGGCCCAGTCCCGGCGTCGGCCCCGGTCAGGGCGTCGGCCCGGGTCCCGGGCTCGGGACCCGTCGGGTGGGCGACCCCGACCGGGCCGTCCGGCGGTGGCAGGGTCACACGCGGCTCATGCCGCCTATCGCCGCCGCCCGTCAGCCACACCGTGGACGCGGCGGGCGTCGTCACCCACCCTCCACCGCCGTCGGCTGCCGTATCGCCGAGTCCCCCGTCTCCACCGCCGTGGGACCCGTCACCAGGCCGGACGACGCCGACAGCCGGCATCCGCACCGCCCGGCGTTCGGGGCGGTCCCGGTGGCCCCGCCGAACCTCCTCGCGGCCTCCGCCCGGGCCGGGGCCCGCGAGGAACCCCGGGCGCCGGCCGGTGAGGCCGGGCCCACCGCCCCCGAGGCCCCTTCGCGGCCGCGGGCGCGCTGGGCCGCGTACCTCTTCCTCCTCCTCTTCCCCGGCGGGCCGGCCAGGCCCGGCCGGGGTGCCGTCATCGGGCTCTCCGGGCCGTCCTGCACCTGCACCGGCACCGGCACCGCGCAGGACAACCCCTGGTTCTTCGCCATCACGTCGCTGCTCATCTCCGCCTCTTCTCTCTCGCGCTCGCGCCGACTTCCTTCATGCTGCCGGGCCTGTTCGCGACGTGCGTCGCGTTGTCCACAGGCGCCGCAGAAACACAGCTTTTCCGACTTTCCGACCTCCGCCCCCAAATTCTTGTGAATCCATTCACAAGCGCACTGCGGACTTTGGTCCCATGGAAACCCCCAGCTCAAAGGCGATGCCGACGGCCGGATCCCCGCCGCCGGGGGACTTTCGGGCCCCAGCTCAGGACCATCGCGGCGCCAAATGATCGATCAAAAGGCGTGGAATGGACACAAGCAATGAGGCGACTCGGAGAAGGTGCCGGTGATGACTGCCACCCCTGTGGAGACCACGAAGAACGGCCAGGCCTGGGAAGGCTTCAAGGGCGGCCTGTGGCGCGACGCCATCGACGTCCGCGACTTCATCCAGCAGAACTACACGCCCTATGAAGGTGACGACTCCTTCCTTGCCGGCCCCACCGAACGCACCACCGCAGTGTGGAAGGCGATCACCGACAAGTTCCCGGAGGAGCGCGAGAAGGGCGTCTACGACGTCGCCCACGACATCCCGTCGTCGATCACCGCACACGCCCCGGGCTACATCGACCGTGACAAGGACCTGATCGTCGGCCTCCAGACCGACGCCCCGCTCAAGCGCGCGATCATGCCCTACGGCGGCTGGAGGATGGTCGCCGGCGCCCTGGAGACCTACGGCTACCCGGTCTCCGAGGAGCTGGAGAAGGTCTTCACCGAATACCGCAAGACCCACAACGCCGGCGTCTTCGACGCCTACACCCCCGAGATCCGCGCCGCCCGCAAGGCCGGCATCGTCACCGGCCTCCCCGACGCGTACGGCCGCGGCCGCATCATCGGCGACTACCGCCGCGTGGCCCTCTACGGAGTCGACCGCCTGATCGCCTGCAAGAAGGACGAGAAGGAGGAGCTGAACTCGCTCCCCGCCGGCGACCGCTCGCTGGAGGAGACGATCCGCCTGCGCGAGGAACTCGCCGAGCAGCTGCGCGCGCTGTCCGAGCTCAAGGCGATGGCCGCCTCCTACGGCTACGACATCTCCGGACCCGCCGTCACCGGCCGCGAAGCCATCCAGTGGCTGTACTTCGCGTACCTCGGTGCCGTGAAGGAGCAGAACGGCGCGGCCATGTCCCTGGGTCGCACCTCCACTTTTGTCGACATATATCTTCAGCGTGACATCGAGGCCGGCATCCTCACCGAGGAACAGGCGCAGGAACTCGTCGACGACTTCATCATCAAGCTGCGCATCGTCCGCTTCCTGCGGACCCCCGAGTACGACGAGCTCTTCTCCGGCGACCCGACCTGGGTCACCGAGTCCATCGGCGGCATGGGAGAAGACGGCCGGCCGCTCGTCACCAGGACCTCCTTCCGCTACCTCCAGACCCTCTACAACCTCGGCCCGGCCCCCGAGCCCAACATGACGGTCTTCTGGTCGCCGCGGCTGCCGCAGGGTTTCAAGGAGTTCTGCGCCCGCGTCTCCATCGACACCTCCTCGGTGCAGTACGAATCCGACGAGCTGATGCGCCCGCGCTTCGGCGACGACACCGCCATCGCCTGCTGCGTCTCTGCCATGCCGGTGGGCAAGCAGATGCAGTTCTTCGGCGCCCGCGTCAACGTCGCCAAGACCCTCCTCTACGCGATCAACGGCGGCAGGGACGAGAAGTCCGGTGCTCAGGTCGGGCCGCGGACCGGCCTGCCGGCCTCCGACGTCCTCGACTACGACGAGGTCATGGCCAAGTTCGACGAGCAGATGGAATGGCTCGCCGAGACCTACGTCCACGCCCTCAACGTCATCCACTACATGCACGACCGCTACGCCTACGAGCGTCTCGAAATGGCGCTGCACGACCGCGACGTGCGCCGCACGATGGCCTGCGGCATCGCCGGCCTGTCCGTCGCCGCAGACTCACTGTCCGCCATCAAGCACGCCAAGGTCACCGCCCTGCGCGACGACAGCGGCCTCGCCACCGACTACGCCATCGAGGGCGAGTTCCCGGCGTACGGCAACAACGACGACCGCGTCGACGACATCGCCGTGTGGCTCGTCGAGGAGTTCATGCGGAAGATCCGCAAGCACGAGACGTACCGGGGTGCCGAGCACACCCAGTCCGTGCTGACGATCACCTCGAACGTGGTCTACGGCAAGAAGACCGGCAACACCCCGGACGGACGCCGGGCCGGCGAACCGTTCTCCCCCGGCGCCAACCCGATGAACGGCCGCGACACCCACGGCTACGTCACCTCGGCCCTGTCGGTCGCCAAGCTCCCCTACGAGGACGCCGAGGACGGCATCTCGCTGACCAACACCGTCACCCCCGACGGCCTCGGCCGCACCCCGCAGGAGCGGATCAGGAACCTCGCCGGCGTCCTCGACGGCTACATGGCCGTCGACGGCTTCCACATGAACGTCAACGTCCTGAACCGCGACACCCTCATGGACGCCATGGAGCACCCGGAGAAGTACCCGCAGCTGACCATCCGCGTCAGCGGCTACGCGGTGAACTTCGTGCGGCTCACCCGGGCACAGCAGCTCGACGTGCTGAACCGCACCTTCCACGGCGCGCTGTAGCGCCGTCCGCAGACCGCGCGGCCCGGGGCCGGGCCCTCACCCCGGCCCCGAGCCGCGCGCCCCACCGGACACTCCGCACGCGCCGCACGCAATTGCGCGCACTGGACACGCCGGAACACGACTGGAGCACCTGCCATGACCGTCTACTTCGGTACGAGCCTCCCCGTCGGCCCCGAGAACGCCGCCGTCGTCAGCGCCACCCGCCCCCCGACCGCCACCGCGCAGCCCCCGGCCACCCCCGCGCAGACCCTGGCCGCCGCCGCCACGCAGCGGCCGAGCGAGGGCTCGGTGCACTCCTGGGACCTGTCCACCGGAGTCGACGGCCCCGGCACCCGGTTCGTGACCTTCCTCGCCGGCTGCCCGCTGACCTGCCTGTACTGCCACAACCCCGACACCATGCGGATGCGCAACGGCCGGCGCACCTCGGCCGACGCCGTCATCGCCGAAGCCCGCAAGTACACCCGGTTCATCTCCGCCTCCGGCGGCGGCGCCACCATCTCCGGCGGCGAACCGCTCCTCCAGCCCGTCTTCGCCGGCGAGCTCCTGCACCGCATGAAGAACGACCTGGGCCTGCACACCGCCCTCGACACCTCGGGCTTCCTCGGATCCCGGGCCAGCGACGCGCTGCTGCGCGACGTGGACCTCGTACTGCTCGACATCAAGTCCTGGGACCGCGACACCTACAAGAAGGTCACCGGCCGGCCACTGGAGCCCACCCTGGACTTCGCGCGCCGCCTCGCCGACCTCGGCAAGGAGGTGCACCTGCGGTTCGTCCTCGTGCCCGGACTCACCGACGCGCGCGAGAACGTCGAAGGGGTCGCCGCATTCGCCGGCGGCCTCGGGAACGTCTCACGGGTCGACGTACTGCCCTTCCACAAACTCGGCGAGAGCAAGTGGGAAGCCCTGGACATGCCCTTCACCCTGCACGACACCCCGTCGCCCACCCCCGCACAGGTGGAGGAGGCCAAGGCGGTCTTCGCGGCGCACGGACTCACGGCCGTATGACCCGTTCGGAGCAATCCCAAGCTCCGCATAACGGGCTGAATCGGCATAGAACACCTAGCGTGGTGCTGTGTCCGAGCCCACAGAAGTACTCGCCGCAGCCCCACCCCCCGGGCCGCCCGAGACCCCGCCACCCGCCGGGCGTTCCGTCACCGCACGGGCCACCGCGGCCGGCGTCGCCGTCTCCCTGCTGCTCATCGCCGCGATCGTGCTGGGCAGCCGCCTCCTGCGGGACTTCGACTCCGCACTGCTGCCCTACGCCGTCGCCACGGTCTTCCTAGCCTTCGGCGTGGCCTACCGCTACACGGTCTGGGTATCCGCACCCGGCGCGCGCCGCCTCTTCAAGAAGGGCTTCGGCAGCTTCTTCTCGGCCGCCAACTTCAAGAAGGCACCCACCGCCCTGCCGAAGATGATCGCCACCTACCTCGGCTTCCAGAAGTTCCTCGGCGCCCGCTCACGTGCCCGCTGGGCCGCCCACCAGCTGATCTTCTGGGGCTGCCTGCTCGCCGCCGCGATCACCTTCCCCCTCACCTGGGGCTGGTTCACGTTCACCTCCGGCAGCGGCTCCGGACCCGGCTACGAGATGCGGATCTGGGGCTTCAAAGTCCTCGGCTTCAACTCGCTCGACCTCCTGGGCTGGCTGATGTTCCACGGCCTGGACATCGCCGCCGTCCTCGTCATCCCCGGAGCCTCGTACTTCCTGTGGCGCCGCATGAAGGACCGCGGCGCCATCACCGGCCAGCGCTTCGCCTACGACCTGCTCCCGCTGATCTGCCTGATCGTGATCTCGGTGACCGGGCTGCTGCTCACCTTCTCGTCGATCTTCCTGCACGGCGGCGGCTACGAGTTCCTGGCCATCCTCCACATGGTCTCCGTGGTCTTCACCCTCATCTACATCCCCTTCGGGAAGTTCTTCCACATCGTCCAGCGGCCGGCGGCGGTCGGCATGCAGCTCTTCAAGTACACCGCCCGCCAGGACGAGGAGATCTTCGCCTGCAAGCGCTGCGGCGAACCCATCGACACCACCCCGTACGTGGAGAACCTGCGCGGCACGATGCAGGACCTCCGGCTCGACTTCAACGCCTTCGCCGAATACTGCCCCCGCTGCAAGCGGGTCCTGCGCGGCAACGCCTACCTGACCCACGTCAAGAAGGGCTTCAAGTGACCGCGACGGACCCCGCCAAGCCGGCACCCCTGCCCCTCGACCCGGCCATCGCACCACCCGGCACCCGCAACTTCCGCGACGCCGGCGGCATCCCCGCCGACCGGTGGCACGCCGACCAGAACGGCGAGACCCTCGTCCCCACCCACTGCTGCTTCTGCGGCGTGCAGTGCGGCATGTACCTGCGCGTCGACAACGCCGGCAAGGTCTTCGGCGTCGAACCCCGCAACCACGACATCAACCGCATGCGGCTGTGCCCCAAAGGCATCAACGCCTACCAGCAGGTCAACCACCCCGACCGGCTGACCTCGCCCCTCATGCGCCGCTCCCGCGACGAGGAGTTCAAGGAGACCTCCTGGGACGAGGCCCTCGACTTCACCGTCTCCGAGATCCGGCGCATCCAGGCCGCCCACGGCAACGACGCCTTCGGGCTGCTCGGCGGCGCCAGCCTCTACTCCGAGAAGACCTACCTCGTCGGCAAGTTCGGCCGGGTCGCCCTCAAGACCAGGCACGTCGACTACAACGGCCGCCTCTGCATGGTCAGCGCCGCCGGCGCCAACAAACTCGCCTTCGGCATCGACCGCGCAGCCAACCCCTTCTCCGACATCCTCCTCACCGACTGCCTGCTGATCGCCGGGTCGAACGTGGGGGAGTGCTTCCCCGTGATGACCCAGTACGTCTGGGGCGCCCGCGACCGGGGCGCGACGCTGATCGTCGTCGACCCGCGCGAGACGGCCATCGCCCGCACCGCCGACGTCCACGTCCCCATCAAACCCGGCACCGACTCGGCCTTCTTCAACGCCGTGCTCCACGTCATCGTCGACGAAGGCCTCACCGACGACGCATACCTCGCCGCCCACACCACCGGCTGGGACGAGGTCAGGAAGACCGTCCAGGAATACCCACCGGCCCGGTCCGCCGAGATCTGCGGCATCCCCGCCTCCCAGATCGTCCAGGTCGCCCGCATGTTCGCCGGCGCGGACAAGGCGATGGCCTTCCACGCCCGCGGCATCGAACACCACTCGCAGGGCGTCGAGAACTGCCTGTCCGTCATCAACATGTGCGTCGCCACCGGCCACCTCGGCAAACCGGGCGCCGGCTACGGCACCATCACCGGCCAGGGCAACGGCCAGGGCGGCCGCGAACACGGCCAGAAGGCCGACCTCCTGCCCGGCGGCCGCTCCATCATGAACGAGGAGCACCGCCGCCAGATCTGCCGGATCTGGGGCATCGACGAAGCCGACCTCCCGCCCGCCGGCACCTCCATGATGGAAATGGTCTGGCAGATGCAGCGGCAGGAGATCCGCGGCCTGATCGGCATCTGCAACAACCCGTTCGTCTCACTCCCCAACTACGGGGCGGTCAAGCAGGGCTACGACACCCTCGACTTCCACGCCCAGTTCGACTTCTTCCTCTCCGAGACCGCCGCCAACGCACACGTGGTCTTCCCCGTCACCGTCTGGGCCGAGGACGAGGGCGTCATGGCCAACACCGAAGCCCGCGTGGTCAAACACAACAAGGCACAGGAGCCGCCCGCAGGGGTGCGCACCGACACCTGGGTGATGTGCGAACTCGCCAGACGCCTCGGCGTCGGCGACAAGTTCGACTTCCCCGGCTCCCGCGAGGTGTTCGAGGAACTCCGCATCGCCTCCGCCGGCACCGTCAACGACTACTACGGCATCACCTACGAGCGGCTCGAAGAGACCGGCGGCATCGCCTGGCCCTGCCCGTCCACCGAGCACCCCGGCACCCCCCGGCTGTTCGAGGGCGGCAGGACCTACCACCCCGACGGCAAGATCCACATGCAGGTCGTCGAATGGCACCCGCCCATGGACGCCTACACCGAGGAGTTCCCGCTCTCCCTCACCACCGGCCGCACCGTCGCCCACTTCCTGTCCGGCAACCAGACCCGCCGGCTGGGCGCCCTCGTCGAACAGACCCCGCGCCCCTGGGTGGAGGTGCACCCCTCCCACGGATTCCGCGACGGCGACCCCGTCCGGGTGGTCACCCGACGCGGCAGCGAGGTCTTCCCGGCCCTCGTCACCGAGGCCATCCGCCCCGACACCGTCTTCATCCCCTACCACTGGCCCGTCCCGACAGCCGCGAACGCCCTGACCATCGACGCCCTCGACCCCCGCTCGAAGATCCCCGAGTACAAGGTGTGCGCCGCCCGCATCGAGGCGGCCGAGCGCGTCGACGAGGTCCCCGCACCGCCCACGGCCCCCGGCCGCCAGGCCTACCCGGAGACCCAGGTCTCCCGCACCGACCCCCTGCCCCCCACGTCCTCGCAGGGCCGTGGCACGGCGGAGAGGAGCTGACGCCGCCATGATGGGCCGCACGATCTTCATCGACCCCGGCCGCTGCATCGGCTGTCAGGCCTGCGTATCCGCCTGCCGCGAATGCGACTCGCACCGCGGCAAGTCGATGATCCACCTCGACTACACCGACCCCGGCCGGTCCGTCGCCTCGCTCCCCACCGTCTGCATGCACTGCGAGGACCCCGTCGCGCCCTGCGCCGAGGTCTGCCCCGCAGACGCCATCCTGGTGACCGCCGACGGCGTGGTCCAACAGGCCGACACCACCCGCTGCATCGGCTGCGCCAACTGCGTCAACGCCTGCCCCTTCGGCGTCCCGAAGATCGACCTCCAGGCGAAGCTCCAGATGAAGTGCAACCTCTGCTACGACCGCACCGCCTACGGCCTGGCCCCCATGTGCGCCACCGTCTGCCCGACCGGGGCCCTCTTCTACGGCACGCTCGAAGAGCTCCAGGCCGAACGCCCCGGCGTCCAGGTCGCCGACTCCTTCGCCTTCGGCGACGTGGTCGTCTCCACCGGCGTGGCGATGGTCGTCCCCGCAGACAAGGTCCAGTGGCCCGTCCCGGGCGGACTGCCCGTCGTGGAGGTGAACGGGGTGGACGTCCGATGAGCGTGACCCAGCAGCCCGCACCCGGCTCCGGACCGGGCCCGGACGCCGGCGGCGACGCCGCTGCCGACCAGCTGCGCGACCGGATCAGCGCCGACTCCCTCACCACCCGCCGCGACTACCTGCGGATCGTCGCCACCGTCTCCGGCGGCCTGGCCATCGGAGGGGTGGGAGTCGCCTCCGGCATCCTCCACCGGCACGGCGACAGCGAGACGATGCCCGAACCCAAGAAGGTCACCGACCAGCTCGCCCCGGGCGAGTCCGTGGCCTTCAGGTTCCCCGGTGACGAGGACCGGGCCCTCGCCGTCCGGCTCGGCGACGGCAGCCTCGTCGCCTACTCCGCCGTCTGCACCCACCTGGCCTGCGCCGTGCTCTGGCGCGAGGACCGCGGCCCCGAAGGCGAGCTGTACTGCCCCTGCCACGAAGGCGTCTTCGACGCCCGCACCGGTGAGGTGACCGCGGGCCCGCCACCCCGCCCACTCCCGAGGATCTTCCTGACCGAGCGGAGCGACGGCAGCGTCTGGGCCATCGCCACCGCCCGCTCCGGAGAGCCCGCCAAGGAAGCCCTGTGCCGGCAGTTCGGCGACTCCCGGCCCGAGATGGCGCAGCGCCTGGGCTGCCCCGGCGCGGCCCGCGCCAACGAAAGCAGGCGCACATGAGCGACGCACAGCTCCCGCCCCGCCCCGCCTACCACCCGGGGAGCGGCCAGCCCCGGCTGAACCGGCCGGTCCACGAGCGGTACCCGCAGATCCGCGCCACCAGCGGCTACGGCGACCCGCGCGTCCGGCACACCGGCCCCGGCCCGGGCGCCGGCACCGAACAGGAACCGGAGCGCTCCTCCAAGCTCAACGCCCGCCTGGCCCTGGCCCTCACGGTCGTGATCGGGCAGCTCTGGGCCCTGACGGTCACCGTCAACGAGTGGATGAAGGGCAACACCGGAACGGCCTGGTGGGGGGCGGGATTCCTGGTCCTGTCCTTCCTCGTCGTGATCGCCCTGTGGCTCCTCGACCCGAAGGACCGATGACCATGTCGATCCCCACGCCCACCCCGAACGCCGTGCGCTCGCACCGCGCCGAGACCTACAAGCCCGGCGCCGTCATCGGTGACTGGCGTCCCGAGGACGAGGCCTTCTGGCAGGCCACCGGCCGCCGGGTCGCCCAGCGCAACCTCTGGGTGTCCATCCCGGCGCTCATGCTCGGCTTCGTGGTCTGGCAGGTCTGGTCGGTCACCGTCGTCAAGCTGAACGACGTCGGCTTCGGCTTCTCCAAGTCGCAGCTGTTCTGGCTCACCGCCATCCCCGGCATCACCGGCGGCACCTTCCGGATCCTCTACACCTTCATCGGCCCGATCTTCGGCGAGCGGAAGTTCACCGCCTTCAGCACCTTCATTCTGATCGGCCCCATGCTGTGGCTGGGCTTCGCCCTCCAGGACACCGGCACCCCCTACTGGGAGCTGGCCCTCATCGCGGCCGTCTGCGGCATCGGCGGCGCGAACTTCGCCTCGTCCATGGCCAACATCGGCTTCTTCTTCCCCAAGCGGGAGAAGGGCAGCGCCAACGGCCTCAACGGCGGCCTCGGCAACCTCGGCGTGAGCGTCGTCCAGCTGGTCGCGCCGCTGGTGGTCACCGCCGCCGTGCTCGGGGCCCCCGCGGGCGGCCCGCAGCACGACGCGAAGGAGAACACGGACATCTGGCTCCAGAACGGAGCCTTCCTCTGGGTGCCGCTCCTGGTGATCATGGCGCTGCTGGCCTGGTTCCTGATGAACGACCTCAAGGTGGCCGCGGCCCCCTTCAGCCAGCAGAAGGTCATCTTCAAGCGCAAGCACAACTGGCTGATGACCTGGCTCTACGTCGGCACCTTCGGGTCCTTCATCGGATTCGCCGCCGGCCTGCCCCTGCTGATCAAGGACAACTTCGAGGCTCAGGGCTACCAGGCCACCACCTACGCCTGGATCGGCCCGTTCATCGGCGCGCTCATGCGCTGGGCCGGCGGCTGGCTCTCCGACAAGATCGGCGGCGCCAGAGTGACCATGCTGTCCTTCGTCGGCATGGCGGCGGCCCTGGTGGTCGTGATCTTCGCGCTGCCGTCCGGTAGCGACCAGGGAAGCTTCTGGGCGTTCTTCATCGGCTTCCTGGTGGCCTTCGCCTTCTCCGGGCTGGGCAACGGTTCGACGTTCCGCCAGATCCCGGTGATCTTCCGCGATCAGCACATGCGCCAGGCGGAGGGCCAGGGCCCCCAGGAGCAGGCGGCCGCGCTGAAGCAGTCGGAGATGGAGGCGGGCGCCGTCACCGGCTTCTCCTCCGCCATCGCCGCCTACGGCTTCTTCTTCATCCCCGCGATGTTCGCCGCCATGGCGGTCACCCACGCGCTGTGGCTGTTCATCGGCTTCTACGCGACCTGTCTCGCGGTCTGCTGGTGGTTCTACGCCCGCAAGGGCGCGGAGGCCCCCAGCTGACCCGGGCAGCGCCAGCGCCAGCGTCAGCAACAGCGGCCGGGGCCGGGGGAGCGGGCGGTCGTACCCTTGTGGCATGAGCACCGCCCCCGCCTCCGACCCGCAGTCCCCGAAGCCCGAAGCCGGGGCGAAGCCCGAGACGAAGCCGAAGCCCAGGCCGAAGCTCGTCTTCGACGACCCGCTGGACCAACAGTCCTCGGATGACACCGACCGCGGCTGGGGCGAGCGGCCGCCCGCCGGAGGGAGCTCGGCCGACCTGGCCCGCTTCCTCGACGAGAAGCCCCCGCACCACATCTGACCCTCCGCGGCCGTCAGAAGGCGTCGCGCGCCCCCGGCGTCCCCTGCGGCCTGACGCTCTCGCCGTTCCCGTTCCGCTGCGCGACCAGGACGTCGCGGATGTCCTTGAGCACCTCCAGCTCGGTGATCTCCATGCTCTCCTGCACGCCCTCCTTGGCCTTGCGGCGGGCCTCCACCTTGGAGAGGTACTTCGCCATGGGCAGGACCATCAGGAAGTACACGACCGCCGCGGTGATCAGGAAGCTGAGCGCGGCGTTCAGCACCGAACCCCACATGATGTTGACGCCGGTCGGCTCGCCCTTCGCGTCGACCCCACAGGGTGCCTTCAGACACGAGGTGTAGACATCCAGGTTCTTGGTGCCGATGGCGCCCACGAGAGGGCTGATGATGCCCTTGACGATGGCGTTCACGATGTTCGTGAACGCCGCGCCGATGACCACGGCCACCGCCAGGTCGACCACGTTCCCGCGCATCAGGAAGGCCTTGAAGCCCGCCAGTACGCTCTCCTTCTTCTTCTCGCTCACCACTGAGCCTTTCTTTGTGCCTGCTGTAGACGGAGCCAACGGTTCCGAAAGCTACGGCAGGCACGGCACGGCGTGTCCAATCAGTGCCCCCTCCAGGGCGACTTGACTGCTCCTCAGTGCGAATCAACACACCGTCACCGCCAGCCGCGCCACAGCCCCCGCCCCCACGAGGGCACGCGCCGTGTCCCGGGGCACGGACAGCACCACCAGCGCCCCGCCATCCCCGACACCCGCCTCCACAGCGGGTACTTCAGCCACCCGGGCACCCGCCGCCACCACCCTCGGCGACCCGGTGCGCTCCGCCGCCACCACGTCGACCCGGTCACCGGGCCGCAACAGCCGCACCGTCCCGGCATCCGCGATGCGCACGGGCGCCGACACCATCCGCACCGCCGCGGGCGCCGGTTTCGCCACCGGCGCGGGAGCGGGCGCGCTCCGTGAGGCCTGGGCCTCCGTCCCGCCCACCGCCAGGGCGGCCGCCACCACGGCCAGCCCGGCCGAGGCGACCCGACGCCTGCGGCGCACCGCCCGCCGCAGCCTGCCTCCGGCCCGGCCCACCCGGAGCGGGGGGAAGTCGGGCACCGGGCGCGCCGGAGGACACGAGGAAGAACAGACGGGGCGGGACCCCGCTGAAGCAGGGGAGGCGGGGGAAACGAGCGAAGAGGAGGAAACGGGGGACGGGAGAGAGGCCCTGGACATCATGTGCACCGCCAAGCTGGTCGTGGTCCGGAGTCCGGGCCCACTGCCCGGACCTTCCCCACGATCCGCCGCCCTGCCGGCGACCGCTCCGGCCTGTGGACAATCCCCAGGCTGTGGACAACGCCGTCACTCTCAGGTGTCAGCGCCCCGTCGGCACCTGGCAGGCCTCCGAGAATCCCTGGCTGGTCAGACCGAAGGCGCTGTTGACCCGCGAGCGCCAGTTCTCCAGCGCGACCATGGCCGTGAGCTCGACGAACGCCGCCTCACCGAGCCGGCCGATCAGCTCGGCCGCCAGCTCGTCCGTGACCGACGGCTCGGTCTCGGTCATCGCCTCGGCGTACTCCATGACCAGCAGCTCCAGCTCGGTGAACACCTCGCGCGACTCCCGCCACCGCGGCACCCGCTCGATCTTCTCCGGCGCGAGCCCCTTCTCATGCCCCTCCCAGTAGCCGAAGTCCATGCACCACGAGCAGTTGATGCGCGCGGCCGAAGCCATCACCGCCAGGTGCTTGAGGCCGGCGTCGAGCTTGTTCCACTTCGCCGCCTGCTGCTCCATGCGCACGTACGTGAACAGCACGCGCGAGTTGTGCCCGTACGCCTGTCCCGGGTCCAGCACCTTGCCGTAGGTGCGGCGCGAGTACCAGGCGCCGATGCGCATGAGGAGGGTGCGGGGCGGGGTGAGGGAGATGCGCGGCATGACGGGCCTCTTCCGGCTCGGGGGTCCCGGTGACCCCTTCGCCATGGAGACAGGACAGCCCCGCGGAATGTGACACCGCCCCGGAAATTTCTTTCGTCCGGCGCCGTCCGGCGCACCCGTGCCCCGGCAGGCGGCACGGTGGAGCCGCCCGAGGGGCTGGGCTCCACCGGCCTTCAGCAGCCGCTACGGCAGTTCGATGCCCAGGTCCCAGCCGTCGTGGACACGGGTGCACAGGCAGTCGCGGTCCTCGGTCTGCGGCAGCGCCGCCACCGCGTCGAAGAGGACCTCGCGCAGCCGGCTGACGTTCTCGCCGAACACCTTGAGGACCTCCGTGTGGGAGACGCCCTCACCCGTCTCGGCGCCCGCGTCCAGGTCCGTGACCAGGGCCATCGAGGTGTAGCAGAGCCCCAGCTCACGAGCGAGCACCGCCTCCGGGTGCCCGGTCATGCCCACCACCGACCAGCCGGCCGCCGCGTGCCACCGCGACTCCGCCCGCGTCGAGAACCGCGGCCCCTCGATGACGACCATGGTGCCGCCGTCCACCGGCTCCCACTCGCGCCCCCGCGCCGCCGCGAGCGCCACCGACCGGCCGACCGGGCAGTACGGGTCGGCGAAGGTGGTGTGCACGACGTTCGGAACGGTTCCGTCCGGCAGCGGCTCACCGTCGAAGAAGGTCTGCGCCCGCGCCTTCGTACGGTCGACCAGCTGGTCCGGCACCAGCAGCGTGCCGGGCCCGTACTCCGCCTGCAGGCCGCCGACCGCGCAGGGTCCCAGCACCTGGCGGACCCCGACCGAGCGCAGCGCCCACAGGTTGGCCCGGTAGTTGATCTTGTGCGGCGGCACGGTGTGGCTGCGCCCGTGCCGCGGCAGGAACGCCACCTGGCGCCCGGCCAGCTCACCCACGTACAGGGAGTCGCTCGGAGGCCCGTACGGCGTGTCCACCTGGATCTCGGAGACGTCCTCGAGGAAGGAGTAGAAGCCCGACCCGCCGATTACACCGATCTCTGCGTTCACCATGGCCTCACCCTAACGGGGGACGCACAAGGCCCCGCCGCCCAAGAGGGCGGCGGGGCCTTGCGGAAGCGTAAGACGTACTGCGGGATCAGGCGGCCGAGGTGGAGCTGCTGCCCGTGCTCGAGGTCGCCGAGGAGGTCGAAGCGGCAGGGGCGGCGGCAGCGGTCGACGTCGTCGTGGACGACTTCGAGGCAGGGCTGCTGCTCGACGAGGCGCCACGGCTGTCGTTCCGGTAGAAACCGGAGCCCTTGAAGACGATGCCGACCGCGGAGAACACCTTCTTCAGGCGTCCGTCGCAGCTCGGGCACACGGTCAGTGCCTCATCGGTGAACTTCTGCACGGCCTCAAGGCCCTCACCGCACTCGGTGCACTGGTACTGGTAGGTCGGCACGAATTTCCTCCTGGCACTCTGACTCAATGAGTGCTAACGACGCTCCATGGTGACGTATTCCGGCGGATCAGTCCACCGTCACAGGCGTGCGGTGACCGATCCCACGCTCGTTCGCGGCGTTGCGGGCGGCCGGCGCGGCGGCCGGCGCGGACGAGTTCACGATCCGGCTCGGCGCCTTCGGCGCCAGCTTCGCGCGCAGCGCCACCAGCGTGACCAGGGCCAGGGCCGTGGCCACCAGCGGCACGAGGAAGCCGTACGAGGCCCCGTGCGCGTCCGTCAGACGGCCGGCCAGGGTGACGGCGGCGGCCTGCCCGAACGCGACCGCTCCGGTCAGCCAGGTGAAGGCCTCGGTCCGCGAGGCGGCCGGGACCAGCTGCTCGATCATCGTGTAGCCGGTGATCAGCGCGGGGGCGATGCACAGGCCGACGACCAGGCCGAGCGCGCCCAGCAGGATCATCGAGTGCGCGGCCCACAGCACCGAGGCGGCGGCGGTCAGGCCGATGTAGCCGAGGATCAGGCGGCGGCGCGGGCCGATCTTCCAGGCGACGGCGCCCATCGTGATGCCGGCGATCATGTTGCCGGCCGCGAAGATGCCGTACAGCAGGCCGTTGGCGCCCGGGTTGCCGATTTCGTTGGAGAAGGCGGCGAGCGAGACCTGCATGCCGCCGAAGACGGCGCCGATGCCGATGAAGGCGACGATCAGGACGCGCAGGCCCGGGAAGGACAGCGCGGACTGGTGCTTGCCGCCGGCCGCAGAGAGGGGGGCGACCTTCGGCTCGGTGGCGCGCTGCGCGGCGAAGAACAGGCCGCCGAGCAGGGTCAGGGCCGCCTCGGTCGCCAGACCGGCGGCCGGGTGGACGCCGGTGCACAGCGCGGTGGCGAGCACCGGGCCGACGACGAAGGTGAACTCGTCGGTGACGGACTCGAACGCGGCGGCCGTCGGCAGCAGCGGCGAGGCCTCCAGCTTGGCCGCCCAGCGGGACCGGACCATCGGGCCGACCTGCGGGACGGAGGCGCCGGCCGGGACGGCGGCCAGCGCGAGCGCCCACAGCGGGGCGCCGAGGAGTGCCAGCGCGGTCAGAGCGGAGACCGCGGCGGCGTGGACGAGGACGACCGGCAGCAGGACGGCGCTCTGGCCGCGGCGGTCGGTGAACTTGCCCATGACCGGTGCGAAGAGGGCCATGGAGACGCCGGTGACAGCGGCGACGATACCCGCGTCGCCGTAGGAGCCGGTGGCGTGCTGGACGAGCAGCAGGATGCTGATGGTCAGCATGCCGAACGGCAGACGGGCGGCGAAGCCGGGGAGGACGAAAGAGAGGGCGCCGGGCGTGCGCAGCAGCTGCCCGTAGCCGGGTCGGGCGGACTTGTCGGTCGTGACCGCGGATGTCACGGCCTGGCCTTTCCGCTGCCTGGTAGAGCGTCCCCGTCTGCGGACGGCGGGCCGCTTTGTGAGCGACCGCACCCGTACATGTGGGAGCCCCGAGAGCTGTCCTCTTGCGCAGAACCGAGTGATACCTGGGCGCCCACTGCGGGAGGGAGCCACGGCCGCTTTGCGGTCGCGCCAGCTCTGCGTCAGGCAGAGTTGGTTCGATGTGGTGTGCCTTCATCGTACAGGGGAATCCACTACCACGCCCTGTGATTACGGTGACAAGGCATGTCTTCACCTGCGATTAACTGGAACTTCGCATTCCGTGCCCGATGAAATGGGTGCAAGCGCGGTCACAAGCCAGCGAAACTGACCGAATTAGAACGCCACTCTAAGTGAAATCGATCATCCGACCGGCGTTCCGGGCACCCTCCGCCACCTAGAGTGACGTTCCGCCACCGGTTCCCAGCCACCCCGCCAGCTTGCCGCCGCGCGCCACCGCACGCAGCCGGGCCTCCGCCGCGTCCCGCACCGGATCCGTGGCCACGACCAGCAGCTCGTCCCCGCGCCGCAGCACCGTCGACGGCGCCGGCACGAAGCTCTTCGCGTCCCGGACCACCAAGGTCACCGACGCCCCCGCCGGCAGCCGCAGCTCGCCGACCTCCACGCCGTGCATCCGCGAGGCGGACGGGATGGCGAAGGACAGCAGGTGCCCGCGCAGCTTCTCCAGCGGCGCCGACTCGATCCCGAGGTCGGAGGCCGCCTCGTCGGTGTCGCGCAGGTTCAGCTTGCGCGCCAGCCACGGCAGGGTCGGCCCCTGCACCAGCGTGTAGACGACCACGAGCACGAAGACGATGTTGAAGACCCGGTCGCTGCCCTCGATCCCGGTCACCAGCGGGATCGTCGCCAGGATGATGGGCACGGCGCCGCGCAGACCGGCCCACGACATCAGGGCCTGCTCCTGCCAGGGAATGCGGAAGGGCAGCAGGCTGACGAAGACCTCCAGCGGCCGCGCCACCATGGTCAGCACCAGTCCGATGATCACCGCGGGCCAGAAGTCGTTCACCAGCTCGTGCGGGGTGACGAGCAGGCCCAGCAGCACGAACATGCCGATCTGGGCGATCCAGCCGAGCCCGTCCGCGAACCCGCGCGTGGCCGGCCAGTGCGGCAGCTTCGCGTTCCCCAGCACCATCGCCGCCAGGTACACCGCGAGGAACCCCGAGCCGTGCGCCATCGCGCCGGCCGCGTACGCGGTCACGGCGATCGCCATCACCGCGATCGGGTACAGGCCGGAGGCGGGCAGTGCCACGTGCCGCAGCCCGTACGCACCCAGGAAGCCGACCGCCAGGCCGATCGCGGCGCCGATCGCCAGCTCCAGCGCGATCTTGCCGAGCAGCACGTACCACTCGTCCACCGGTCCGACCGCCGCGAAGGCGACGACCAGGATCACGACGGGGGCGTCGTTGAAGCCGGACTCGGCCTCCAGCACGCCCGTCACCCGCGACGGCAGCGGGACCTTGCGCAGTACGGAGAAGACGGCCGCCGCGTCGGTCGAGGAGACGACCGCGCCGATCAGCAGCGCCTGGCGCCACTCCAGCCCCACCAGGTAGTGCGCGCCCGCGGCCGTGACCCCCACGCTGACCGCGACGCCGAGCAGCGACAGGACCACCGCCGCCGGCAGCGCCGGTTTGATCTCTTTCCACTTGGTGCCCAGACCGCCCTCGGCGAGGATGACGACGAGCGCCGCGTAACCGATGACCTGCGTCAGCTCGGCGTTGTCGAATACGACGTTGCCTATGCCGTCCTGGCCTATCGCGATGCCTATGCCGAGGTAGATGAGCAGGCTGGGGAGTCCGCTGCGCGAGGAGATGCGCACCGCCGCCACCGCGACGAGCAGCACGAGCGAACAGACCAGCAGGAGCTCATTGAGCGTGTGGACAGTCAGCGGGCGGCCCTTTCCTCAGAGCGTGCCTGGTGGATCGTTCCTCCGGCGGCGCATTCGGCAAGTACTTCGTTACCTTACCTAATCTTTGACGGACTCTTTACGCGATAACCACATTGTGAAACGCCGGTTCCCGCCTGTCCTACGGACCTCGACCCCTGGCGGATCAACGGAGGCGGTCCTGCGCCTATGGTTGCTCCCAGCAATCCCAGGACCACCCTGCCCCTCTAAGGACAGCGATGCCCGCCAATGAATCCGGACCTTCCGTCAAGAAGAAGGGACGACGCGCACGCCTGCTCGTGCTCGTCATGGTCCTGGCGCTCTTGGCGGGCCTCGGCTACGGCGCGTACTGGAGCGTGGACACCGTGCGCGCCTCCTTCCCGCAGACGACCGGCTCCCTCAAGGTCCCAGGCCTGACCGGGACGGTCGATGTGAAGCGCGACGAGCACGGCATTCCGCAGCTCTACGCAGACAACGACGAGGACCTCTTCCGCGCGCAGGGCTTCGTGCACGCCCAGGACCGGTTCTGGGAGATGGACGTCCGCCGCCACATGACCGCCGGCCGGCTGTCGGAGATGTTCGGCTCCGGCCAGGTCGAGACGGACGCCTTCCTGCGCACCCTCGGCTGGCGCCACGTGGCCCAGGAGGAGTACGACAAGAAGCTCTCGCCGGAGACGAAGAAGTACCTCCAGGCCTACGCCGACGGTGTCAACGCGTACCTGAAGGGGAAGTCCGGCAAGGACCTCTCCGTCGAGCACGCCGCCCTCAAGCTGACCGACGGCTACAAGCCGGAGCAGTGGACGCCGGTGGACTCGGTGGCCTGGCTCAAGGCGATGGCCTGGGACCTGCGCGGCAACATGCAGGACGAGATCGACCGCTCGCTGATGACGAACAAGCTCTCGCAGGCGCAGATCGACGAGCTCTACCCGCCGTACCCCTTCGACCGGAACAAGCCGATCGTCGAGGGCGGCACCGTCTCCGGCGGCAAGTACGCGCCCCAGGGCACCCCGGGCTCCGGCTCGACCGGCACCGGCACCGGCAGGGGCAACGGCACCACCGGCACGGGCACGGGCACGGGCAACGGCACCACGGGCACCGGAACCGGCACCGGCACGGGCACCGGCAGCACCACCCCCGGCACCGGCTCGCAGGCCACCCCCAACGGGGCCGCGGGCGCCACCGGCCTCGCCGACAACGCCACCGCCCAGGGCGCGACCGTCGGCCTGCGCACGCAGCTCGGCTCCCTCGCCAAGACCCTGGACGAGATCCCGGCCATCCTCGGCCCCAACGGCAGCGGCATCGGATCGAACTCCTGGGTCGTCTCGGGCCAGTACACGACCACCGGCAAGCCGCTCCTCGCGAACGACCCGCACCTCTCCCCGCAGCTGCCCTCGGTCTGGTACCAGATGGGCCTGCACTGCCGCGCCGCCTCGCCCCAGTGCCAGTACGACGTGGCCGGCTACACCTTCTCCGGCATGCCCGGCGTGGTCATCGGCCACAACGCCGACATCGCCTGGGGCATGACCAACCTCGGCGCCGACGTGACCGACCTCTACCTGGAGCAGGTCCGTCCCGAGGGCTACGTCTACGACAACAAGGTCGTCCCCTTCACCACCCGTGAAGAGGAGATCAAGGTCGCGGGCGGCAAGAGCAAGAAGATCACCGTCCGCACCACCAACAACGGGCCGCTGATCTCCGACCGCAGCGACGAGCTGGAGACCGTCGGCTCCCGCGCCCCCGTTCCCAGCTCGGCCCCCGACCGCGGGGACGGCTACGCCGTCGCCCTGCGCTGGACCGCCCTGGACCCGGGCAAGTCGATGGACGCGGTGTTCAAGCTGAACCGGGCCAAGGACTTCAACAGCTTCCGCGCCGCGGCGGCCGACTTCGAGGTCCCCTCGCAGAACCTGATCTACGCCGACAACAAGGGCGCGAACGGCAACATCGGCTACCAGGCCCCGGGCCGCATCCCGATCCGCAACCAGGGCGACGGCCGCCTGCCGGCGCCCGGCTGGGACCCGAAGTACACCTGGAAGGGCGGCCGGGACGGCAACGCCGGCTACATCCCGCAGAACGAGATGCCCTGGGAGCTCAACCCGGCGCGCGGCTACATCGTCACCGCCAACCAGGCCGTCACCGAGTCCGGCACCGGCGCCGGCAAGTACCCGTACGTCCTGACCACGGACTGGGGCTACGGCGCCCGGAGCCAGCGGATCAACGACCTCATCGAGGCGAAGACCAAGGACAACGGCAAGATCTCCACCGACGACATGCGCACCATGCAGATGGACAACAGCAGCGAGATCGCCGCGCTGCTGACCCCGATGCTGGCCAAGATCCAGGTCTCCGACCCGGACGTGCGCTCGGCGCAGAAGCTGCTCGAAGGCTGGAACTACACGCAGGAGTCCGACTCCGCGGCGGCCGCGTACTTCAACGCGGTCTGGCGCAACATCCTCAAGCTGGCCTTCGGCGACAAGATGCCGAAGGAGCTGCGGGTCGAGGGCAGCTGCATGAACGTCAGCGAGGCGGGCACCGGCCCGAACGACGACCTCACCAAGACGGTCCGCGAGTGCGGTACGCGCGGCCCCGACTCGGCGCAGCCGGACGGCGGCGACCGCTGGTTCGAGGTGGTCCGCCGGCTGGTCAAGGACGAGAAGTCGCCGTGGTGGACCGCCACCCCGAAGACCGTCCACGACAAGCCGATCAAGACCCGCGACGAGCTGTTCGCCCGGGCCATGGAGGACGCCCGCTGGGAGCTGACCGCCAAGCTCGGCAAGGACCAGGCGACGTGGAGCTGGGGCCGGCTGCACCAGCTGACGCTGAAGAACCAGACGATCGGCAAGGAGGGCCCGGGCTTCATGCAGTGGCTCCTCAACCGCGGCCCGTGGAACGTGGGCGGCGGCGAGGCCACCGTCAACGCGACCGGCTGGAACGCCTCCAGCGGCTACGAGGTCACCTGGGTGCCGTCGATGCGGATGGTCGTCAACCTCGGCGACCTGGACAAGTCCCGCTGGATCAACCTGACCGGCGCCTCGGGCCACGCGTACGCCGGCACGTACACCGACCAGACGTCGATGTGGGCCAAGGGCGAACTGCTGGACTGGCCGTTCGGAAAGGGCGCCGTCGACAAGTCGACAGTGGACACCCTGACGCTCAAGCCGTGAGCGCGACGCCGGCCGGCCGGCTGATCACGCGGTAAAGCGCACCACCCCCGACGGGGTGGCCACCGCCTGGACGGGGTGGTCGTGCGGTTCCTCCGGGACCCGCGCGACCACCTCTTCGTCGTACAGGAGCACCACCAGCGCGGGGTGCGCGCCGGCCCGCTCCAGCCGGGCGAGCACCCGGTCGTACGAGCCCCCGCCGCGGCCGAGCCGCATCCCGCGCCCGTCGACCGCGAGCCCGGGAAGCAGCACGGCGTCGGCGCCGGTCACGGCGTCCGGGCCGAGCGGCGTGCCGGACGGCTCCAGCAGCCGCATCTTCCCCGGGTGGGCGGCTTCGGCGAGGCTGTCCGGGCCCTCGTACGCTGCCCAGTCCAGGTCGTTGTTCGGGAGCAGCAGGGGCAGCAGCACCCGCTTGCCGGCGGCGCGCAGCGCGTCGAGCAGTTCGCGGGTGCCCGGTTCGGCGCCGACGGAGACGTACGCGGCGACGGTGTGGGCGCCGCCCAACTCGGGCAGGGTGAGGGCGGAGCGGGAGAGGGCCCGGGCCGCCGCGTCGCGGGCCTCGGGGGGCAAGGCGCGGCGGGCTGCGAGGAGTTCCCGGCGCAGGGCGGCCTTTTCGGGTACGAAGGGGTGGTTCCCGGGCGGGTTTTCTACCACAGTCTCGTCACAATTCCTTTCACATATGGATCAAGTCGGGCATATTCACCGGAACCCTGCTGGGCCTCCTGTACGACCCACTATCGTTCTGCCCATGACTCAGTCGCACCCAGTGATCAAGAAGGCCGTCATCCCGGCTGCGGGGCTCGGCACTCGGTTCCTCCCGGCGACCAAGGCGACCCCCAAGGAAATGCTCCCGGTCGTGGACAAGCCGGCCATCCAGTACGTCGTCGAGGAGGCCGTGTCGGCCGGGATGGACGACGTACTCATGATCACCGGCCGTAACAAGCGGGCCCTGGAGGACCACTTCGACCGGAACTACGAGCTCGAATCGGCTCTGATCGCCAAGGGTGACGACGACCGGCTGAAGAAGGTCCAGGAGTCGAGCGACCTGGCCACCATGCACTACGTCCGCCAGGGCGATCCGCGCGGCCTCGGCCACGCCGTCCTGTGCGCCGAGCCGCACGTGGGCGACGAGCCCTTCGCCGTCCTCCTCGGCGACGACCTGATCGACCCGCGCGACCCGCTGCTGCGGCAGATGGTCGACGTCCACGCCCGCACCGGCGGCACCGTCATCGCGCTGATGGAGGTCGACCCGTCCAGCGTCCACCTCTACGGCTGCGCCGCCGTCGAGCCGACCGGCGAGGACGGCGTCGTCCGGATCACCGGCCTCGTCGAGAAGCCGGAGCCCGCCGAGGCGCCCAGCAACTACGCGGTCATCGGACGCTATGTCCTCGACCCGGCGATCTTCGGCATACTGCGGGAGACCGAGCCGGGCCGGGGTGGGGAGATCCAGCTCACCGACGCCCTGCAGAAGCTGGCCGCCGACGAGAGCGTGGGCGGCCCGGTGCACGGCGTGGTCTTCCGAGGCCGCCGCTACGACACCGGGGACCGGGGTGACTACCTGCGGGCCATCGTCCGACTCGCGTGCGAACGTGAGGACCTGGGCCCGGAGTTCCGCACCTGGCTTCACCGTTACGTCACGGAGGAGATGTAGCACCTTGAGCAGTTCCGCACCGCAGCGTTCTCAACCGGCGGGCGCCCGGCACCGTCTGTGGTCGGTGGACGAGCACCTCGCGGACGTACTCGCCGCCGTCCGGCCGCTGGAGCCCATCGAGCTCCAGCTGCTGGACGCCCAGGGCTGTGTCCTGGTCGAGGACGTCACCGTGCCCGTCGCCCTGCCGCCCTTCGACAACAGCTCGATGGACGGGTACGCCGTCCGCACGGCGGACGTCCAGGGTGCGAGCGAGGAGTTCCCCGCGGTGCTCGCCGTCATCGGCGACGTGGCGGCGGGCAGCGGCGAGCTGCCCACCGTCGGCCCAGGCCAGGCCGCCCGCATCATGACCGGCGCCCCGCTGCCGCCCGGCGCGGAAGCCGTCGTGCCGGTCGAGTGGACCGACGGCGGCACGGGCGGCGGCGCCGCCTCCGGCATGACCCCGGCCAGCGCCGCGCCCGAGGGCGCGGCCGGCGAGGTACGCGTCCACCGCGCGGCCGAGGCCCGGGCGCACGTGCGCTCGCGCGGCAGCGACGTACAGGCCGGCGACCTGGCGCTCGCCGCCGGCACCGTCCTCGGACCGCCGCAGATCGCCCTGCTCGCCGCGATCGGACGCGGCACCGTACGGGTCCGGCCGCGCCCGCGCGTGGTCGTCATGTCCACCGGCAGCGAGCTGGTCCAGCCGGGTGAGGCGCTGACCGCCGGGACGATCTACGACTCGAACAGCTTCGCGCTGGCCGCCGCGGCCCGCGACGCCGGCGCCATCGCCTACCGCGTCGGCGCGGTCGCCGACGACGCCGAGACCCTGCGCTCCACCATCGAGGACCAGCTCATCCGGGCCGACCTGCTCGTCACCACCGGCGGGGTCTCCGTCGGCGCCTACGACGTGGTCAAGGAGGCCCTGACCGCCGCCGGCTCCGGCGAGGGCTCCGGCGACGAGCCCTCCGGCGGCGGCGTCGACTTCCGCAAGCTCGCCATGCAGCCCGGCAAGCCGCAGGGCTTCGGGACCGTCGGCCCCGACCACACCCCGCTGCTGGCCCTGCCAGGCAACCCGGTGTCCTCGTACGTCTCCTTCGAGCTGTTCGTGCGCCCCGCGATCCGGACGCTCATGGGCCTGCCGGAGTCCGAGGTGTCCCGGCCCAGCGTGCGCGCCGTGCTCAAGGCCGACGCGCCGATCGGCTCCCCGGCGGCCCGCCGGCAGTTCCTGCGCGGCACGTACGACGCCGAGGCCGGCACCGTCACCCCGGTCGGCGGATCGGGCTCGCACCTGATCGCCGCGCTCGCGCACGCCGACTCGCTGATGGTCGTACCGGAGGACGTCACCTCGGTGGAGCCGGGGGCCGAGCTGGAAGTGATCCTGCTCGGCTGAGCGGCCGCCGGTGCGGGTAGCGTGTTGCATCACACAGGCCCCAGGCTCCAGGGGGCCCGGAGCGGGAGCGGCACGCAGATATGAGTACGCAGAGCAGGCTGACGCACATCGACGAGGCCGGCGCGGCCCGGATGGTCGACGTCTCCGAGAAGGACGTCACCACCAGGACGGCGCGCGCCAGCGGACGCGTCCTCGTCTCGCCGCGGGTGATCGAGCTGCTGCGCGGCGAGGGCGTGCCGAAGGGCGACGCCCTCGCCACCGCGCGGATCGCCGGGATCATGGGGGCGAAGAAGACCCCCGACCTGATCCCGCTCTGCCACCCGCTGGCGGTCTCCGGGGTGAAGGTCGACCTGACGGTCGCCGACGACGCCGTCGAGATCCTCGCCACCGTCAAGACCGCCGACCGCACGGGCGTCGAGATGGAGGCGCTGACCGCGGTCGCCGTCGCCGGCCTCACCGTGATCGACATGGTGAAGGCCGTCGACAAGGGCGCGGTCATCACCGACGTGCGGGTGGAGGAGAAGACCGGCGGCAAGTCCGGCGACTGGACCCGCGCGTGAACCCCCCGCGCGGCGGCGAGGTGCACAGCCACAGCCACGGCGACAGCCACGCGGCGGGGACGGCACCGGCGGACGCCGCCCCGCGGCCCGCGGCCGGGCGGGCGCTGGTCGTCACCGCCTCGAACCGCGCCTCGCAGGGCGTGTACGCCGACAAGGGCGGGCCGCTGCTGGCCGAGGCGCTGGAGGGGCTCGGCTTCACGGTCGACGGCCCGCGCGTGGTGCCGGACGGCGACCCCGTCGAGCAGGCGCTGCGCGAGGGCGTGGCCGGCGGCTACGACGTCATCCTGACCACCGGCGGCACCGGCATCTCGCCGACCGACCGGACCCCGGACGCGACCGCCCGCGTACTGGACTACGAGGTCCCGGGCATCCCGCAGGCCATCCGCGCGGAGGGCCTGGCCAAGGTGCCCACCGCCGCCCTGTCGCGGGGCCTGGCGGGCGTGGCCGGCCGCACCCTGATCGTGAACCTGCCCGGTTCGACGGGCGGGGTGAAGGACGGCCTCGCGGTGCTGGCGCGGATCCTGCCGCACGCCGTGGACCAGCTCCGCGGCGGCGACCACCCCAGACCTGACGCGGCGCCCGGGAGCCCGAGCTGAACGGCCCCTCCTGGCCGGTGGTGCTGGCGGACGGCGATGTCACGCTCCGGCCGATAAAGCTGCGGGACCAGCGCGCCTGGCGCGAGGTCAACCAGCGCAACCGGGACTGGCTGCGGCCGTGGGAGGCGACGATCCCGCCGCCCGCGCCGTGGGGTCCCGTTATCCACAGGCCGACATATCGACAGATGGTCCGCCATCTGCGGGCCGAGGCGAACGCGGGCCGGATGCTGCCCTTCGTCATCGAGTACCAGGGGCGGCTGGTCGGCCAGCTGACGGTCGCCGGGATCACCTGGGGTTCGATGTGCGCCGCCCACGTCGGCTACTGGGTGGACCGGGACGTGGCCGGCCGCGGGGTGATGCCGACGGCGGTCGCGCTCGCGGTGGACCACTGCTTCCAGAAGGTCGGGCTGCACCGCATCGAGGTGTGCATCCGCCCCGAGAACGGGCCCAGCCGCCGGGTCGTGGAGAAGCTCGGCTTCCGCGAGGAGGGACTGCGGCCGCGTTATCTGCACATCGACGGGGCGTGGCGCGACCACCTGGTCTTCGCGCTGACGGCGGAGGAGGTCCCGCAGGGGCTGCTCCGCCGCTGGCACCGCACGCGCAAGCGGGAAAGCCCGCCGCCGACACCCACCCCGTAAAGCAGGTAATCGCAAAAGCGTTCGAATTGTTGGCCGATTCGCCCATAACCTGATCCGAAGAATCACAAAAAAAGTCGGTGATATCAGCCTGATCGTGCGACACACCGGCCCAATTGGCTGATCCTCCCGGGCGCGCCCCTCTACGGTGTGAGGTGTGAGCAGCAGCGGCCTCATCTACGCAGTCATCGTCGGGGCCTGGGCCGCCTACTTGGTGCCCATGTGGCTCCGGAGGCAGGACGAGCTGAACGAAGCGCGTCCGACGGAACGCTTCTCCACCGCCATCCGGCTGCTTTCCGGCCGGGCGGGAATGGAGCGCCGTTACGCCAAGGGGCTGCGTGAGCGCGGTGAGGATCAGGCGGAGGCCCAGCCCCACGCGGACCCGGAAGCGGCGACGGAAACGGTGAACTCCGTGGACGCCGACGCCCGGGCCCTCGGCGTGTCCCCGACCAGGGCCGAACCGAGATCCATCGAAGCCGAACGGGTCCGCCGGCAGCAGCGCCTCCAGGTGCTCGCACGCCGCCGGCGCACCACCGCACTCCTCTTCCTCGCCTTCAGCGGCGGCGCGGTCGCCGCGGCCGTCGGCGGGATCCACTACCTGTGGGCCCCGGCCGCCCCGGCCCTCCTGCTGAGCGCCTACATCGTGCACCTGCGGGTCCAGGAGCGGCGCCGCTACGAGTTCACGATGGACCGGCGGCGCGCCGAGGCGGCCGCCCGCAGCCTGCGCGAGAACCGCCCCCAGCGCCACCGCGAGCAGCCCGAGCCCGCCACCGCCGGCGGCGGCGCCGAACCGGACCCCGCCCCGCCGGTCTCCCCGCAGGAGGCCGGGCGCCGGGCGCTCGTCGAGCAGACCGACCACGCCGAGTGGGTGGACCAGCAGCGCGAGCGCGAGCGCGGCCCCGCCCGCGGCGACAGCTGGGAGCCCGTACCGGTCCCGCTGCCGACGTACGTGACGGCCC
The DNA here is from genome assembly GCF_050275515.1 of Streptomyces sp. NPDC004126. Lineage (NCBI taxonomy): Bacteria > Bacillati > Actinomycetota > Actinomycetes > Kitasatosporales > Streptomycetaceae > Streptomyces > Streptomyces sp. NPDC004126. Next base: position 108,181 of record NZ_JBNNPF010000019.1, on the reverse strand, counting down.
CGGTCGCCCCCCGCGCCACCGGCCCGGTCAACCCGGACGGCTGGAGCGCGGCCCGCTCCAGCACCGCCGAGCCGACCGACCCCCGCCTGCGCGCCCAGCCGGCCGTACCGAAGCCGGCGGACCCGGGCCCGGCCGCGCAGCCCGCCCCGCCCCGCCCCCGGGGCCGCGATCTCGGCCGTACGCCGCTCTTCGACCAGTACGAGAGCGACGACCGGCCGCGCGCCGCGAACGAGTGACGGGTGACCTGCGCGGACCCTCCGGACAACGCGTTTTGGAGCACCCGCGCGGGGATGCTAATGTTTCACACGTCGCAAGGGCCTGTGGCGCAGTCTGGTAGCGCACCTCGTTCGCATCGAGGGGGTCTGGGGTTCAAATCCCCACAGGTCCACAAACGACAGTTCTCGGATAGCTACCGGGAATCGTCACGAGATCCCGTCCGGTCGAAAGACCGGGCGGGATCTCGGCGTTTTCGGGGCCGTCACCGAAATCCTTCGGAAAACGGCGGGTTGGGCGGCCGGCGGTCACCGTGACAATGGGCCGCATGACGAAGACGGACGGGGCCGTCGCACAGGCGTGGGAAGCGCTGGGCGGGGACGGCGAGTTGGCGGGACGGGTCGGATTCGCGGGACCGGGCGGGCTGGAGGGTCCGCTGCCGGTACGGGAATTGGCGCGGGCCTGCGTCGGGGTGTGCGGGCTCGCGGCGGCCGAGCTGGCCGCCGTACGGGCCGGGGGCACGGCACTGGACGCGGCCCCGGTCGCGGTGGACGAGGGCGCCGTGGCCACGGCGTTCGTCAGCGAGCGGCACCTGCGGGTGGAGGGCCGGGCGCCGGTGGGCTTCGCGCCGCTGTCCGGGTTCTGGCGGGCGGCCGACGGCTGGGTGCGGACCCACGCCAACTACCCGCACCACCAGGCCGCCCTGGTACGCGCGCTCGGCGTGCCCGGCACCCCGGATGCGCTGCGGGAGGCCCTCGCGGGCCGGAGCGCCGCCGAGGCGCAGGAGGCCGTCTACGCGGAGGGCGGGCTCGCCGTCGCCGTCGCGCCGGAGTACGGGGAGCCGCGGCCGCTGGTGGAGTGGGTGCGGGGCCCGGGCGGCGGCCGGCCGCCGGGGCCGGGCGCGCTGCCCGCGTCCGGGGTGCGGGTGCTGGACCTGACCCGGGTCATCGCCGGGCCCGTCGCGACGCGGACGCTGGGGCTGCTGGGCGCCGACGTGCTGCGGATCGACTCCCCGGCACTGCGCGAGGCGGACGACGCGCACGCGGACACCGGCTTCGGGAAGCGCTCCGCGCTGCTGGACCTCGGTGACGCGGCCGGCCGGGCGGCGCTGGACCGGCTGCTCGCCACCGCCGACGTGGTGGTGACGGGGTACCGGCCGGGCGCGCTGGAACGGTTCGGGCTGGGTGCCGAGGAGCTGCTGGAGCGGTTCCCGCGGCTGGTGGTGGCGCAGCTGTGCGCGTGGGGCTGGAGCGGGCCCTGGGCGGGGCGCCGGGGCTTCGACTCGCTGGTGCAGGCGGGGTACGGGATCGCCGCGCGGTGCGCGGGCGAGGACGGGAGGCCGGGGGTGCTGCCGGCGCAGGCGCTGGACCACGGCACGGGGTACCTGCTGGCCGCGGGCGTGCTGCGGGCGCTGGCGGAGGGGGGCGGCCGGGCGCTGCGGCTCTCCCTGGCCGGGACGGCGTCGTGGCTGGTGCGCCGGGTGCCGGCGGTGGGCGCGGCGGTGCCGGGGTACGCGCCGGAGCCGTGGCTGCGCGAGGCGGACTCCGGGTACGGGGTGCTGCGGTACGCCGCGAGCCCGTTCGGGGACTGGGGGCGGGGGCCGTCCCGGTGGGGCGCGGACGAAGCCGTCTGGCTCCGCCGCTGATCCGGTGGAACGGCCCCGCGGGGGTCAGGAGCCGACGACGGCCCGGAGCGGCTTCGTCATGCAGCGGCTGGACGGGTAGTCGCGGTAGTAGCCGAACTTCTCGGACAGGGCGTAGCCCGAGGAGAGGTAGAGGGCGATGGCCTCGGGCTGCTTGTCGCCGGTCTCCAGGACCATGCGGGTGCGGCCCGCCGCGAGTGCGTCGGCCTCCAGCTCGGCCAGGATGCGGCGGGCCAGGCCGAGGCCGCGCGCCCGCGGTACGACGTACATGCGCTTGATCTCGGCGTCGCCGTCCGAGTAGCCCTCGTCGTTCTTCTCCTGGCCGCGCCAGGCGCCGCTGGCCACCGGGTCGCCGGCGTCGTCGTAGGCGAGCAGGTAGAGGCCGTTCGGCGGGAGGAACATCGCCGGGTCGAGGAAGGTGGCGTCGCCCTCGCCGTCGTAGCGCTGCCGGTACTCGACCTGGACCTGAGCGTCGAGCGCCGCCGCGTCCGGGTGGTCGTACGGCACGGCGCGGATGTTTATACCGTGAGACATTTGAATATCGTACGGATCCATCCCGCTATGGTGCAGGGATGCTCACCGTGACCTCCGTGAATGTGAATGGGATCCGCGCCGCCGCCAAGAAGGGGTTCGTGGAGTGGCTCGCCGGATCCGACGCCGACGTCGTGTGCCTCCAGGAGGTGCGGGCCGAGGAGGCGCAGATTCCGGCAGAGGCCCGGGAGCCCGAGGGCTGGCACACCGTGTTCGCGCCGGCCGCCGCCAAGGGCCGGGCCGGTGTCGCGCTGTACACGCGGCGCGAGCCCGAACGGGTGCGGGTGGGCTTCGGCAGTGACGAGTTCGACGACTCGGGGCGCTACGTCGAGGTCGACCTGCCGGGCGTCACCGTGGCGAGCCTGTACCTGCCCTCCGGGGAGGCGGGCACCGAGAAGCAGGACGAGAAGTACCGGTTCATGGAGGAGTTCCTCGGCTACCTCGGGGAGCTGAAGGCGCGGGCCGCCGCCGACGGGCGGGAGGTCGTGGTGTGCGGCGACTGGAACATCTGCCACCAGGAGGCCGACCTCAAGAACTGGAAGACCAACCGCAAGAACGCGGGCTTCCTGCCCGAGGAGCGGGAGTGGCTGGGGAAGGTGTACGCGCAGGCCGGCTACGTCGACGTCGTGCGCGGGCTGCACCCGGACACGGAGGGGCCGTACTCCTGGTGGTCCTACAGGGGCCGGGCCTTCGACAACGACGCGGGCTGGCGCATCGACCTCCAGGTAGCGAGCCCGGGGCTGGCGGCGAAGGCCGTGAAGGCCTTCGTCGAGCGCGCCGAGACGCACCCCGAGCGCTGGTCGGACCACGCGCCGGTGACGGTGGTCTACGAGCTGGGCGTCTGAGGGACCGCGGCGGCCCCGGCGGCTGCGGTGCCGACGGCGCTGCGGTGCCGGCGGGGCCTGTGGCGCCGCGGTGCCGGCCGGCCGTGCGGCGGCTGCGGCGGGTGGGGTGCCGGCGGGGCCTGTGGCGGCTGGGGTGCCCGTGGCGGCTACGGACGCTGGTGCAGGCGGTCCATCGCCATCGTGAGCTCCGCCTCGACCACGCTCTTGGCCAGCGGGCGCAGCCGGGTGACGGCCTCCTGCCCGAGGTGGGCGGAGATCAGCTCGGTGAACAGCTCCGCCAGCGCGTCGGCGTGCTCGCGGACCCGGCGGCCCGTCTCCAGCACCGCCGACAGCGGCACGCCTTCGCGTACCAGGGCCGAGGAGACGTCCAGCAGGCGCCGGCTGACGTGCACGATGGCCTCGCCGTCGGTGGCGACGTAGCCGAGGTCGAGCGCGGCCGCCAGGTTCTCCGGGGTGACCTCGCCCTCGAAGTAGTCGGCCAGCACCTCGGGCGAGAGCCGGACCGGGGTCTCCTCCGATCCGCCGATCCCGAGCAGTTCGCCGAGCTGGCCGACGTCGCGGCCCTTCTCGAAGGCGGCGGTCAGCTCGGCGATGCCGCCGAGGGTGTGGCCGCGGTCCAGCAGGGCGGCGATCGTGCGCAGCCGGGCCAGGTGGTGTTCGTCGTACCAGGCGATGCGGCCCTCGCGGCGCGGCGGCGGGAGCAGCTTGCGCTCGCGGTAGAAGCGCAGCGTGCGCACCGGGATGCCGGCCGCCTCGGCCAGCTCCTCCGTCCGGTACTCGCGCCCGCCCTCGCGCTCCACGGGCTCCACGGTTTCCACGGCGGGCCGTGCCCCTCTCGTCGCCGGTCTGTCCACACCCGCAGCCTAGGGGGTCGCTTGTGGATCATGCCGGGGCCGGTCCGCGGGGCGTCCGTGGGGAGTACTCGCGGTAACTTTCCCGGCGCGACCCCTACCCATGGGTACGGAGCTGTTCTACCCTCCCGATTGTGCCAGTGATTGCTGGCAACGTTGCGGTTCGGATTGCGGTGCGGAAGGCGGCGGGCATGGGCGGCAGCACGGTCGGCAAGGGCAGGAAGGTCGGCAAGGGCGCGCGCGAGCACGTACGGGTGGCGGTGGTGGGGTCCGGCTTCGGCGGGCTCGGCGCGGCCGTCCGGCTGCGGCGCGAGGGGATCACGGACTTCGTCGTCCTGGAACGGGCCGACTCCGTCGGCGGCACCTGGCGCGACAACAGCTACCCCGGGTGCGCCTGCGACGTGCCCTCGCACCTGTACTCCTTCTCCTTCGCCCCCAACCCCGACTGGCCGCGCACCTTCTCCGGGCAGCCCGCCATACGCGCCTACCTGGAGCGCGTCGCCGACACCTTCGGGCTGCGCCCGCACATCCGGCTCGGCCACGAGGTCCTGATGATGCGCTGGGACGAGCGGGAGCTGCGCTGGGAGATCGAGACCTCGGCGGGCTCCCTGACCGCCGACGTCGTGGTGTCGGCGACCGGACCGCTGTCCGACCCGAAGACGCCCGAGATCCCCGGGCTCGCCGAGTTTCCCGGCAAGGTCTTCCACTCCGCCCGCTGGGACCACGACTACGACCTGACCGGCAAGCGCGTCGCCGTGGTCGGCACGGGCGCCTCCGCGATCCAGATCGTGCCGGCCATCGCCCCCCGGACGGCCCGCCTCACCCTCTTCCAGCGGACCCCGCCGTGGGTCATGCCGCGCACCGACCGCGCCATCAGCACCGCCGAGCGCTGGCTGCACCGGCAGCTGCCCTTCACCCAGTCGGCCCGCCGCGGGCTGCTGTGGGGGATCCGCGAGCTCCAGGTCAGCGCGTTCACCAAACGGCCGAACCAGCTCGGGCTGATCGAATCCCTGGCCAAGGCCAATATGGCGCGCTCCATCAAGGACCCGCAGCTGCGGGCCAAGCTCACGCCCTCGTACCGGATCGGCTGCAAGCGCATCCTGCTCTCCAGCGAGTACTACCCGGCGCTGGCCCGGCCCGACGTGGACGTGGTCGCCTCGGGGCTGAAGGAGATCAGGGGCTCGGTGCTCGTCGCCGCCGACGGGACCGAGACCGAGGTGGACGCGATCATCTTCGGCACCGGCTTCCACGTCACGGACATGCCGATCGCCGAACGGGTGGTGGGCGCCGACGGGCAGACCCTCGCGGACGCGTGGAAGGACGGGATGCAGGCGCTGCGCGGGGCGACCGCGGCCGGCTTCCCCAACTGGATGACGATCATCGGACCGAACACCGGCCTCGGGAACAGCTCGATGATCCTGATGATCGAGTCCCAGCTGAACTACATGGCGGACTACCTGCGCCAGCTCTCCCTCCTCGACGGCGGCAGCCTGGGCGGGCGCACCGCGCTCGCGGTCCGGCCGTCCGCCGTCAACCAGTGGAACCGGCACGTCCAGGCGCGGATGGAGCGGACGGTGTGGAACACCGGCGGCTGCACCAGCTGGTACCTGGACGCCCAGGGCCGCAACACCACCGTGTGGCCGGGCACGACGGGTGAGTTCCGGCGCGCCACGTTGACGGTCGACCTGGCCGAGTACGAGGTCGTACGCGTACGGGACCGCGAGCGCGAGCGGGTCCCGGCCCCCGCAGCGGCCGGCGCCCCCGCCGTACCCGCCGCGGCCGCCGCGCCGGGCTCCGCGGCCGCCCCCGCCGAGGAGGGCGCCGCGTGAGCCGGCCCGGGCACGTCACCGCCGGCCGGTACGCGCCGCCGGCCGCGGCCCGCGAGCTGGTCGCCGTGTCCGCCGACGGATCCCGGCTGCACGTGGAGGTGCACGGCGCGGAAGGGGCCCCGGCCGTCGTGCTCTCCCACGGCTGGACCTGCTCCACCGCCTTCTGGGCGGCGCAGATCCGCGACCTGGCCCGCGACCACCGGGTCGTCGCCTACGACCAGCGCGGCCACGGCCGCAGCCCGGCGGCCGCCGCCTACGGCACCACCGCCCTCGCCGACGACCTGGCCGCCGTGCTGAAGGCGACCCTCGCCCCCGGCGAGCGCGCCGTGGTCGCCGGGCACTCGATGGGCGGCATGACCGTGATGGCCGCCGCCGGACGCCCCGAGTTCGCCGAGCACGCCGCGGCCGCCCTGCTGTGCAGCACCGGCAGCTCGCGGCTGGTCGCGGAGGCGACCGTGCTGCCGCTGCGCGCCGGGCGCGCGAGGACCCGTACGACCCGCGCCGTGCTCGGCTCGCGCGCCCCCCTCGGGCCCGTCACGCCCGTGGGCCGCGCGGTGCTCAAGTACGCCACCATGGGCCCCGGGTCCGCGCCGGACCGGGTGGAGGCCTGCGCCCGCATCGTGCACGCCTGCCCGGCGGGGGTGCGCCACGCCTGGTCCGAGGTGCTGGCGGGGCTGGACCTGGACGCCGAACTGGCCCGGCTGACCGTGCCGACCGCCGTCATCGCCGGCCGGGACGACCGGCTCACCCCCGTCGTGCACGCCCGGCGGCTGGCGGTGGCGCTGCCGAACTGCGTGGGCCTGACCGAACTCACCGGCATGGGGCACATGACCCCCGTCGAGGCCCCCGAGGCCGTCACCCGAGCCGTCCGCGAGCTGACGGGCCGCTACCTCCCCGCCGCATCCGGCGTATCCGATGCATCCGGCGTATCCGACGCATCCGCCCCGTCCGACGCAGAGAAGGAGAAGACCGCGTGAGCGCTCGAAGGAGTCTGGAAGGCCAGGTCGCCGTCGTCACCGGCGCCGCCCGCGGGGTCGGCGAACTGCTCGCCCGCAAGCTGTCCGCGCGCGGCGCCAGGATCGCCCTGGTGGGCCTGGAGCCGGAGGCGCTCAAGGAGGTCTCCGGGCGGCTGCACACCGACAGCGACCACTGGCACGCCGACGTCACCGACCACGAGGCCATGGCCAGGGTCGCGCGCGAGGTCAAGGAGCGCTTCGGAAAAGTCGACATCGTCGTCGCCAACGCGGGCGTCGCCGCCGGCGGCCCGTTCGGGGACTCCGACCCCGAGGCCTGGCGCCGCGTCATCGAGGTCAACCTGATCGGCGGGGCCGTCACCGCCCGCGCCTTCCTGCCCGTCCTCATGGAGAGCCGCGGCTACTTCCTCCAGATCGCCTCGCTCGCCGCGATCACCCCGGCGCCGATGATGACGGCGTACTGCGCCTCCAAGTCCGGCGCCGAGGCCTTCGCGCACTGCCTGCGCGCCGAAGTCGGCTACAAGGGCGTCAAGGTCGGCGTCGGCTACCTCTCCTGGACCGACACCGACATGGTGCGCGGCGCCGACCAGGACGAGGTCATGCGCGAGCTGCGCGGGCGGCTGCCCTGGCCCGCCAACCGCACCTACCCGCTGGGTCCGGCGGTCGACCGGATCGTGGCCGGCATCGAACGGCGCTCGCCGCACGTGTACGCGCAGTGGTGGCTGCGCGGCATGCAGGGCGTCCGCGGCTACCTGCCGGCGGTCATCGCGGCGGGCGGGAAGCGGGAGATGAAGCGCTTCGAACCGAGGCTCGCCGACGTCCCCAAGGGGCTCGTGGGGGCCGGCGGGGCGGCCGACGAACAGGAGCGATCCGCCCACCGCTGATCGAAATGCGTGCTTTGTTGCTGCATGTCAGTCTGGTCGAGGCCCAACCACCGACACCCCGTACGGAGTGAGAAGCATGGGTATCAAGGACCAGTTCCAGGACAAGGCCAACGAGATCAAGGAACGCGCCGAGCAGGCCAAGCAGGGCGCCAAGGACGACATGTCCGAGCGCACCGCGAAGGCCAAGCAGCAGAAGAAGGACATGAGGTCGAAGTCCCAGCAGCCGGTCGACGACATCAGGGACGAGCTCGACGACCGGACCTGAGGTCCTGGAACAGCCCTGAAGCACGCACCTTCGGGCCTGACTGCTACCAGGCCCTGACAGACCCGGCGCCGACGCACACGGCGCCGACGCACACAGCGCCGAGGGGCGCGGTCCGTACCGAGGAGGTCCGGACCGCGCCCCTTCCGCGTGCACCGCCCGTGCCCCCGCCCGTCCCGTACGCCTACTCCCGCTACGGCTACTCCCGCGGCGGCAGCTTCGGACGCCGGCGGTCCGGTACGTCGGTGTAGCCGGGCGGCACGGCCGCCGGGTCCTGCTCCAGCAGCTCCAGCGCCAGGTGCACGGCGTCGTCCAGCTGCGCGTGCCGCCCCTCCGCCCAGTCGAGCGGGGTGCGCAGGATCGCGAGGTCCGGCTCCACGCCGTGGTTCTCCACCGACCAGCCGTACTCCGGGAACCAGGCGGCGTTCATCGGCACGGTGATCACCGTCCCGTCGCCCAGGGTGTGCCGGCCGGTCATCCCGACCACCCCGCCCCAGGTGCGCTGGCCCACCACCGGGCCCAGGCCCAGCAGTTTGAACGCGGCGGTGATCATGTCCCCGTCGGAGGAGGTCGCCTCGTCGGCCAGCGCCACGATCGGGCCGCGGGGCGCGTTCGACGCGTACGAGACCGGCTGCGCGTTGCGCGTCAGGTCCCAGCCGAGGATCGAACGGGTGAGTTTCTCCACGACGAGTTCACTGATGTGCCCGCCCGCGTTGCCGCGTACGTCCACGATCAGGGCGGGCCGGGACATCTCCATGCGCAGGTCGCGGTTGAACTGGGCCCAGCCGGAGCCGCCCATGTCGGGGATGTGCAGGTAGCCGCAGCGGCCGCCGCTGACCTCGCGGACCACGGCGCGGCGCTTGGAGACCCAGTCCTGGTAGCGCAGCGGACGTTCGTCGACCAGCGGTACGACCGCGACGCGCCGGGCCCGGCCCTCGCCCTCGGCGGGCTGGAAGGTGAGTTCGACGGTGGTGCCGCCGGCCGCGGACAGCAGCGGGTAGGGGCCGGCGACCGGGTCCACGGGCCGCCCGTCGACGTGGGTGAGCACGGCGCCGTCGCGGATGCCGGTGCCCGCGAGCGGGGAGCGGGCCTTGGAGTCGGAGGACTCGCCGGGCAGGATCCGCTTGACCACCCAGCCCTCCTCCCGGTGCACGAGGTTGGCGCCGAGCAGCCCGATGGCCCGCTGGTAGTGGGGCGGGCCCTCGTTGCGCCGGGCGGGGGAGACGTAGGCGTGCGAGGTGCCGAGTTCGCCGAGGACCTCGCGCAGCAGGTCGGCGAACTCGTCCGGGGAGGCGACGCGTTCGACGAGCGGCCGGTACTGGCGCAGCACGCCGTCCCAGTCGATGCCGCACATCTTCGGCTCCCAGAAGTACGCCCGGATGAGCCGGCCGGCCTCCTCGAAGGCCTGGCGCCACTCGGCCGCCGGGTCCGCCTCGTGCAGGATGCGCCGCAGGTCGAGGTAGACGGTGGAGTCGCCGTCACCCGATTCGGTGGCCGGCACGGCGCGCAGGTCACCGTCGTCGTTGACGACGAGCCGGGTGCCGTCGCCGCTGACCGCGAACCAGTCCAGCCCCGACGCCAGTTCCGTCTTGCGGGCCTTGGTCATGTCGAAGTGCTCCAGCGTCGGCTTGCCGCTGGTGTCGGCCGGGTTGGCGAAGGTCTCGCCGAGCGCGCCGGAGATGGGCCAGCGCAGCCAGACCAGTCCGCCGCCGTGCACCGGGTGGAGGGCCGAGTACTTCGACGCGGAGACGGGGAAGGGCGTGACCCGGCTCTCCAGGCCCTCCACCTCCACCGTGACGGTGCCGTCGCCCTCGCCCGGTTCGCCCTCGACGGGGTCGAGTCCGCCGGCGGCGGGCCGGCCGTCGGGGGAGAAGGCGAAGGGGGAGGGGGTGGCCGAGGACAGGGGCACCAGGTAGGGGCGGCAGCCCAGCGGGAAGGACAGGTCGCCGGTGTGCACGTCGTACACCGGGTCGAAGCCGCGCCAGGAGAGGAAGGCGAGGTAGCGGCCGTCCCGCGTGAAGACCGGGTTCTCGTCCTCGAAGCGGCCGTTGGTGACGTCGACGACGACGCGCGCGCCGGGACCGGAGATCTTCGCCATCTTGATCTGCCGCAGGGAGCGTCCGATGCCCGGGTGCGACCAGGTCAGCCAGCAGCCGTCGGGGGAGAAGGCGAGGTCGGTGACGGGGCCGTTGATGGACCGGATGAGTTCGGTGACCTCGCCTCCCCCAGACTCCTCCGTCGCGTCGAGCAGCAGCAGCCGCCCGTCGTGCGAGGCGATGGCGAGCCGCTCCCCGTCGGGGTCCGACAGCAGTTCGGTGACGCGGCCCAGCTCGCCCGAGGCCAGCCGGCGGGGCTCGCGGTCGCCGGAGGCGCGCGGCAGGTAGGCGATCTCGATCGCGTCCTCGCCCTCGGCGTCGGTGACGTACGCGACCTGCCCGCCGCTGCCGAGCATCTCGGGCAGCCGTACCCGTACGCCGGGGGTGTCGGCGATGGTGCGGGCCGGACCGTCGCGGTGGGTGAGCCAGTACAGGCTGCCGCGCACGACGACGGCGCTGGCCCGGCCGGTGGTGTCCACGGACAGCGAGTCGACGTTGCTGGCGGCCGGCACCTGGTACGTACGCCGCCCCGCGCGCGGGCCGCCGAGGCGGACCGGCAGCTTGCGCGGCGAGGCCCCTTCGGCGAGGGAGTCGACGAGCCAGATGTCGCCCGCGCACTGGTAGACCACGCGGGAGCCGTCGCTGGAGGCGTGCCGGGCGTAGAACTCGTCGTGGTCGGTGTGGCGGCGCAGGCCGGTGCCGTCGGGCAGGCAGGAGTAGAGGTTGCCGATGCCCTCGTGGTCGGAGAGGAAGGCGATCCGGCCGCCGACGAACATCGGGGATTCGAGGTGCCCCTCGATGTCCTCCAGGAGCCGCTGCCCGTGCAGCCAGAGCCGGCCGGTGGCGCCGCCCCGGTACCGCTTCCAGGCGGCGGGCTCGTGCGGGGGCTTGCCGGTCAGCAGCAGGCTGCGGTGTTCGCCGTCGACGTCGGCGACCTGGATGTCGGAGACCGGGCCCCAGGGGAGGCGGCCGCCGGGGCTGCCGTCGGTGGGCAGCTTGTACGCCCAGGAGTAGTAGGAGAAGGGCTGCCCGTGGGAGGAGACGGCCAGGACGTTGCCGTCCGGGTCCCAGCCGCAGACCCGGGTGTCGGTGGAGCCCCAGTGGCTGAGCCGGCGGGCGGGGCCGCCGTCGACGGGGGCGAGGTGGATCTCCGGGTCGAGGCTGCGCCAGGTGGTGAAGGCGATGTGCCGTCCGTCGGGGGAGAAGCGCGGGTGGCCGACCCGGGTGCGGTCGACGGTGATGCGCCAGGCACGGCCGGGGGTCTGGCCCTCGGGGACCAGGGGGGCGACCCAGAGGTCGTCTTCGGTGGCGAAACACAGCAGGTCGTCGTGGAGGTGCGGGAAGCGGAGGTACGCGACGTCGTGACTCACCCCCCAATGCTTTCCGCGCCGGAGGGGCCCGGCAACTCGTACAGGTGACCGTGTGGCGTCCGTGTGGGTGACGTGCGGACGGTGCGCGGCGTGACGCGTGCGGCGTGACGCGTGCCCGCGTGCGGCGTGACCCGTGCCGCGTGACCGGTGCGGTGTGACGCCTGCTGCGTGACACCCGCCGCGTGACCGGTGCGGTGTGACGCCTGCTGCGTGACACCCGCCGCGTGACCCACGCCACCCCCGCTAACGAAACGGAACGGTTTCGTTTCGTTAGTCGGGCGGGTAGGCTCTGAGGAGTACGGAACCGTTTCGTTCGGAGGAGGTCGCGATGAAGGCGAGTTGCCGGGTGACCGACGTCATGTCGGCCCGTCGCAGCCGGATCACCCCCGAACGGGAAGCCGAACTCCACGGGGCGGTCCTCGACCTCCTGCGCGAGGTCGGCTACGAGGCGCTGACCATGGACGCCGTCGCCGCCCGTACGAAGTCCAGCAAGGCCACCCTCTACCGCCAGTGGGGGAGCAAGCCGGAGCTGGTCGCCAAGGCCCTGCGATGTACCCAGCCGGTCTCCCTCCGGGAGATCGACACGGGCACCCTGCGCGGGGACTTCGCGACGATGGTCGAGCGCTCGGACGACGCGCAGATGGCCAAGGACACCGCGCTGATGCGGGGCCTGGCCCATGCCGTCCACGAGAGTCCGGAGCTGCACCGGGCACTGCGCGACCTGCTGGTCGACCCGGAGCTCAACGGTCTCCAGGCGATGCTGCAGCGCGCCGTCGAGCGGGGCGAGATCCGGCCGGACTGCCCGGCCCTGGACTTCGTGCCGCACATGCTCATCGGGGCGTTCATCGCACTACCTCTGATCGAGGACCGGTCCGTCGACCGGGCCTTCCTCGGCCAGTTCATCGACGCCGTGGTCTTCCCCGCCCTCGGCGTCTGACGTCCCGCCCGGGTGCTTCGCCCGCGGCCGGCTCCCCGGCCGCACGAACGCGCGAAGCACAGCTCCCCAGAAGTACAGAACGTCCTTCCTGCTGCTCCTGACACGCCGCTCTCGTCGTCGGGCCGGCTTCACACGCCCAGATCCGTCCCGGATCCATCCCACGACCTGAAACGGGAGAACCACGACGTGGCCACCTTCCTCTACCGGCTCGGCCGCGGCGCCTTCAGGCGCCGCGGTCTGGTCGCCCTCGTATGGGTGGCGCTGCTCGTCGCCGCGGGCTTCGGCGCCGCGACGGCCTCCGCGCCCACCTCCGGCTCGTTCTCGATACCCGGCACGGAGGCCCAGAAGGCCTTCGACCTGCTGGACGAGAAGTTCCCGGGCATGTCCGCCGACGGCGCGACCGCCCGCATCGTCGTCAAGGCCCCGGCGGGCGCCAAGGTCACCGACCCGGGCCCCAAGGCCGAGGTCGAGAAGCTCATCTCCGGCCTGAAGAGCGGCGACGGCGCCGCCCAGATCGCCACGGTCGACGACCCGTACCAGACGCAGGCGGTGAGCCAGGACGGCTCCACCACCTACGTCAGCGTGAAGTACAAGGTCAGCGGCATGGAGCTGAAGGACGACACCCGAGAGGCGCTCAAGGACTCGGGCCACGCGGCCCAGAAGGCCGGCCTCCAGGTGGAGATCGGCGGCGACGCGCTGATGGAGGCCCCGGAGACGGGCTCCGGTGAGGCCATCGGCATCCTGATCGCCGGCATCGTCCTCGTCATCACCTTCGGTTCGCTGGTCGCCGCCGGGCTGCCGCTGCTGACCGCGCTGATCGGCGTCGGCATCGGCGTGTCCTCGATCACCGCGCTCGCCAACGTCCTGGACCTCGGCTCCACCACCTCCACCCTCGCGATGATGATCGGCCTCGCGGTCGGCATCGACTACGCGCTCTTCATCGTCTCCCGCTACCGCGTGGAGCTCTCCGAGGGCCGCGAGCGCGACGAGGCCGCCGGCCGCGCCGCCGGAACCGCCGGCTCCGCAGTGGTCTTCGCCGGTCTGACCGTGGTCATCGCCCTGGTGGGCCTGGCCGTCGTCAACATCCCGATGCTGACGAAGATGGGTGTCGCCGCCGCCGGAACGGTGGTCATCGCGGTGCTCGTCGCCCTGACGCTGGTCCCCGCGATCCTCGGCTTCGCCGGCAAGAAGGTGCTGCCCGCCGGCCAGAAGAGCAAGCTGTTCGGCAAGGGCCGCCCGGCCGGCGCCGAGCCCAAGGCCAACGGCGGCACCCGCTGGGCGCGCTTCGTGCTGCGCCGCCCGGTCGCGGTGCTGCTGGCCGGTGTGATCGGCCTCGGCGTGATCGCGATCCCGGCGAGCAAGCTGGAGATGGGCCTGCCGGACGACGGCTCCAAGCCGGTCTCCACCAGCCAGCGCAAGGCGTACGACATGCTGTCGGAGGGCTTCGGCCCCGGCTTCAACGGCCCGCTGATGGTGGTCGTCGACGGCGACAAGGCGCTGGCCGACCGGACCGCCGACCGGATCAAGGGCCTGGACGGGGTGGCGGCCGTGATGCCTCCGCTCCAGAACGAGGCCAAGGACGCCGCGATCGTCAGCGTGATCCCGAAGGACCGGCCGTCCTCCACGGAGACCGAGGACCTGGTCCACAAGATCCGCGAGGGCAACGGCAAGGACGTGTTCGTCAGCGGCCAGACCGCGATGAACATCGACTTCTCGCAGAAGATGAACGACGCGCTGCTGCCCTACCTGGCGCTCGTCGTCGGCCTCGCCTTCCTGCTGCTGATGCTGGTCTTCCGCTCGATCCTGGTCCCGCTCAAGGCGGCGCTCGGCTTCCTGCTGTCGGTGGTCGCGGCCCTCGGCGCGGTCGTCGCGGTCTTCCAGTGGGGCTGGCTCGGCTCGCTCTTCGGTGTGGAGCAGACCGGTCCGATCATGTCGATGATGCCGATCTTCATGGTGGGCGTGGTCTTCGGCCTGGCCATGGACTACGAGGTCTTCCTGGTCACCCGCATGCGTGAGGCGTACGTCCACGGCGAGCGGCCGGGCCAGGCCGTGGTGACCGGCTTCCAGTACAGCGCCCGCGTGGTCGTGGCCGCGGCCGTCATCATGATCGCCGTGTTCTCCGGCTTCCTCGGCGCCAGCGACTCGATGGTGAAGATGATCGGCTTCGGCCTGGCCGTCGCCGTCCTCTTCGACGCCTTCGTGGTCCGCATGGCGATCGTGCCGGCGGTGCTGGCGCTGCTCGGCCACAAGGCCTGGTGGCTGCCGAAGTGGCTCGACCGGATCCTGCCCAACGTGGACGTGGAGGGCGAGAGCCTGCGCAAGCACCTCGGCGAGTCCGCCTCCGACGCCGGGTCGCCGGAGGACCCCGACAAGCAGCGCGAGCTCGTCAACGCCTGAGCCGCACGCGAGGGCCGTGGCCCGGGTCAACGCCTCGCGTCAACCTCGGGCCCGGAAAGTCGCACCTGCCGAACGCCGGCCCCGTACCTGGAACCCCAGGTGCGGGGCCGGTGGCGTTCCGCTACGCCGTCCGGGTGGTGGCGTACGTACGGCGCAGGAAGCGGCGCAGCGCGGCGCTATCGAACTGGAGGACGGCGACTCCCTCGGGAGAGTGGAACTCCATCACCGCCTGGACGCGCCCGCACGGCCAGACGCGTACGTCCCCGCTCCCGGACGGGGCCAGCAGGCCGGCCTCCAGGAGGGCCAGGGGGAAGACCCACTCGTTGTCGGTGTCCTCGGGGGACAGCTCGGCGGGGAAGACGACGCGCACGGCCAGCGGCTCGGCGGGGGTGAAGCGCAGGGCCACCGGAATGGCCCGGTAGAGGGGCTCGTCGGTGATCACGCGGGCGCGCACCCGCTCCTCGACGGC
Organism: Streptomyces sp. NPDC004126; assembly: GCF_050275515.1. Lineage (NCBI taxonomy): Bacteria > Bacillati > Actinomycetota > Actinomycetes > Kitasatosporales > Streptomycetaceae > Streptomyces > Streptomyces sp. NPDC004126. Next base: position 92,881 of record NZ_JBNNPF010000019.1, on the reverse strand, counting down.
GGTCGCGGTGGCGGTGGCTGCTGGATTCTCGGCGGTGGCTGACATCGACAAGACTCCCTAATCGGAACATCTGCGTCCGTTTGTCCGTCCAGCCTCGCACATTCCGACGAAACCGCACGGATCTATTTGTGACCTGTCTGCTCTTGCCAACGGTTTGCAACTGGGCACTACTCTTGAACGGTTAAAGACTTGTGCGAGAAAGAGGATGCGGAGCTACTCCATGCATGTGCCCGACGGATTCATCAACACACCCGTCTCGGTGGCCGCAGGAGTAGCGGCCGCCGCCGCTGTCGCGGTCAGCCTGCGCGGCGCCCGCCGCGAACTCGACGAGCGCACCGCCCCGCTGGCCGGCCTCGTCGCCGCCTTCATCTTCGCCGTGCAGATGCTGAACTTCCCGGTCGCCGCCGGCACCAGCGGCCACCTCCTCGGAGGGGCGCTCGCCGCCATACTCGTCGGCCCCTACACCGGCGTGCTCTGCGTGTCCGTCGTCCTGCTGATGCAGGGCATCCTCTTCGCCGACGGCGGCCTCACCGCGCTCGGCGTCAACGTCCTCAACATGGCCGTGGTGACCGTCGTCGTCGCCTACGCCGTCTTCCGCGGCCTCCTCGGGCTGCTGCCCGCAGGCCGCCGCTCGGTCACCGTCGCCGCCTTCGCCGGAGCGCTCCTCTCCGTGCCCGCCGCGGCCGCCGCCTTCACCCTCCTCTACGCCCTCGGCGGCACCACCGACGTCCCGATCGGCAAGGTCATCACCGCCATGGTCGGCGTCCACGTCCTCATCGGCATCGGAGAGGCCGCCATCACCGCCGCGACCGTCGGCGCCGTGATCGCCGTACGCCCCGACCTGGTGCACGGCGCGCGCCGGCTGACCGCCCCGCTGAAGCTGCGCGTCGGCGGCGAACTGGTCGACGCCCCCGCACCCGCCGCGACCCCGGTGCCGGCCGCCGCCCGCTCCACCCGCAAGCTCTGGCTGACCGGCCTGGCCGCCGCCCTCGTACTGGCCGGCTTCGTCTCCTTCTACGCCTCCGCCAGCCCCGACGGCCTGGAAAAGGTCGCCGCCGACAAGGGCATCGACACCAAGGTCGAGGAGCACGCCGCCGCCGGCTCCCCGCTCGCCGACTACAGCGTCAAGGACGTCTCCGACGCCCGGCTGTCCGGCGGCCTCGCCGGGGTCATCGGCGTCGGCGCGACCGTCGCCGTCGGCACCGGCGTGTTCTGGGCCGTGCGCCGCCGCCGCGCACAGGACCTGACCGCGACGTCCACGGCCGCCCCCACGGCCGGCTGACATGGGCGCCGGCCACGCGCACAAGCTCTACCGGCACGGGCACTCGCCCGTGCACGAGCTGCCGCCGCACTGCAAGATCGCCGCGACGTTCGCGTTCGTGGTCGTCGTCGTCTCCACCCCGCGCGAGGCCATGTGGGCCTTCGCCGGCTACGCGTTCCTCATCGCCGCCGTCGCGGCGGCGGCCCGGATCCCCGCGGGCTTCATGCTGCGGCGGATGCTGATCGAGGTGCCGTTCGTACTCTTCGCCGTGCTCATGCCCTTCGTGTCCCAGGGCGAACGGGTGGAGGTGCTCGGCGTGTCCCTGAGCGTCTCCGGCCTCTGGGGCGCCTGGAACGTCCTGGCCAAGGGCACCCTCGGCGTGGCCGCCTCCGTACTCCTCGCCTCCACCACCGAACTGCGCGCCCTGCTGCTGGGACTCCAGCGGCTGAAGCTGCCGCCGCTGCTCGTCCAGATCGCCTCCTTCATGATCCGGTACGGCGACGTCATCACCGACGAGCTGCGCCGCATGTCCATCGCCCGCCGCTCGCGCGGGTTCGAGGCGCGCGGCGTCCGGCACTGGGGGGTGCTCGCCAAGACGGCCGGCGCCCTCTTCATCCGCTCCTACGAACGCGGCGAGCGGGTCTACCTCGCCATGGTCAGCCGCGGCTACGCCGGTTCCATGCCGGTGATCGACGACGTCACGGCCACCCGCGCCCAGTGGGCGTACTCGGCCGTGCTGCCCGTGATGGCGCTCGCCGTCTGTCTGATGGGATGGACGCTGTGACGTCTCCTTCTTCCTCTCCCGCCGCTCCGTCCGTACCCTCCCTGGAGGTGTCCGGGGTCGCCTACGCCTACCCCGACGGGCACCAGGCCCTCTTCGGCGTCGACCTCAGCGTCGGCCGCGGGGAGCGGGTCGCGCTGCTGGGCCCCAACGGTGCGGGGAAGACCACCCTCGTGCTGCACCTCAACGGCATCCTCGGCGGCGGGGTCGGCTCGGTCAGCGTGGCCGGGCTGCCCGTGGAGAAGCGGAACCTCGCCGAGATCCGGCGCCGGGTGGGCATCGTCTTCCAGGACCCCGACGACCAGCTGTTCATGCCGACCGTGCGGGAGGACGTGGCCTTCGGCCCGGCGGCGGCCGGCCTGCGGGGCGCGGAACTGGAGGAGCGGGTCCGCGAGGCGCTCGAACTGGTCGGCATGGCCGGCTTCGCCGACCGGCCCCCGCACCACCTGTCCTTCGGCCAGCGCCGGCGGGTGGCGGTCGCGACCGTACTGGCGATGCGGCCGGAGATCCTCGTCCTGGACGAGCCCTCCTCCAACCTGGACCCGGCTTCGCGGCGCGAGCTCGCCGACATCCTGCGTTCGCTGGACGTGACGGTGCTGATGGTGACCCACGACCTGCCGTACGCGCTGGAGCTCTGCCCGCGCTCGGTGATCCTGAGCGAGGGCGTCATCGCCGCCGACGGCCGCACCCGCGACCTGCTGTGCGACGACGCGCTGATGCGGGAGCACCGGCTGGAGCTGCCGTTCGGCTTCGACCCGCGGTCGGTGGCGGCGGCGTAGGGCGGCGACGCCCGGCGGTGGCATCACGTGACGTGCGCGGCTAATGCCGCAGCGTGACGATGTGGCATTAGCCGGCGGGCCGGGCTGTGGTGGGGGCGGGCGCGCGCCGGCGGCGGCATAAGGGGCGGCCGATGGTTGTTGGCCTGCTCGTGAACATCCAGGGTGTGGTGACCGAGGGCTTCGAGCCCGTCAGAGACGCCTTCGCGCGCAACTTCGAGGTCCTCGGGGACCGGGGCGCGGCCGTGGCCGTGTACCGGGACGGCCGCAAGGTCGTCGACCTGTGGGGCGGCACGAAGGACGCCGACGGCGACGCCGCCGGGCCCTGGACCGAGGACACCGCGACGATCGTGCGCTCCGCCACCAAGGGCGTGGCCGCCGCCGTCCCGCTGCTCCTGCACCAGCGCGGGCTGCTGGACCTGGACGCGCCGGTGGGTGCGTACTGGCCCGAGTTCAAGGCGGGCGGCAAGGAGAGGACACTGGTCCGCCACCTCCTCGCCCACCAGGCCGGCGTGCCCGCGCTGGACCGGGGGCTCACCACGGCGCAGGCCGCCGACGGGGTGAGCGGGGCGCGCGCGGTCGCCGCGCAGCGGGCCTTCTGGGAGCCGGGCACCGAGCACGGCTACCACGCGCAGACCTTCAGCTGGCTGGTCTCCGAGCTGGTGCTGCGGGCGACGGGCCGAACCGTCGGCGGGATCCTCGCGGAGGAGATCGCCGAGCCGCTGGGGCTGGACTTCTGGATAGGACTGCCGGAGAGCGAGGCGCCGCGGGTGGGCCGGGTGGCGCCGGTGGAGCCGCCGGCGAGCGCCGGGCTGCTGAAGACCCGGCCGAGGAGAAACGTTTCCGAGGCGTACGCCGACCCGGACTCCCTCACCCGGCGCGCCTTCGCGGCCATCGACCCCCAGCCGGACGAGAACGACCCCGTCTACCAGGCGGCCGAGCTCCCCGGTTCCGCCGGCATCGGCACGGCGCGCGCCCTGGCCCGCTTCTACGGGGCGACCATCGGCGTGGTCGAGGACGGGGCGCGGATCTTCACCCCGGCCACGACCGCGCTGGCCGGCACGGAGCTCGCGTCCGGGCCGGACCGGGTGCTGGTCGTGAACACCCGTTTCGGCCCGGGCTACATGCTGCACGGGCCGGCGTCCCCGCTGCTGTCGCCGGCCTCCTTCGGCCACCCGGGGCGGGGCGGTTCCCTGGCCTTCGCGGACCCCGAGGCGGGGATCGGCTTCGGCTACGTCACCAACGCCCACGCCAAGTCCGTCACCGCCGACCCGCGCGCGCAGGCGCTGGTGCGGGCGCTGCGGTCCTGCCTCTGACGCCGGACGGCGGTCAGGCGTTCTCGCGTACGTCGGCCAGCGCGGCTGCGGCGTGCTCGATGAGCTCCTTCGGGGCCATGGGGAAGACGGTGTGCGGGGTGCCGGCGGCGGCCCAGACCACGTCGTGCTCCAGCAGCGAGCGGTCGGCCAGCACCCGGGTGCGGGTGCGGTGGCCGAAGGGCGGGACGCCGCCGATGGCGTAGCCGGTGGTCTCGCGGACGAGCGCGGCGTCGGCGCGGGTGACTTTCGCGGCGCCGAGTTGACGCCGGACGGCCTCCACGTCGACCCGGGAGGCGCCGTCCATGAGGACCAGAACCGGGACCCCGTCCGCCGCGAAGATCAGTGACTTCACGATCTGGCTGAGCTCGCAGCCGATCGCGGCGGCGGCGTCGGCGGCCGTACGGGTCCCTTCGGGGAAGGCGCGGACGTCGAGGTCGAGGCCCAGCTCGTTGAGGGCCCGGGCGAAGAGGGGGTGAGGGGTGCTGGTCGTCATGCCGGGACGCTAGCGCTGTGCGGGGGCGTGGGCCACGCGTTTTGCCCGGCCCCGGCCCCGGCCCTGGTCCTGGTGCCGGCCCCGGTCCCGGCCCGGTCCCAGCCGACCGCAGGCTCCGGCCCGGGTGTGCCGCCCGGTCGATCGCGGCCGGGCGGTGTGGCGTCGCCGGTTCTGCTCTGCGGGCTCTCTCTCGGGGACGTGGCCGGTCGGCACTCAGGCTGCGGTCTGCCGCCGGGCATGCCGGACCGGCTGCCCTGCCGTGCCCCGCCCCGCCCGCCCCCCCGTCAGGAGGCGTTCAGGACCGTGGCGACGATGGGGCCCGCCGAGTCGCCGCCGTGGCCGCCGCCTTCGACCATGGCGGCCGCCGCCACGTCGCCCCGGAAGCCCGTGAACCAGCTGTCCGGGGCCGCCGCGCCGTCGACCTCCGCCGAGCCGGTCTTCGCGCCCTTGTCGGAGCCGCCCACGGAGGACATGGCGCCCGCCGCCGTGCCGCCGGGGCCGGCGGCCTGCTTCATCATCTTCACCAGCTGCGCCGACACCCCCGGTGCCAGCGCCCGCGGGGCGGCGGCCAGGGCGCGGCCGTCCAGCGAGGCCTTCACCAGCACCGGCTGCCGGAACACCCCGGTGCGGGCGGTCGCCGTGATCGAGGCGACGTTCAGCGGGTTCATCTGGATCGCGCCCTGGCCGATGTACTCCGCGGCCGCCGCCGGGCCGGAGGTGACCGGCACGCTGCCGTCCTGGGAGGGGATGCCGGTCTTCCAGTCCAGTCCGATCCCGAAGGCCTCCTTGGCCACCCTCGGCAGCGCCCCGTTGTCGTGCACCTCGTCGATCAGGCCGATGAAGGCCGTGTTGCAGGACTTGGCGAAGCTGGTCGAGAAGGGCTGGCCCTTCAGCGAGAAGTTGTTCAGGTTGTGGAAGACCTTGCCGTCCCACGAGACGCTCTGCGGGCAGTCCGCCGGGCGGTCGGCCGCCACCAGGCCCTTCTCCAGCAGCATCGCCGCCGTCACGATCTTCATCGTCGAGCCGGGTGCCCGCCGGCCCTGCATCGCGGCGTTGAAGCCGTCCCTGCGGTGGTTGGCCACCGCCAGGATGTCGCCGGTGCTCGGCTGGACGGCGACCACGGAGGCCTCCGGGTGCTGGGCGACGGCCTTCTCCGCCGCCGCCTGCACGTCGGCGTCCAGCACGGTCCGGAGCTCCCCCGGCTTGCCTTCCACCAGCGTCAGCAGGCTCCGCTTCGGCGCGTCCTGGGCCGCCGGTTCGATCCACAGCTCGACCCCGGGCGTGCCGCCGGTCTTCTCCCCGTACGTCTTGCGCAGCGCGTCCAGCACCGGCCGCAGTGACGGGTACTGCTCGGGCGTCAGCTCCTTGCCGTTGCGGTCGACGGCCTTGACCGGCGGGCTCGCCGGGGTGCCGGCGCGCAGCTTCTCGTCCTTCTGGAGCTGCGGGTGGATCACCGAGGGCTGCCAGTCGACGAGCGCCCTGCCGCTCTCGGTGCCGCGGACGACGGACAGGCGGGAGTCGTAGACGAGGGTCTTGGCGGTGCCCGCGTGGCTGATCTCGGCCTCGACCTTGAACGGCACGGAGGCGCCCTCCGCCGCGCCGGGGGTGATGACGGCCTTGGACACCATCGCCTTGGCGCGGTAGTCGGCCACCGCGGTCTGCGCGGCCTGCGCGTTGTTGGTCAGGGCGGCGGCCGTGGCGTCGTCGCCGGCCGCCCACGCGGCGAGGAAGGCCTTCGCGGTGGCGGCGGCCTCCTTCTCGGTGACCGGCCCGCTTCCCTTCGCGGCGGCCGCCGCGTTGTTCTTCGTACTGCGGTCGCCCGCACCGCCGCCGTCGCCGGCGTCCCCGACCAGCGCGTACACCCCGTACGCGGTGCCGCCGACCATCGCGAGGAACACCCCGCCGACGATGGCACCCTTCGCTGCCCCGTTCACTGCGTCCCCTCCCCAGGAGCCCCCGTTCTCTGAACATGTTCAAAGAACCTGTGAGGAGACCATACCTCTCAGTAACAGGTCAGATCCAGGTGTCCATCCACATCCGGCCACGCCACGAGTCCATGGGCAGGGTCTGGCCGGTGTAGATCGGCCAGAAATAGATGAAGTTCCAGATGATCAGGAGGACGAGGACGCCCGCGCCGATCGCGCCCACCGCGCGCCGCCGCTCCGAGGAGCCCGCCGGACCCAGCAGGGCGCCGACCAGCATCACCACCGCCAGGCACAGGTAGGGGACGAAGACCACCGCGTAGAAGTAGAAGATGGTCCGCTCCTGGTAGTTGAACCAGGGCAGCAGGCCGGCGCCCAGCGCGCACGCGATCGCGCCCGCCCGCCAGTCGCGGCGGAAGAACCACCGCCACAGCACGTACAGCAGCGCGAAGCAGCCCGCCCACCACAGCAGCGGCGTGCCGAGGGCCAGTACCTCGCGGGCGCACTTGCCGGCCTCGGACGCCGGGCAGCCGTCGGTGCCGGGCGAGGGGGACTCGTAGAAGTAGGAGACGGGCCGGCCCAGGACCAGCCAGCTCCACGGGTTCGACTCGTAGGTGTGGCCGGAGGTCAGGCCCACGTGGAACTTGTAGACCTCCGTCTCGTAGTGCCACAGGCTGCGCAGCCACTCGGGGAGGAAGGACAGCGGGCTGTTCTGGTCGTACTTGGCGGCCCAGTCGCGGAAGTAGCCGCCCTTGCCGTCGTCCGGGCTGAGGATCCAGCCCGTCCAGGAGGCCAGGTACACGGCGATCGCCACCGGCACCGTCGACAGGAAGCCGGGCAGCGCGTCGCGGCGCAGCATCGCCGCGTACGGGGCGCCCGCGCCGGCGGTGCGGCGCGCGGCCGCGTCCCACAGGACGGTGAGGATCCCGAAGAAGGCCAGGACGACGAGGCCGTTCCACTTGGTGCCGAAGGCCAGGCCGAGGCAGACGCCGGCCAGCAGCCGGTACGGGCGCCAGCCCAGCTTCAGGGTCTCCGCGACCGTGACGTCGGGGTGGGCCCGGCCCTCATCGTCGACGGGCAGGGCGGCGGCGAGTCTGGCGCGCGCCTTGTCCCGGTCGACGACCAGCGCCCCGAAGGCGGCCAGGACGAAGAACATCAGCACCAGGTCGAGCAGCGCGGTCCGGCTCATCACCAGGTGCAGCCCGTCGACCGCCAGCAGCGCGCCCGCCAGGCAGCCGAGGAAGGTGGAGCGGAAAAGCCGCCGGCCGATGCGGCAGACCATCAGCACCGACAGGGTGCCGAGCACCGCCGTCATGAACCGCCAGCCGAAGGGGGTGAAGCCGAACATCCACTCGCCGAGGCCGATCACCCATTTGCCGACCGGCGGGTGCACGACGTAGCCGGGGTCCAGGGGGAGCGGTACCGCGTCGGGATTCGCCAGGATCGACTTGTCGACATCCTTGGGCCAGCTGGCTTCGTAGCCCTGCCTGATGGTGGCCCACGCGTCCTTGGCGTAGTACGTCTCGTCGAATATCACCGCCTTGGGGCTGCCCAGGTGCACGAACCGCAGCACCCCCGCCACCAGCGTGACCAGCAGCGGCCCCGCCCAGGCCATCACCCGCTGCCAGGTCCGCCGGCTGGACTCGGGGATGCCGAGCGCCGTCCACAGCTGCGCGGACGGCCGAGCGTACGGGGGCACGAGGCGGGTGCGGACGTCGGTCACCGGCGCGGCCGGCGCGTAGCCGAACCCGCGCAGGCGGCGCAGCCACACGGGCGGCTCGTAGTCGGAGTCGCCTCCGCCCGGCCGGACGGGCGGGGCCCCCGCGGGGCTGGGCGGCGGCGTCGCGGTACTGGTCACCGGATCATCGTAGGGAACGCCCCTGTGGAGCCCCAGCCCCCACGAGCCCCAATGAGAGGATGGGCCGGTGACAGCTGAACAGCCCCGCGGTGCCGAAGCCCCCTCCTCCCACGGCGTACTCGTCCTCGCCGGGACCCCCATCGGCGATCTCGCCGACGCCCCGCCCCGGCTCGCGGCCGAGCTGGAGCGGGCCGACGTGATCGCCGCCGAGGACACCCGGCGGCTGCGCCGGCTCACGCAGGGGCTCGGCGTGCACACCACCGGGCGCGTCCTGTCGTACTTCGAGGGCAACGAGTCCGCCCGCACCCCCGAACTGGTCGAGGCCCTGGAGGCCGGCCGGCGGGTGCTGCTGGTGACCGACGCCGGGATGCCCTCGGTCTCCGACCCCGGCTACCGGCTGGTCGCCGCCGCCGTCGAGAAGGACATCAAGGTCACGGCCGTGCCCGGGCCGTCCGCCGTGCTCACCGCGCTCGCGCTGTCCGGGCTGCCCGTGGACCGGTTCTGCTTCGAGGGCTTCCTGCCGCGCAAGGCGGGCGAGCGCCTGGGCCGGCTCCGCGAGGTGGAGGGCGAGCGGCGCACCCTCGTCTACTTCGAGGCCCCGCACCGGCTGGACGACACCCTGGCGGCCATGGCCGAGGTGTTCGGCGCCGGCCGGCGGGCCGCCGTGTGCCGCGAGCTGACCAAGACGTACGAGGAGGTCAAGCGCGGCGGGCTCGGCGACCTCGCCGCGTGGGCGGCCGAGGGCGTGCGCGGCGAGATCACCGTCGTGGTGGAGGGTGCCCCCGCGGCCGCGCCGGGCGACGTCGACGACGAGGAGCTGGTGCGCCGCGTGCGCGTGCGCGAGGAGGCGGGCGAGCGCCGCAAGGAGGCCATCGCGGCGGTCGCGGCCGAGGCCGGCGTACCCAAGCGCGAGGTCTTCGACGCGGTCGTCGCGGCAAAGAACGCGACACAAAAGATGCCGTAGGTCGGTAAAGAGCTAACCTGAAAAGCAAAGCTCAGACCGCGCACCGGCCCCTTTGGGCATGACTCGGCCAAGGACCGTCCATTACTGGACAGGGCCTGATGCGCTCCCGCCCGAAGAGGCGTCCACTGGCAATGGCACCAGTGGAACAAGAGGAGCTGGCATGAGTGAGATCGCAGACACCCCGGTACCCGTCACGGCCGCGGCACCGGCACCCGTTCCCACCTCCGGCGTGCAGACCGTGCACGAGGCTTACTCGTTCGCGTGCATGAAGTGCGGCTACGGCTGGGAGCAGGCGTACGCGATAGAGCACCACGTCGACGGCAAGGGCGAGCCGTTCATCATGTACACGGTGAACGGCGAGCGGGTGCCCTCCCCGCTGTCGAACCCGACCTGCCTCAACTGCGGCGGGCACGTCGTGCGCATCATGCGCGCGGGCCAGGTCTCCACGGTGCTCGGCACGATCGACCGGCTCTACCACCACCGCATCGCCCCCGGGATCGCCGGCCCCGTCCCGGCCGGCGAGAACGTCCCCCGCCCGCCGAAGCAGCGCCGGACGCCGTCGCACGACTCGCCGGGGCCGGTGGCCGTGGACGCGTCCGAGCGGCGCCGCGGTCTGCTCGCCCGCCTGCGCGCGTTCTTCCGGCGGTCGTAGCGGCGGGACGCCGGAGCGGCCGCGAGCCGCGGTCATAAGATCGGCTCATGAGCCCCAGCCCCAGCCCCTCCTCCCCGGCCGCCGCCGCCAAGGCCGCGTCGAAGGACGTCCCGCCCCCGCTGCCCGAGCCGCTGCGGGTGGCGGTGGCCGACTCGCACACCCACCTCGACATGCAGTCCGGCACCGTCGAGGAGGGCCTCGCGAAGGCCGCGTCCGTGGGCGTGACCACCGTCGTCCAGGTCGGCTGTGACGTGAAGGGCTCGCGCTGGGCCGCCGAGACCGCGGCCGCGTACGCGAACGTCCACGCCGCCGTCGCCCTTCACCCGAACGAGGCCCCCCGGATCGTCCACGGCGACCCCGACGGCTGGTCCCGCCAGGGCGCCCGGCCCGGCGGCGGCCAGGGCGCGCTCGACGAGGCGCTCGCCGAGATCGAGGCGCTGGCCGCACTGGACCACGTCAAGGCGGTCGGCGAGACCGGCCTGGACCACTTCCGCACCGGCCCCGAGGGGATGGCCGCGCAGGAGCGTTCCTTCCGGGCCCACATCGAGATCGCCAAGCGGCAGGGCAAGGCCCTCGTCATCCACGACCGCGACGCCCACGCCGACGTCCTGCGCGTGCTGCGCGAGGAGGGCGCCCCCGAGCGCACCGTCTTCCACTGCTACTCCGGCGACGCCGAGATGGCCCGCGAGTGCGCCGCCGCCGGCTACTACATGTCCTTCGCCGGGACCGTGACCTTCAAGAACGCCGCCCCGCTGCGCGAGGCCCTCGCCGTGGCCCCGCTGGAACTGGTGCTCGTGGAGACCGACGCCCCGTACCTCACCCCCGCGCCCTACCGCGGACGGCCCAACGCGCCGTACCTCATTCCGCTGACGGTCCGCGCCATGGCCGCGGTCCGCGGCATCGACGAGGACGCCATGGCCACCGCCCTCGCCGCCAACACCGCCCGCGCCTTCGACTACTGACGCGCAACGGCCCCGCTCCGTCCCGTCCCTCGCGCAGCCGTTCGCCCGACACGCTGGGTGGTCGAACGGCTTTGGTGCGTGACGTCCCCTGCCGCTAGGGTGCCGTGCCCGAGCAGCCGGGGGCCGGACCAGTGGAGCGAGCGACGTGAGCGAAACGCAGGGCAGTCACCGTCACCGCCGTGCCCCGTGGCCGGACACCGCACCCGGCCCGGACCCGCACGACGCCACGCACAACGCCCCGTACGCGGACCCGTACGCGGACCCGTACGAGCCGCACGCGGATCCGCACGACGCCCGGCACGACGCCCGGCACCGCGCCCCGGACGACGCGCCGCCGCCCGAGCGGGCGTACGCCGACCCGTACGGCGTCGCCGCCCCGGAGCCGCAGGTCCCCGCACCCCGCGGCGAGGGCCGCCGGGCCGCCCGCCGCCGCGCGGCCGCCCCCGCCGGCGGCCGCCGCCGCACCACCACCGCGGAACCCCCACCGCCGCCGCCCCCGCCCGCCCCCGGAGCCGGCGCCGACCCCGCCCCCGCCCGCCCGCCCGGGGCCGGATCCGGCCGCCGCAGGCGCTCGGCCCCCGCCCCCGCCCCGGCCGGCCGCGCCGCCGCCCCGGCCCCCGCCCGCGACAGCTGGCGGCGCATCGTCCCCCAGGCCCTCGTCGTCGCCTTCCTGGCCGGCGGCACCACCGCCTTCGTCGCCGCCGACAAGGCCGTCCGCCTCACCGTCGACGGAGTGCCCCGCACCCTCCACACCTTCGCCGGGAGCGTCGACGAACTCCTCGCGTCCGAAGGCCTCGGCGTCGGCCCCCACGACCTCGTCGCCCCCGCCCCCGGCTCCGCCCTCGACGACGGCCAGCAGGTCGTCGTCCGCTACGGCCGCCCCCTGCGCCTCACCCTCGACGGCACCACCCGCCAGGTGTGGACCACCGCACACACCGTCGACGGCGCCCTGCGCCAGCTCGGCGTCCGCGTCGAGGGCGCCTACCTCTCCACCCCCCGCACCGCCGCCGTCCCCCGCTCCGGCCTCACCCTCGGCGTGCGCACCGAACGCGGCGTCACGTTCATGGCCGACGGCCGCGAACGCACCATCCGCACCAACGCCGCCACCGTCAAGGAAGCCCTCGACCAGGCCGGCATCACCCTCCACGGCCAGGACACCACCTCCGTCCCCCCGGACTCCTTCCCCCGCGACGGCCAGACCGTCACCGTGCTGCGCATCACCGGCACCCGCGAGGTCCGCGAGGAACGCATCCCCTACGAGACCGAACGCGTCGAGGACGACGGGCTCTTCGCCGGCACCGAGGTCGTCGAGCGCGTCGGCCGGCCCGGGGCGCGCCGGGTCACGTACGCCCTGCGCACCGTCAACGGGGTCCGCCAGCAGCCCCGGAAGATCGCCGAGGAGGTCGTCCGGGAGCCCGTCACCCAGCGCGTCCTGGTCGGCACCAAGCCGCTGCCCACCTCCGTCGCCGGCGCCGACGGCCTCAACTGGTCCGCGCTGGCCCACTGTGAGTCCGGCGGCCGCCCCTCCGCCACCGACCCGTCCGGCACCTACGGCGGCCTCTACCAGTTCGACGTGAACACCTGGCAGGCCCTCGGCGGCAGCGGCCGCCCGCAGGACGCGCCCGCCTCGGAGCAGACGTACCGGGCGAAGAAGCTCTACGTGCAGCGGGGGGCGAGTCCGTGGCCGCACTGCGGCCGTAGGCTTGAGCGGTGAGCACCGCAGAGCAGCAGCCCCACGAGACCTCCGAGGTCCCTTCCGACGCCCTCCTCGGGCCGGCCGACATCCGAGAGCTGGCCGCCGTCCTCGGCGTCCGCCCGACGAAGCAGAAGGGCCAGAACTTCGTCATCGACGCCAACACGGTGCGCCGGATCGTGCGCACCGCCGAGGTGCGTCCGGACGACGTGGTCGTGGAGGTCGGGCCGGGCCTCGGCTCGCTGACGCTCGCCCTGCTGGAGGCCGCCGACCGGGTGACCGCCGTCGAGATCGACGACGTCCTCGCCGCCGCGCTGCCCGCCACCATCGAGGCGCGGATGCCCCACAAGAAGGACCGTTTCGCGCTGGTCCACTCCGACGCGATGCTCGTCACCGAGCTGCCCGGCCCGGCGCCGACCGCGCTCGTCGCGAACCTCCCCTACAACGTGGCCGTGCCGGTCCTGCTCACGATGCTCGACCGCTTCCCGAGCATCGAGCGCACCCTCGTCATGGTGCAGTCCGAGGTCGCCGACCGGCTCGCCGCCCGCCCCGGCAACAAGGTGTACGGGGTCCCCTCGGTCAAGGCCGCCTGGTACGCGGACGTCAAGCGCGCCGGGGCCATCGGCCGCAACGTCTTCTGGCCCGCGCCGAACGTCGACTCCGGTCTCGTCTCCCTCGTGCGGCGCGCCGAGCCGGTGAAGACCACCGCCTCCAAGGCCGAGGTGTTCGCCGTCGTCGACGCCGCGTTCGCGCAGCGCCGCAAGGGCCTGCGCGCCGCGCTCGCCGGCTGGGCCGGGTCGGCCGCCGCCGCCGAGCAGGCGCTGGTCGCCGCCGGCATCTCCCCGCTGGCGCGCGGCGAGTCCCTGACGGTCGAGGAGTTCGCGGCGATCGCCGAGCACAAGCCCGCCGTGGAGAGGCCCGCGCTGTGAGCGTGACGGTACGCGTCCCCGCGAAGGTCAACGTCCAGCTGGCGGTGGGCGCCGCCCGCCCCGACGGCTTCCACGACCTCGCCAACGTCTTCCTGGCCGTCTCCCTGTTCGACGAGGTCACCGCGACCCCCGCCGACGCGCTGACGGTGACCTGCGAGGGACCCGACTCCGACCAGGTGCCCCTGGACCGCAGCAACCTCGCGGCCCGCGCCGCCGAGCTGCTGGCGGCCCGGGCCGGCATCGAGCCGGCCGTCCACCTCCACATCGCCAAGAACATCCCCGTCGCCGGCGGCATGGCCGGCGGCAGCGCCGACGGGGCGGGCGCGCTGCTGGCGTGCGACCTGCTGTGGAAGCTCGACACCCCGCGCGAGGAGCTCCTGGAGATCTGCGCGGAGCTGGGCAGCGACGTCCCCTTCAGCCTCGTGGGCGGCGCCGCGCTCGGCACCGGCCGCGGCGAGTTCCTGACCCCCGTGGACGCCGGCCGGTTCCACTGGGTGTTCGCGGTCGCCGAGGGCGGCCTGTCCACCCCGGCGGTGTTCCGGGAGTTCGACCGGCTGACCGCCGGTACGGACGTGCCCGCGCCCGAGGCCTCCCCGGCACTGCTCGCGGCCCTCGCCTCCGGTGACGCCGACGCGCTGGCCGCCGTACTGCCCGGCTCGAACGGCCTGCAGGCCGCCGCGCTGTCGCTGCGCCCGCAGCTGGCCGCCACCCTCGCGGCGGGCGCCGGTGCGGGGGCGCTGGCCGGGCTGGTGTCCGGGTCGGGGCCGACGACGGCGTTCCTGGTGCGGGACGCGGAGTCCGCCGCGAAGGTCGCCGCCGCCCTGGAGGCCTCCGGCACCTGCCGCGCCACCCGGATCACCTCCTCCCCGGCGCCGGGGGCGACGCCCGTCTCCTGAGGCACGGCCGACGGCGCGGGGCCCGGGGGACCGGCCCCGGGCCCGCCCCCCCGGCACGGGAAGTGCGCCCGCTACCTAGTACGCGGATGAGTACCCGCGCCCTGTCGCCGCCCCGGGCGCGCCCGCGACCGTAGTGGGCATGACAGTCAGCGCACGCGCCATGGCCGCCGCCACGCCCGCCTCCCGCGACCGGTACGTGGACCTGCTCCGGGTCGCCTCGCTCGCCACCGTGGTGTGCGGGCACTGGCTGATGGCCGCCGTCAGCACCGACGGCATAGGGAACCTGCTCGCGCTGGTGCCCCCGCTCCAGGTGCTCACCTGGGGGCTCCAGGTCATGCCGGTGTTCTTCTTCGTCGGCGGGTTCTCGCACGCCCTGTCGTACCGCTCGCTCGAACGCCGCGGCGAGGGCCGGCCCGTCTACGCCGCCTTCCTGCGGGCCCGCCTCCGGCGGCTGCTGCGGCCCACCCTGGTCTTCGTCCTCGTCTGGGCCGCGCTCGCCCTGCTCGTGCAGCTCGCCGGGGCGGACGGCGGCCGGCTGGCCGGTGCCGCGCTGCGGATGGTCACGCAGCCGCTGTGGTTCATCGGGATCTACCTGGCGATGGTGGCCCTCACCCCGCCGCTGCTGCGGCTGCACGCCCGCTGGGGCTGGGGCGCCTTCGCCGCCCTGGCCGGCGCGGCGGCCCTGGTCGACGTACTGCGCTTCGCGCTCGGCGTCCCCTACGCGGAGTTCCTGAACTTCGCCTTCGTCTGGCTCGCCGTGCACCAGCTCGGCTTCCTGCGCGCCGACGGCCGCATCACCCGTCCCGCGCTCCTCGGCGCCGCCGGGCTCACCGGGGCCGTGCTGCTGGTGGCGGCCGGACCGTACCCGCTGTCCATGGTCGGGATGCCGGGGGAGAAGGTCTCCAACATGGCCCCGCCCACCCTCGCCCTGCTCTGCCACGGCATGTGGCTGGTCGGCGCCGTCCAGCTGCTCGTCCGGCCCGCGACGGCGTGGCTGGCCCGGCCGCGCGTGTGGCGCGGGGTCGTCGCCGCCAACGGCGTCGCCATGACCGCGTTCCTGTGGCACCTCACCGCCATGCTCGGCGTGTACGCCGCCCAGCTCGCCGCCGGCCTGGCGCTGCCCGAGCCGGCCACCGCCGCCTGGTGGGCGCAGGTGCCCCCGCGGATCCTGCTCGCCGCCGCCCTCACCGCCGCGCTCGTGGCCTGCTTCCGCCGCTTCGAGGCGCCCGGGGCGGCGCCCGCCGAACGGGCCCGGACCGCGGAGGGCGCCCCCGCGAGCGGGCCCGCCGCCGCCCTGGGCACCACCCTGTGCCTGCTGGGGATCCTCGGCCTGTCGACGACCGGCCTCGGCGGGCTCCTTGAGGGCCACACCGCCGTCCTGATCGCCTTCCCGGTGACCGCACCGGCCGCCATCGGCATGGCAGTGGGGGGCGCCTGGCTGGTGGAACGTTCCTCGTCGGCCCGGAGGGTTAGGCTGAGGGGCTGATCCACACCCTTTCCCTGGAGCGCGTCTGATGGCCGTCAATCTGGTCAATGTCGAGGCAGTCAGCAAGGTGTACGGCACCCGTACCCTGCTCGACGGCATCTCCCTCGGCGTGTCCGAGGGAGACCGGATCGGCGTCGTCGGCCGCAACGGCGACGGCAAGACCACCCTGATCCGGATGCTCGCCAAGCTGGAGGAGCCCGACTCCGGCCGCGTCACGCAGAGCGGCAGCCTGCAGATGGGCGTGCTCACCCAGCACGACTCCCTCGACCCGGCCGCCACCATCCGGCACGAGATCATCGGCGACATGGCCGACCACGAATGGGCCGGCAACGCCAAGATCCGCGACGTCCTCACCGGCCTCTTCGGCGGCCTGGACCTGCCCGGCTTCGGCCAGGGCCTGGACACCGTCATCGGCCCGCTCTCCGGCGGCGAGCGCCGCCGCATCGCACTCGCCAAGCTGCTCATGGCCGACCAGGACCTCCTCGTCCTCGACGAGCCCACCAACCACCTCGACGTCGAGGGCATCTCCTGGCTGGCCGGCCACCTCCAGACCCGCCGCTCCGCCCTCGTCTGCGTCACCCACGACCGCTGGTTCCTCGACCAGGTCTGCACCCGCATGTGGGACGTGCAGCGCGGTGACGTCTTCGAGTACGAGGGCGGCTACAGCGACTACGTCTTCGCCCGCGCCGAGCGCGAGCGGATCGCCGCCACCGAAGAGGCCAAGCGGCAGAACCTGATGCGCAAGGAGCTGGCCTGGCTGCGCCGCGGCGCCCCCGCCCGCACCTCCAAGCCCCGCTACCGCATCGAGGCGGCCAACGAGCTGATCGCCGACGTTCCGGAGCCGCGCGACAAGTCCGAGCTGATGCGCTTCGCCAACGCCCGCCTCGGCAAGACCGTCTTCGACCTGGAGAACGTCACCGTCCAGGCCGGCCCCAAGACCCTGCTCAAGCACCTCACCTGGCACCTGGGCCCCGGCGACCGCGTCGGCCTCGTCGGCGTCAACGGCGCCGGCAAGACCTCCCTGCTGCGGGCGCTCGCCGAGGCCGCCCGCACCCAGGGCGAGGCCCAGCCCGCCGAGGGCTCCGTCACCGTCGGCAAGACCGTGCGCCTGGCCTACCTCTCGCAGGAGGTCGGCGAGCTCGACCCCTCGCTGCGTGTCCTGGAGGCCGTCCAGCGCGTCCGCGACCGCGTCGACCTCGGCAAGGGCCGCGAGATGACGGCCGGCCAGCTGTGCGAGCAGTTCGGGTTCACCAAGGAGAAGCAGTGGACGCCGGTCGGCGACCTCTCCGGCGGCGAGCGGCGCCGGCTGCAGATCCTGCGCCTGCTGATGGACGAGCCCAACGTCCTCTTCCTCGACGAGCCCACCAACGACCTCGACATCGAGACCCTCACCCAGCTGGAGGACCTCCTCGACGGCTGGCCCGGCTCGATGATCGTGATCTCCCACGACCGGTTCTTCATCGAGCGCACCACCGACACGGTGATGGCGCTGCTCGGCGACGCGAGCCTGCGGATGCTGCCGCGCGGCCTGGACGAGTACCTGGAGCGCCGGCAGCGGATGATCGAGGCCGCCGCCCCGGCGCCGGCCCCGGCCGCCGCCGCCAAGTCGACGTCCTCCGGGGACTCGAGGGCGGCGAAGAAGGAGCTCCAGAAGATCGAGCGGCAGCTCAACAAGATGTCGGACCGCGAGACGAACCTGCACGCCCAGATCGCCGAGCACTCCACCGACTACGACAAGGTCGCCAAGCTCGACGCGGAGCTGCGGGAACTGATCTCCGAGCGCGACGACTTGGAGATGCGCTGGCTGGAACTGGCCGAAGAGGCCTGAGTCCAGAGGGCCCGCAAGGGCCCGGGAACACGCCGGCCGGGCGCATAACGGCCGTGTCACGGGCCGGTCCTCCCTTGGGAACAGGGGTGCGACCGGCCCGGTGCGTACCGGCCACGAGTGATACAAAGGGTCGGTTCTTTTCGATCTCCCGGACCGCCCGACACCGCCCGAACCCGAAGGTATGCGCTGATGACCGAGCCGCCCCAGCCGCCGAACCAGCCGCCGTCCCCTTCCGGGTACGGGCACCTGCCCGGACCGCCGCAGCAGGGCTACGGCTACCCGCCGCAGGGCCCCAACCCGTACGCGCAGCAGCCGCCGACGGTGCCCCAGCCCCCCGTCCAGCAGCCGCCGACGGTGCCGCAGCACCTGTCCCGGCAGGACGGGCACGGCTTCCCGCCGCCCGGCCCGGGCACGCCCCCCGGCCCGCCGGTCCCCGGCGGACGGGGCGGCCGGCGCAAGGGCGCGATCGTCGTCGCGGCGGCCGTGGCGGGCGTCCTCGTACTCGGCACGGGCGCCTGGTTCACCTTCCTGAGTGACGACGAGGACGCCAAGAAGCCCGCCGCGCAGGCCTCCGCGCCCGCCGACCCCAAGCCGGCCGGCTCCCCGTCCGTGGACAAGGGCGACGGCAGCGGAAACGGCATGGGCGAGCAGGCCGACCTCAACGCGGGCCGCAAGCCCGGCGAGGACAAGGTGCTGTGGCTCAAGACGGCCAAGCTCCTGGCCGGCGGCGACACGGGCATCCCCGCCCCGGCGTTGTGGGTGACCGGCGACAGCGTCGTCAAGACCGTCGGCAAGTCCGTCATCGCCTACGCCGTCACCAACGGCAAGGAGAAGTGGAAGGTCGACTTCAAGACGGAGATCTGCGGCTGGGCCGACCAGACCACCGCCGACGGCAAGACCGTCCTCGCCGTCAAGGACGGCGAGGGCTCCAACGCCACCTGCAACCAGATGAAGCTCTTCGACCTGAAGGCTGGCAAGGAGGGATGGACCAAGGAGCTCGCCAAGGAGAACCTCTTCGACGGCGGCGGCTCCGTCTCCATCAGCCTCACCGGCGACGTCTTCGTCGTCAACCGGATGGCCACCACCACCGTCCACAAGCTCGCCACCGGCGACAAGCTCTTCTCCGGCGCCGCCCCCGAGGGCTGCCAGCCGAGCCAGTACGCCGCGGGCAACGGCAAGCTGCTCGGCATCGCCCTGTGCATGGACGACGACAAGACCGTCGAGATCCAGGACGCCGACCCGGCCACCGGCAAGAAGACCTGGTCCTACCGGCTGCCCAAGGGCTTCCGCGTCACCAGCGTCCTGTCCGTCTCCCCGATCGTCCTCGACATCAGCGACCGGAACCTCGACAACGCGGACTCCAGCAAGCGCGCCATCATCTCCCTGACGCCCGACGGCAAGAAGCGGGCCAGCATGTCCGCCGAGGGCTCCTTCGAGACCAACTGCAACACGGGCAGCTCCGACAACCTCCAGGGCTGCGGCAATTCCGTCGTCGACGGCGACACCCTCTACCTGCGCACCACCACGAGCAAGGGCTTCGACAACGAGGTCGTCGCCTTCGACCTCGCCACCGGCAAGGCCAAGTGGCGCCAGAAGGCCGGCGACAAGCGCAACTGGTACCCGGTCAAGGCGGCGAACGGCCAGCTCATCGCCTACCGCGCCGGCGCCCTGGACGAGCCCGGCGAGGTCGTCTCCATGGCCGCCGCGGGCGGTGCGCCCAAGACCCTGCTCCGCATGCCCTCCGGCCCCGCCGCGAAGGTCGAGAGCTCCATGACCACCTTCCAGGTGCGGGCCTTCGAGGACGGCCGGTACTTCACCTCCGTCACCAGGCTGAACGGCAACAACACGGAGGAGCGGCTCCTGATGGTCTTCGGCAAGTGAACGAGCCCACCGAGCGTCCCACCGAGCGCCCCACCGAGAGGCAGTAGCAAGCGATGAGTACCCCGCCGCCCCCGAGCCAGCCGCCCTCCGGCGGCTTCGGCGCCCCCACGCCGCCGCCCGGCCCCCCGCAGCCCCCGGCCCAGCCGCCCACCGTCCCGGCCCCCCAGGCCGGCTACGGCTACCCGCAGCCCCAGGCGCAGCCCGGCTACGGCTACCCGCAGCAGCCCGCCACCCTCCAGGCCCCGGCGCAGCCCGCCGCCCCCGCGGGCGGCGGCGGCAGCAACGACAAGCGCAACCAGCTGGCGATCGTCGGCGCGGCCGTCCTCGCCATGGCGCTCATCATCGGCGGCGGCTTCTGGTACGTCTCCGGCGACGAAGGCGGCGGCTCCGGACGGCCCACCGCGGGCGGCGCCGGCGGCTCCCCCGACGGCGACAAGGCCCCCGCCGGCGCCGCCGGCAGCGAGAAGGTCCCGTCCAACCCCAAGTCGAAGACGCTGGTCAACGTCCCCAGCCCGGCTCCGGCCGACGTGGTCTCCGTCGACGGCTCCTGGCTGACCGAGAACACCTACGTCAAGTCCGACCTGGCGAAGGTCGTCGGCTACAACCTCGTCGACGGCGGCAAGAAGTGGGAGCTGGCGCTCCCCGCCAACGTCTGCGGCGCCACCAAGCACATCAGCGACAACAAGACCGCCATCCTCTTCCAGGAGGGCATGGCGACCAACGAGAAGAAGTACCCCCAGTGCACCCAGGTCGGCGTCATCGACCTGAACACCGGAAAGCTCCTCTGGTCCGCCAACGCCAAGTCCGCGACCGGCGGCGACAAGCCGGTCGCCTTCAGCGAGGTCACCATCAGCGGCCAGACCGTCGCCGCGGGCGGCCTCTACGGCGGCGCGGCCTGGAACCTCGCCGACGGCAAGTCCCTGTGGACCCCGAAGACCGACGGCGAAGGCTGCTACGACCTGGGCTACGCCGGCGGCGAGGCCCTCGCCGTCCTGCGCAAGTGCGGCCGCGGCTCCAGCCCGACGCTGTACGCGCAGGCCATCGACCCCGCCACCGGCGCGCCGAAGTACCAGTACAAGCTGTCCGCGGGCATCGAGTGGGCCGGCATCATCTCCACCAAGCCGCTCATCGTCGCCGCCAACGTCGGCAACACCGCCAAGAACGCCACCAACGTCAGCGACCTGTTCGTCGTCGACGACGCGGGCCAGCTCAAGACCCGCATCGGCCTCTCCGCCGGCAGCTACGCCCCCAAGTGCCCCGCCACCGAGGTCGAGCAGTGCTCGAACATGGTCGTCGGCAACGGCAAGGTGTACCTGCCGTCGTACGAGCACCAGGGCACGTCCTCCGTCGGCCGCACCAACGAGATCGTCTCCTTCGACCTGGAGACCGGCAAGGCCACCAGCGACCGCGCCGACGCGGGCGAGAAGTACACCATGTACCCGCTGCGCATGGACGGGTCCAACATCATCGCCTACAAGGTCCCCCCGTACGACGGCGGCGGCCAGGTCGTCAGCATCGACGGCAAGACGATGAAGGAGACCCTGCTGATGCAGAACCCGGTCGACAAGGCCAGCCAGCGCCTGGAGACCGCGTTCTCGCTGGACCACTCGGAGTTCCGCTACCACAACGGGCGCCTGTTCATCTCCCGCACCACGGTGCGCAAGCCGTACTCGGAGAAGTCCGACCCCGAGTTCCTCTTCGTCTCCTTCGCGGCGAGCTGACGCCCGCCCCGGCCCGACGCCGAAAGCCCCCGGACGGTCCCCACCGATCGGGGGCTTTCGCGCGGTAACCGGCACGCCCCGTCGAACAAGCGTGTAGCTTGCCGGGTCAGAAGGATCTGGGGTGGGAGCCTTGATGGGCGTACGGGTCATGGTGGTCGACGAGCACCGTCTGCTGGCCGAGGCGCTCGCCTCGGCCCTGAAGCTGCGCGGGCACCGCGTGCTCGCCGCGGCCGCGCCGGCGGCCGGAGCCGCCGAACTGGTCATCGGCCGCGCCCCGGAGGTGTGCCTGTTCGGCACCGCCGCCCCGGCGGAGCCCGGGGTCTTCGAACCGGTGGTGCGGATCAAGCGGGAGCGCCCGCAGATCGCCGTGGTGGTGCTGGGCCCCGTACCGAGCCCGCGCGGGATAGCCGCGGCCTTCGCGGCCGGAGCCTCGGGGTACGTACGCCAGGACGAGCGCATCGAAGGCGTCGAACGGGCCCTGGCCAAGGCCCGGGCGGGGGAGGTCGCCATCGCCCCCCAGCTGCTCCAGGGGGCCTTCGCGGAACTGCTGAACCCCGCGGCGCAGCCCGACGACGAGGGCAGCAGGCTGCTGCGGCTGCTGACGCCGCGGGAGGTCGAGGTGCTGGTCCGGGTCGCGGAGGGCGAGGACACCCGGCTGATCGCGGCCGGCATGGCGATCGCGCCGAGCACAGCCCGTACACATGTGCAGCGGGTACTGATGAAGCTCGGCGTGGGGTCGCGGCTGGAGGCCGCCGCGCTGGCCGCGCGCACCGGGCTGCTGGACCGGGCGGTGCTGCCCGTGCGGGAGCGGCCGCAGGGGCCCGGGGACGGGCCCGCCGGGGACTGACCCCGCACCGCGGCCGCCGGTCCGCGGGGCCCGTCCGGACGGGCGGGTACCGTGCCGGAAGGCCGCGATTTCCTCGGAAGCGCGGAATCCGGTAAGCCAGTCACCAGAGCACGCGCATCCGCGTGCCTGCGCGACGGACGCGATACAGAGGAGTGCGAGTGAGCAAGTACCTGGTGACCGGCGGTGCCGGATACGTGGGCAGCGTCGTGGCCGCCCATCTGCTGGAGGCCGGACACGAGGTGGCCATCCTCGACAACCTCTCCACCGGCTTCGCCGAGGGCGTCCCCGCCGGCGCCACGCTGATCGACGGCCGGATCCAGGACGCCGCCGACCACCTGGACGCCTCCTACGACGCCGTGCTGCACTTCGCCGCCTCCTCGCAGGTCGGCGAGTCCGTGGTGAACCCCGGCAAGTACTGGGACAACAACGTCGGCGGCACCCTCGCCCTGCTGAACGCGATGCGGGAGGCCGGGGTGCGCCGGCTCGTCTTCTCCTCCACCGCCGCCACCTACGGCGAGCCGACCGAAGGCGCGCTGACGGAGGCCTCGGTGACCGCGCCGACCAACCCGTACGGCGCCTCGAAGCTGGCCGTCGACCACATGATCGCGGGGGAGTGCGCGGCGCACGGCCTCGCCGCCGTCTCGCTGCGCTACTTCAACGTGGCCGGCGCCTACCGCGAGTTCGGCGAGCGCCACGACCCCGAGACGCACCTGATCCCGCTGGTGCTCCAGGTCGCGCTCGGGCAGCGCGAGTCCATCTCGGTGTTCGGCGACGACTACCCGACCCCCGACGGCACCTGCGTCCGCGACTACATCCACGTCGCCGACCTCGCCGAGGCCCACCTGTCGGCGCTGCGCGTCGCCGCCGAGGGCGAGCACCTGGTGTGCAACCTCGGCAACGGCAGCGGCTTCTCGGTCCGCGAGGTCATCGAGACGGTCCGCAAGGTCACCGGCCGGGAGATCCCCGAGGTCGTCGCCCCGCGCCGCGCCGGGGACCCGGCGGTCCTCGTCGCCTCCGCCCGCACGGCGCACGAGCGCCTCGGCTGGACCCCGACCCGCTCGGACCTCACCAACATCGTGACGGACGCCTGGAACTTCGCCCGCGAGCGCCGTTCCTGACCCCCCGGGCCCCCCGGCCCCTCCGGGCCTCCGCCCGAGCCCCGCCGCGCGCCCCCCGCACCCGACCGGTGCGGGGGGCGCGCGCGTTGGAGCCGGGCGCGGCGGGCAGGCGCCGCGCGCGGGCGCCCGGCGTGCGTACGCCGGGTGAAATGCCCCCCGTGCAACTGCCCGGGGCACGCGCCGGTCGGAAATCCGCCTCCAGAGCCGCCTCGATGGTTGAAAACAAGCCACCGCGGAGGCCGTTGCGGACCGTCCCACCGGAAAACCGCTCCAAAAACTTCTGCTATTCGGCCAACCGCGGGACACCACCCGCTCTACGCTGATGCGTGACACCGGTGGGGGCCGGTGTTGATTCAGGGGTCGAGACACGCCGGGTACGGCGTCCGGTCCGGGGTAGTGCACAGATGTCGCGGCGGCGGCCGCGGGGGCTGTGGGCCACCCGGCCGGGCGCCGTACCCGTAGTCGTCCGTTCCCCGACCCTTGGGGGTTCTGTGGTTCGTATCCGGGTCCTGGTGGTCGACGGCCACCGCATCTTCGCCGAGTCTCTGGCAGCCGCGCTCGCGGCCGAGCCGGACGTGGACGTGTCCGCGGCCGGCAGCGGTCCCGCGGCCTCGCGCTGCCTGGAGCGCGCGGTGGCGGAAGGCCGCCGCTACGACGTGCTGCTCGTCGACGCCGACCTCGGCGCCGGCGCGGCCGCGTCGGGCGCCGTGCCCGGCCAGCGGGAAGCGGGCTCCGGCCCGGCCCCGCCGCCGGCCGACGGGATCGCCCTCGTCGCGGGCGTCCGGGTGGCGCACCCCGGGGTGCGCACCGTGGTCCTGGCCGAGCGCGACGACCCCCGCCGGGCCGCGCTCGCCCTCCAGGCGGGGGCCTCGGGCTGGGTCGCCAAGGACTGCTCGCTCTCCCGGCTGCTGGCCGTCATTCGCGGGGTGCTCCGCGAGGAGACCCACCTGCCGCCCGCGCTCCTCACCGGAGTGCTGCGGGAGCTGACCGCCGCCCGCAAGCACCGCAGCGACAGCGAGCGGCTCGTGGAGTCCCTCACCCCGCGCGAGCACGAGGTGCTGCGCTGCATGGTGGCGGGGCTGGGCCGCAAGGACGTGGCCGCGCGGCTGTTCCTGTCCCCGCACACCGTCCGCACGCACATGCAGAACGTCCTGGGCAAGCTCGGGGTGCACTCCACCCTGGCCGCCGTGGCGCTGGCCCGGCGGGCCGGCGTACGCCCCGCGGAGCTAGCCGGGGATGTTGTCGAACGGAGCGGTCAACTGGCGTAGCAGCCCGGCGAGCTCGCCGCGCTGCGTGGTGGAGAGCTGGGCCAGGATCGCGCGTTCCTGGGCCAGCAGCCCCGCCAGGGACTGGTCGGCGCGGTCGCGCCCCTCGGGCGTCAGCCGTACCAGTACCCCGCGCCGGTCGCTGGGGTCGGGCAGCCGCTCGACGAGGCCCTTCTTGGCCAGCCGGTCGATGCGGTTGGTCATGGTGCCGGAGGTGACGAGCGTCTGCGTCAGCAACTGTCCGGGGGAGAGCTGGTAGGGCGCGCCCGCGCGCCGCAGCGAGGTCAGGACGTCGAACTCCCACGGCTCCAGGCCGTGCTCGGAGAAGGCGAGCCTGCGGGCCCGGTCGAGGTGGCGCGCGAGCCGGCTGACGCGGCTGAGTACTTCGAGCGGTTCCACGTCGAGGTCAGGGCGCTCTCGCCGCCATGCCGCGACCAGTCGGTCGACCTCGTCCTCCATGCCGATCAGTGTACGGGGTCTGTCGACATGAAGTCTCTTCAAATCGAGAATCTTGACATCGAGATATAGTCTGGCCGAGCATGGGGCATGGAGGGGGCCGGAACAGCTTCCGCTTCCGACCGCCCCACCAGTAGGGAGGCTCGAACATGCATTCCGACATCGCGCCGGCCGTGCGCCCCCACTCCCTGGACGGCTCCGCACCCGTCTGGGACCCCCAGCAGTACCTCCGCCACGCCGGCCACCGCACGCGCCCGTTCCTCGACCTGCTGAACCGCATACCCGAGCTCCCCACCGGCCCCGCCCGCATCGCCGACCTCGGCTGCGGCCCCGGCAACGTCACCGCGCTCCTCACCGACCGCTGGCCCGACGCCCGCATCACCGGCTTCGACCTCTCCCCGCAGATGCTCCAGCGCGCCACCGCCGAACACGCCGGACCCACCCCCGGCGGCGGCCGCCTCGACTTCCGCCACGCCGACCTCGCCGACTGGATGCCCGAGGAGACGTACGACCTGATCGTCTCCAACGCGGCCCTGCAGTGGGTGCCCAGCCACCCCGGCTCCTTCGCCGCCTGGATCAACGGCCTGCGCCCCGGCGGCACCTTCGCCTTCCAGATCCCCGGCAACTTCACCGCCCCCAGCCACCGGCTCCTCGCCGAACTGTGCGACACCCCGCGCTGGCGCGACCGCCTCGCCGGACACGGCGCCCGCTACATCCACATCCTCGAACCCGCCGAGTACCTGGCCCGCTTCACCGAACTCGGCTGCGCCGTCGACGTCTGGGAGACCACCTACTCCCAGCTCCTCCAGGGCGCCGACCCCGTCCTCGACTGGGTCAAGGGCACCGCCCTGCGGCCCGTCCTCACCGCCCTCGGCGAGGACCGCGAGGCCGTCGACACCTTCCTCGCCGAATACCGCGAGGCCCTGCGCGCCGCCTACCCGCCCGGCCCCCGGGGCACCGTCTTCCCGTTCCGCCGCATCTTCGCCGTCGCCCACAAGGAGGCATGACCGTGCTGACCGCAGTCGACCACGTCCAACTCGCCGCGCCGCCCGGGTCGGAGGACAAGCTGCGCGCCTACTACCAAGACGTCCTGGGCATGCGGGAGATCTCCAAACCGCCCGTCCTCGCCGCGCGCGGGGGCTGCTGGTTCACCGCCGGAGGCGTACAGCTGCACCTGGGCGTGGAAGAGGACTTCCGGCCGGCCCGCAAGGCGCACCCCGGGCTGCGGGTGACCGGCATCGAGGCGTACGCGGACAGACTCCGCGAACGCGGCGCCGACGTCGTCTGGGACGACAACCTGCCGGGCCACCGGCGCTTCTACTCCCACGACCCCGTGGGCAACCGGCTCGAATTCCTGGAGCCCCACGCCCCCGGCGCCGGCGGCCCCGCGGACGGCTGACGGCCCGACGGCACGACAGCAGGCCGGCGCACCGCCCGGCCCGCACGCCCCCGCACGGCGACGCGACGGCGCCCCGCCACCGGAAACCTCCGGTGACGGGGCGCCGTCGCATCCTCGGCCGTCGCATCCTCGGCCGTCGCATCCTCGGCCGTCGCATCCTCGGCCGTCGCATCCGCGGCCTCCCGCGGGCCTCAGCTCTTGCGGTGGCCCACCAGCCGCGGCCGCGCCTCCAGGTTCTCCAGCCCGTGCCAGGCCAGGTTCACCAGGTGCGCCGCCACCTCCGCCTTCTCCGGCCGCCGCGTCTCCAGCCACCACTGGCCCGTCAGCGCCACCATCCCCACCAGCGCCTGCGCGTACAGCGGCGCCAGCTTCGGATCGAAGCCCCGGGCCTTGAACTCCAGCCCCAGGATGTCCTCCACCTGCGTGGCGATGTCACTGATCAGCGACGCGAACGTGCCCGTCGACTGTGCCACCGGCGAATCCCGCACCAGGATCCGGAAACCGTCCGTGTAGTTCTCGATGTAGTCCAGCAGCGCGAACGCCGCCTGCTCCAGCAGCTCCCGCGGATGCCCGGCCGTCAGCGCGCCCGTCACCCCGTCCAGCAACTGCCGCATCTCGCGGTCCACGACCACCGCGTACAGGCCCTCCTTGCCGCCGAAGTGCTCGTACACCACCGGCTTGGACACCCCGGCCTTCGCCGCGATCTCCTCCACCGAAGTGCCCTCGAAACCCTTCTCCGCGAACAGGGTGCGGCCGATGTCCAGCAGTTGCTGGCGCCGTTCGGCGCCCGTCATCCGGACCCGGCGTCCTCGCCTGGGCTTGTCGCTGCTGGAACTGCTGCCGTCGATCGCCACGTCCCCCATCATGCCGCGTTCGGCGTGTTGTCCCTGCGCCGGGCGTCGATCCGCGCCCCGGACGGCCAGCGCACGTCCCAGGCCCAGCCCAGCAGCTCGAACCAGCGGATCAGCCGCGCACTCGAATCCACCTGCCCGCGCAGCACCCCGTGCCGCGCCGAGGTCGGGTCCGCGTGGTGCAGGTTGTGCCACGACTCACCGCACGACAGCACCGCCAGCCACCACACGTTGCCCGACCGGTCCCGCGACTTGAACGGCCGCTTCCCCACCGCGTGACAGATCGAGTTGATCGACCACGTCACGTGGTGCAACAGCGCCACGCGCACCAGGGAACCCCAGAAGAACGCCGTGAACGCGCCCCACCAGGACATCGTCACCAGCCCGCCCACCAGCGGGGGGACGGCCAGCGACACCACGGTCCAGAACACGAAGTCGCGGCTGATCCGCCGGATCGCCGGGTCCTTGATCAGGTCCGGGGCGTACTTCTGCTGGTTGGTCTGCTCCTCGTCGAACAGCCAGCCGATGTGCGCCCACCACAGGCCCTTCATCAGCGCCGGCACCGTCTCCCCGAACCGCCACGGCGAATGCGGGTCGCCCTCGTGGTCGGAGTACTTGTGGTGCTTGCGGTGGTCCGCCACCCACCGCACCAGGGGCCCCTCCACCGCCATCGACCCCATGACCGCCAGCACGATCCGCAGCGGCCGCTTCGCCTTGAAGGAACCGTGCGTGAAATAACGGTGGAAGCCGATGGTGATCCCGTGACACGCCAGGAAGTACATGAACACCATCAGGCCCAGGTCCAGCCAGGTCACCCCCCAGCCCCAGGCCAGCGGCACCGCCGCCAGCAGCGCCAGGAACGGCAGGGTGATGAACAGCAGCAGCGCGATCTGCTCCACGGAGCGCTTCTGCTCACCACCGCGCGTCGCGGAGGGCGCGGAAGCCGCCGAGGAATCCTCGATCAGTCCGGGACTCATGGTCATGGTGGGGTTCCCCTGGGGGGTGAGAAGCCGGCAGGCGCCGGGACACGGACCTACGGATCCGTAACCTACGGCAACGTAAGTATGGCAAAGGCGACCCCCGCGGCAACAGTGACGACGCCACGACGACCCCACGACGACCTCATGACGACCCCGTGACGACGCCACCCGCGCGAACCGAGTCCAAAGAGCGGGCGCTCTGCCAGGGCACAGGGACAGTCCACCTATCCTGGTGTCGTCGGACAGCGCGGTCCGCACGGGCAGCCCGGGCTGCGCAGCACGACCGGCACGGCCGCACACCCCCGGGAGCCCACAGCCCAGTAGCGCTCGAACACTGCAAGGAGCCGCACCTGTGAGCAGTGCTGACCAGGCCGCCCAGGCCCCCGTCACCCAGCCCGCCGACCCCTCCGCCCCCACGCGGACGGCGCAGACGGCGAACGCGGAGCTGCGCGCGGACATCCGCCGCCTCGGCGACCTCCTCGGCGAGACCCTCGTCCGCCAGGAAGGCCAGGAACTCCTCGACCTCGTCGAACGGGTCCGCGCCCTGACCCGCACCGACGGCGAAGCCGCCGCGGCCCTCCTCGGCGACATCGACCTGGAGACCGCCGCCAAGCTGGTGCGCGCCTTCTCCACCTACTTCCACCTCGCCAACGTCACCGAGCAGGTGCACCGCGGCAAGGAACTGCGCGCCCACCGCGCCGCCGAGGGCGGGCTCCTCGCCCGCACCGCCGACATGCTCAAGGACGCCGACCCCGAGCACCTGCGCGAGACGGTCAAGAACCTCAACGTCCGCCCCGTCTTCACCGCCCACCCCACCGAGGCGGCCCGCCGCAGCGTCCTCAACAAGCTGCGCCGCATCGCCGCCCTCCTGGAGGAGCCCGTCTCCGGCGCCGGCGAACGCCGCCGCCACGACCTGCGGCTCGCCGAGAACATCGACCTCGTCTGGCAGACCGACGAGCTGCGCGTCGTACGCCCCGAGCCCGCCGACGAGGCCCGCAACGCCATCTACTACCTCGACGAACTCCACGCCGGCGCCGTCGGCGACGTCCTCGAGGACCTGGCCGCCGAACTCCAGCGCGTCGGCGTCGAACTGCCCGCCGGCACCCGCCCCCTCACCTTCGGCACCTGGATCGGCGGCGACCGCGACGGCAACCCCAACGTCACCCCGCAGGTCACCCGCGACGTCCTGATCCTGCAGCACGAGCACGGCATCACCGACGCCCTCGAACTCGTCGACTTCCTGCGCAGCCTGCTCTCCAACTCCATCCGCATCGCGGGCGCCACCGAGGAGCTCCTCGCCTCGCTCCAGGCCGACCTGGAGCGCCTCCCGGAGATCAGCCCCCGCTACAAGCGGCTGAACGCCGAGGAGCCCTACCGCCTCAAGGCCACCTGCATCCGGCAGAAGCTCCTCAACACCCGCGAGCGCCTCGCCAAGGGCACCCCCCACGAGGAGGGCCGCGACTACCTCGGCACCGCCGAGCTCCTCACCGACCTCACCCTCATCCAGACCTCCCTGCGCGAACACCGCGGCGCCCTCTTCGCCGACGGCCGCATGGACCGCACCATCCGCACCCTGGCCGCGTTCGGCCTGCAGCTCGCCACCATGGACGTACGCGAGCACGCCGACGCCCACCACCACGCCCTGGGCCAGCTCTTCGACCGGCTCGGCGAGGAGTCCTGGCGCTACGCCGACATGCCGCGCGACTACCGGCAGAAGCTCCTCGCCAAGGAACTCCGCTCGCGCCGCCCCCTCGCGCCCACCCCGGCCCCCCTCGACGCCGCCGGCCACAAGACCCTCGGGGTCTTCTTCGCCATCAAGGACGCCTTCGAGAAGTTCGGCCCCGAGGTCATCGAGTCCTACATCATCTCGATGTGCCAGGGCGCCGACGACGTCTTCGCCGCCGCCGTCCTCGCCCGCGAAGCCGGCCTCGTCGACCTCCACGCAGGCTGGGCCAAGATCGGCATCGTTCCGCTCCTGGAGACCACCGACGAGCTCCGCGCGGCCGACGTCATCCTCGACGAGATGCTCGCCGACCCCTCCTACCGCCGCCTCGTGTCCCTGCGCGGCGACGTCCAGGAGGTCATGCTCGGCTACTCCGACTCCAGCAAGTTCGGCGGCATCACCACCAGCCAGTGGGAGATCCACCGCGCGCAGCGCCGCCTGCGCGACGTGGCCCACCGCCACGGCGTGCGCCTGCGCCTCTTCCACGGCCGCGGCGGCACCGTCGGCCGCGGCGGCGGCCCCTCGCACGACGCGATCCTCGCCCAGCCCTGGGGCACCCTCGAAGGCGAGATCAAGGTCACCGAGCAGGGCGAGGTCATCTCCGACAAGTACCTCGTCCCCTCCCTGGCCCGCGAGAACCTGGAGCTGACCGTCGCGGCCACCCTCCAGGCCTCCGCCCTGCACACCGCCCCCCGCCAGTCCGACGACGCCCTCACCCGCTGGGACGCGGCCATGGAGATCGTCTCGGACGCCGCGCACGGCGCCTACCGCGAACTCGTCGAGGACCCGGACCTGCCCGCGTACTTCTTCGCGGCCACCCCCGTCGACCAGCTCGCCGACCTGCACCTCGGGTCCCGGCCCTCCCGCCGCCCCGACTCCGGCGCCGGCCTCGACGGCCTCCGCGCCATCCCGTGGGTCTTCGGCTGGACCCAGTCCCGCCAGATCGTCCCCGGCTGGTACGGCGTCGGCTCCGGCCTCAAGGCCCTGCGCGAGGCCGGCCAGGACACCGTCCTCGTCGAGATGGGCGAGCGCTGGCACTTCTTCCGCAACTTCCTGTCCAACGTCGAGATGACGCTGGCCAAGACCGACCTGCGGATCGCCCGCCACTACGTCGACACCCTCGTCCCCGACGAGCTGAAGCACGTCTTCGACCGCATCCAGGCCGAACACGAACTCACCGTCCGCGAGGTCCTGCGCATCACCGGCGGGGAGCAGCTCCTGGACTCCCAGCCGGTCCTCCAGCAGACCTTCGCCGTCCGCGACGCCTACCTGGACCCGATCTCCTACCTCCAGGTCTCCCTGCTGGCCCGCCAGCGCCAGGCCGCCGCCCGCGGCGAGGACCCGGACCCGCTGCTGGCCCGTGCCCTGCTGCTCACCGTCAACGGCGTCGCCGCCGGCCTGCGCAACACCGGCTGACCGGCCCCGGACACGCAGGAAGCCCCCGCCGTCCGGCGGGGGCTTCCTCGTACGTCAGGAGTTGTAGGCCGACTGGGCGCGCTCCAGGCCCTCCTGGACCAGGCACTCCACCGCGTCCGCCGACCGGTCCACGAACCAGTCCAGCTCCTTGCGCTCCGTGGAGGAGAAGTCCTTCAGCACGAAGTCCGCCACCTGCATCCGGCCCGGCGGACGGCCGATGCCGCACCGCACCCGGTGGTACTCCGCGCCCATCGACTTCGTCATCGACTTCAGCCCGTTGTGGCCGTTGTCGCCGCCGCCCAGCTTCAGGCGCAGCGTCGCGTAGTCGATGTCCAGCTCGTCGTGGACCGCCACGATCCGCTCGACCGGGACCTTGTAGAAGTCCCGCAGCGCCGTCACCGGACCGCCCGAGAGGTTCATGAACGACATCGGCTTCGCGATCACCACCCGGCGGTTCAGCGGTCCCGGCGGTCCCATCCGGCCCTCGATCACCTGCGCCCGCGCCTTGTGCGCCTTGAACTTTCCGCCGATCCGCTCCGCGAGCAGGTCCGCCACCATGAAACCGATGTTGTGGCGGTTGCCGGCGTACTCCGCCCCCGGGTTACCGAGACCGACGATCAGCCACGGCGCCGCGTCGTCCGACATCAAAAGCTCCTTAAACCCGTGAACAAACCCGTGAACAAACCCGTGGACAAGCCCGTGAACGAGAACGACCGCCGTCCCGCTCCAGTGGAGCCGGACGGCGGTCGGTCAGCAACTGCTGAGGTGGGGCGAGGCTCAGGCCTCGGTGCCCTCGGCGGCCTCGGCGGCCGGCTCCTCGGCCTGCGGGGCGACGACCTGCAGGACGGCGGTCTCACCGTCGACGGCCAGCGTGGTGCCGGCCGGCAGGACCAGGTCGGAGGCGTGCACCGTGGCACCGGCCTCCAGGCCCGCGATCGAGACGGTGATCTCGGTCGGGATGTGGGTGGCCTCGGCCTCGACGGCGACGGTGGTGAGGAGGGTCTCCAGCAGGTTGCCGCCGGCGGCCAGGTCGCCCTCGGTCACGACCGGAACCTCGACCGTGATCTTCTCGCCCTTCTGGACGATCAGGAAGTCGACGTGCGAGATGGTGCGCTTCAGGGGGTGGCGCTGCACGGCCTTCGGGATGACCAGCTCGGTGCCGTCGCCCGCGATGTCCAGGGAGAGCAGCGCGTTCGGGGTCTTCAGGGCCATCATCAGGGCGTGGGCCGGGACGTTGACGTGCTTCGGGGCGGTGCCGTGGCCGTAGATGACGCCGGGGGTGAGGGCGTCGCGGCGGGCCTGGCGGGCAGCGCCCTTGCCGAAGACGTCACGCAGCTGGGCGGAAAGCTTGATCTCGGACATGCTCACTCCTCGTGGGGTGACGGAAACGAACGAATACGGTCACCCGGCCGGAACGGCCTGCTACGAAGAGCGCGTCGATAACGGAGCACCCGTACCGGAAAACAGGTACGGCCTCCCTCGCCGAGCAACTCATCGAGTGTACCCGGCGGGGAGGCCGTGCCCAAAAGGATCTAGCCCTGGGGCGTCGAGTCCTACTGCTGTTCCTCGAACAGGCTCGTCACCGAACCGTCCTCGAAGACCTCGCGCACCGCGCGGGCGATCATCGGGGCGATCGACAGGACCGTGATCTTGTCGAGCTCCAGGTCGGACGGGTCCGGCAGGGTGTTCGTGAAGATGAACTCGCTGACCTTGGAGTTCTTCAGGCGGTCGGCCGCCGGGCCCGACAGGATGCCGTGCGTGGCCGTCACGATGACGTCCTCCGCGCCGTGCGCGAACAGCGCCTCGGCGGCGGCGCAGATCGTGCCACCCGTGTCGATCATGTCGTCGACCAGGACGCAGACGCGGCCCTTGACCTCACCGACGACCTCGTGGACGGTCACCTGGTTGGCGACGTCCTTGTCGCGGCGCTTGTGCACGATCGCCAGCGGCGCGTCCAGGCGGTCGCACCAGCGGTCGGCCACGCGGACGCGGCCGGCGTCCGGGGAGACGACCGTCAGCTTCGTGCGGTCCACCTTGGCGCCCACGTAGTCCGCGAGGACGTTCAGGGCCGACAGGTGGTCCACCGGACCGTCGAAGAAGCCCTGGATCTGGTCGGTGTGCAGGTCGACCGTCAGGATGCGGTCCGCACCCGAGGTCTTCAGCAGGTCCGCGACCAGGCGGGCCGAGATCGGCTCGCGGCCCTTGTGCTTCTTGTCCTGGCGGGCGTACCCGTAGGACGGGATGATCACGGTGATGGAGCGGGCCGACGCGCGCTTCAGCGCGTCGATCATGATCAGCTGCTCCATGATCCACTTGTTGATCGGAGCCGTGTGGCTCTGGATCAGGAAGCAGTCCGCGCCGCGAGCCGACTCCTGGAAGCGGACGTAGATCTCACCGTTCGCGAAGTCGAAAGCCTTGGTCGGCACGAGGCCGACACCGAGCTGGTGCGCGACCTCCTCGGCCAGCTCGGGGTGGGCGCGGCCGGAGAAGAGCATCAGCTTCTTCTCGCCGGTCGTCTTGATCCCGGTCACAGCACTGTCTCCTCAGACGTGTGAAAGCTGCTCGCCCCCGTGTGCGTCCGTCCCGCACACGGTGAGCCAGCCGAATTGCGTGCACCTATCACGGTACGCCGTCCTGGGCGTACCTGTTTCCGGTCAGTTCACCTCAATGGCTGCCGGAGTCCTTCTCCGCCGACGACTGCGCGGCCGTCGCCGCCGCGCTGCCGGGACGCTTGCGGGCCACCCAACCCTCGATATTCCGCTGCTGGCCACGGGCCACGGCCAGCGCGCCGGGCGGCACATCCTTCGTGATCACCGAGCCGGCGGCCGTGTAGGCGCCGTCCCCGATGGTGACGGGAGCCACAAACATGTTGTCCGAACCCGTCTTGCAGTGTGAGCCGACCGTGGTGTGGTGCTTGTGCTCGCCGTCGTAGTTGACGAACACGCTCGCCGCGCCGATGTTCGAGTACTCGCCGATCGTCGCGTCGCCCACGTACGACAGGTGGGGCACCTTGGTGCCCTCGCCGATCGTCGCGTTCTTCATCTCGACGTACGTGCCGGCCTTCGACTTCACACCCAGGTTCGTCCCCGGACGCAGGTACGCGAACGGACCCACCGAGGCCAGGTCGCCGATCACCGCGGAGTCCGCGACCGCGTTGTCCACTCGGGCGCCGGCGCCCACGCGGGTGTCCTTCAGCCGGGTGTTCGGGCCGACCTCGGCCCCCTCGCCGATGTGCGTCGCGCCGAGCAGCTGCGTACCCGGGTGGACCACCGCGTCCTGCCCGAAGGTGACCGTCACGTCCACGAACACGCTCGCCGGGTCCACCACCGTCACGCCGGCCAGCATCGCCCGCTCCAGCAGCCGCGCGTTCAGCAGCGCGCGCGCCTCGGCCAGCTGCACCCGGTTGTTGATGCCCAGGATCTGGCGGTGGTCGCTGCCGACCGCCGCGCCGACGCGGTGGCCCGCCTCGCGCAGGATCCCGAGCACGTCGGTGAGGTACTCCTCGCCCTGGCTGTTGTCCGTGCGCACCTTGCCGAGCGCGTCCGCGAGCAGCGCGCCGTCGAAGGCGAAGACCCCGGAGTTGATCTCCCGGATCGCGCGCTGCGCGTCGGTGGCGTCCTTGTGCTCGACGATCGCGGTCACGGCGCCCGTGGCCGGGTCGCGGACGATGCGGCCGTAGCCGGTGGAGTCGGGGACCTCGGCGGTGAGCACGGTGACGGCGTTGCCGTCGGCCTCGTGGGTGGCCGCGAGGGCGCGCAGGGTCTCGCCGGTGAGCAGCGGGGTGTCGCCGCAGACGACGATCACGGTGCCGGTCAGCTGGCCGCCGAGCTCTTCGAGGGCCATGCGGACGGCGTGGCCGGTGCCGTTCTGCTCGTACTGGACGGCGGTGCGGACGCCGGCGTCGACGTCGGCGAGGTGCGCGGCGACCTGCTCGCGGGCGTGGCCCACGACGACCACGAGGTGGGTCGGGTCCAGCTCGCGGGAGGCCGCGACCACGTGACCGACGAGCGAGCGCCCGGCGATCTCGTGCAGAACCTTGGGTGTGGCCGACTTCATGCGGGTGCCCTCACCCGCTGCGAGTACGACGACGGCTGCCGGGCGGGTTGCGCTCACGGGTGGGCCCTTCGGCTTCGGGGGTGGACCCGTGAAGGATAGCGGGGGGTCACAGTCCGAAAACGAGGCCGGGTCCCGACCGTGAGGTCGGGACCCGCCTGTGCCAAGCTCCCCCGCCAGGACTCGAACCCGGACATAAGGCACCAAAAGCCTCAGTGCTGCCAATTACACCACAGGGGATGGCCAATCAACTTGAAACGGACAGTTGGTCGTCCCAGTCCAAGTTGATCGCTCCTACTATGCCGCACCCTGCCCCCTCGACGCGACGGTCAAAACGGCGGTGCGGACCGGTGCCTTTCGGCCTCCGGCGGTTCCCGGGATTTCGGCCCGCCACCGGGCCGGGCCCGCTGCGTACGCTGGACGGCATGACCAGTACGGGGGATGAGCGCGAGGGGACGGGCCGGGACGGGCCCTGGTGGTGGGAGCGGCGGCGGGGGGCCGTGCTCGACGTGGGGCTCGGGGTGGCCTCCGCCGTCGAGTGCGCCTTCGAGGGGGTGCCGACCGCGCGTGAGGCCGGGGTGCCGGTGTGGGCCGGGGTGCTGTTCGGGCTGCTGGCGGGGTCCGTGCTGGTGCTGCGCCGGCGCTGGCCCGTGGCGGTGGTGCTCGTCGGGATCGCGGTCACGCCGGCCACGATGGGCTTCCTGCTCGGCGTGGTGGGGCTGTACACGCTGGCCGCCTGCGAGGTGCCCCGGCGGGTCGTCGCGACGCTGGCCGCGATGTCGCTGGCCGGGACGTTCGTGGTGACGTACGTGCAGACCCGCGGGGACGTGGAGGCCGACGGCACGCTCGTGATCGTGCTGTCCGTGTTCATGGCGGTGGCGCTGACCGTGCCGCCGGTGCTGCTCGGGCTGTACGTGGGCGCGCGGCGCCGGCTGATGGAGAGCCTGCAGGAGCGGGCGGACTCGCTGGAGCGGGAGCTGTCGCTGCTGGCGGACCGGGCGGAGGAGCGGGCCGAGTGGGCCCGCCAGGAGGAGCGGACGCGCATCGCGCGGGAGATGCACGACGTGGTGGCGCACCGGGTGTCGCTGATGGTGGTGCACGCGGCGGCGCTGCAGGCGGTGGCCGCGAAGGACCCCGTGAAGGCGGTGCGGAACGCGGCGCTGGTGGGTGACATGGGGCGCCAGGCGTTGACGGAGCTGCGGGAGATGCTGGGCGTGCTGCGGGCTCCGGCGAAGGAGAGCCGGCCGGCGGTGCGGGAGGTGTCGGGGCCGATGGTGCTGGAGGAAGGGCCGACGCTGGGGGAGCTGGAGGCGCTGGTCGGGCAGTCGCGGGCGGCCGGGATGGCCGTCGAGGTGTGTGTGCAGGGTGAGGGCGGCGGCTACCGGCCGGAGGTGGAGCAGACGGCGTACCGGGTGGTGCAGGAGGCGCTGACCAACTGCCACAAGCACGCTCCGGGCGCGCGGGTCGTCGTACGGCTGGCGCACCGGGAGGGGGAGATGGCCATGCAGGTGGAGAACGGGCCGTGCGAGGGGGAGGCGCGGGGCGCCGATCTGCCCAGCGGGGGGAACGGGCTGCTCGGGATGCGGGAGCGGGTGCTGGGGCTGGGCGGGGTGTTCGTGTCCGGGCCGACGGACGGGGGCGGGTTCAAGGTGTCGGCGGTGCTGCCGGCCCGGTAGGCGCCGCGGGGCCCGTCAGCCGGTGGTGAGGCGGGCGGGCTGGAGGCCGGTGAGGAGGAGGGTGAGGGCCTCGTCGAGTCCGGAGCCGAGGTACCAGTCGCCGGTGTGGTCGACGAGGTAGACGCGGCCTTCGCGGTCGATGGCGAGGTGGGAGCCGCCGTCGGTGCCGGCGCCGAGCGGGCTGAGCTGGGTGGAGAGGGCCCGTCCGAGGTCGGCGAAGGTGCGGGCGAGGTGCAGGCCCGTCAGCGGGTCGACGCGTACGGGGGTCGGGGCTATCTGGCGGCCCGGGCCCGGTGCGCGGAGGGTGAGGCCGCCGAATTCGGCCCAGGCCTCGACGGCGGCGGGGAAGACGGTGTGCCGGTGGCCGGCGGGGGTGGTGTGGTCGCGCAGGGCGTCGGCCCAGTATTCGGCCTGCTTGATGTCCCAGCGGCCGGGTTCCCATCCGGCGGTGCGCAGGGCGGAGTCCACGGGTCCGGGGAATCGGGTGGCCGAGGAGCGGTCGTAGGAGGCGGAGGACGCGGTCATGGTGGCTACTCGGGGTGGGTGAGGTCGACGGGGCGTACGCCGAAGTGGTTGAGGAGCGCGTCGCAGGAGCGGCAGGGCGGCGCGTAGGTGCCGTGCAGGGGGTCGCCGTCCTCGCGGATGTGGCGGGCGGTGATGCGGGCGTGCTTGAGGGAGCGGCGGGCCTCGCTCGCGGAGAGCGGCTTGCGGGAGGCGCGCTTGCTGCGGGCGCCCTCGACGGCGGCCAGGTGGCGGGAGAGCAGGATCGCTTCGGGACACCGTCCGGTGAAGCGTTCGCGCTGGCCGCTGGTGAGGGTGTCGTGGAAGTCCTGGACGAGCGGGTGCAGGGCGGGCGGCTGGTCGCCCTTGCCGGCGGTGCCGGTGAGGGTTTCGCCGCGGACGGAGAGGGCGGCGGCGACGGTGGGCAGGATGCCGTCGCGGCGGAAGCGGAGCACGGGCGTGGTCTGGGCGGTGCCGGTGCTGCTCCAGCGCAGCCGGGGGTCGCCGGCGGAGCCGGTGTCGGCCGGCTGCGGGCGGCCCGTGCGGGGTGCCGCGTTCTGTGTGGTCGCGGTCCGTGTGGTCGCGGTCTGCATGGTTGCTCTTCCCTCCCGTGGCGGCGGTGGTGGTCGCTGTCGCGCACGCCCCCGTGCTGCGGGACAGCCTGTCAAATGTCACCTGTCGCGCGGAAGCGGGGTCGAATATTCGTATCAATTCGGATGTTCCCGCCCCGTCGGCGCACGCGCGGCTCGGGGGCGGGTGAGGGTCTTGCCCGAGCACATAGGCTGTGGTGAACCAGCCAGATCCAGCAGGGGGCTACCGCCATGACGACAGGTCGGCTCGGGCAGCAGGCCGCGCCACCCAACGCCGCTTACTCGGGGCAGGTCGTGCACTTCCCGGACCCGGTCCGGGCTGCTCGGCATCCCCACGGAGTGCGGATGGACGCCAACGGTCATCCCGATTTCTCGCGCTACGCGCGCGCGGCCGTGGAGATCGCCGAGCCCCCGGAGGGCTTCGGCGTGGACGAGCTGCGCCTGACGGACTTCGTGTCCGCCAACGCGGCGATGCGTGCCGCCGCCCACCCGCTGTGGGACACGGTGGGCCCGGTGGCGACCCCGCACGGCTGGACCTGGCACCACGTCGCGGGCTCGCGGCGGATGGAGCTGGTCCCGGTCGAGGTGAAGGCGCTGCTGCGGCACCACGCCGGTCTGGCGACCGCTCCCGTGGACCACGACAAGCGCGGGGCGCGGCCGCTGCAGGAGGCGCGTCCGGCGCACCTGGGGCTGCCGAAGGCCCTGGTGTCGGTGTCGGAGCCGCAGGTGCAGGGCGTCGAGGAGGACCTCGGCTACCGGCTGCCGGAGGCGTACCGCTCGTTCCTGAAGGCGGCGGGCGGCTGCGCGCCGGTGGGCGCGGGGCTGCTGGTGGAGCTGGGGCTGCTGGTGGACCAGCCGTTCTTCACGGTGCGTGAGGAGGCGGCGGTCAACGACCTGGTGTACGTGAACAAGTGTCTGCGGGACCACCTGACGAAGGACTACCTGTGCGTCGCCTTCGTGCAGGGCGGGCTGCTCGCGGTGAAGGTGAGGGGCGAGGGCGTGGGCTCCGTCTGGTTCTCCCCCTACGACGACGCGCGCGACCGGGACGGCTGGACGGTGCAGGAGCGGGTGGAGCGTCTGTTGCTGCCGTGCGGTGCCGATTTCGATGCCTTCCTGGAGCGGTTGGCGGGTAACCCGCCGGAGCTGGAGACGGTGGCCGGTCTGATGGTGGACGGCGGATTCGCGCGTTCGGTTGCAGTGTCCGGCGCCGGCATGGGTGAGGGGTGACGGCGTCGTGGTGACGTTCGCGCAGGCGCAGGAGCGCGCCGAGGAGTGGATCAACGGGGACGTGCCCGCGTACCAGCACCGTGAGGTGCGGGTGCGGGAGTTCGGGCTCGGGTTCGTGGTGTGGGCCGAGGACCGGGCGGCCGGTCCGGTGTCCGGCGGCGGCCGGCAGCGGCTGGTCATCGCGCGGGACAGCGGCGAGGTGACGTTGTGGCCGGGGCTGCCGGTGGGTGAGGTGATCCGGCGGTACGAGGAGGAATACGGGGCCGCTGCCGCGTCGGCGGCTTCGGAGGCTTCGGTTCCGCCGCCGCGGATCGATTCGGAGCAGACCTCGTTCATGCTGACGCCGCCGCAGTGGCTGCAGGAGGCGGCGGACCGGGCGGGGATCCCGCCGGCGGGCTCTTCGGGTGCGGGTGCGGGTGTCGGTTCCGGTGCCGGTGCCGGTGCCGGTGCCGGTGCCGGTGTCGGTTCTTCGGGCGCCGGTCCGGTTCCGCTCGGGCGCGGGGGCGAGGTGCCGTACGAGCCGACCGCGAACGACGGGGTGCCGGCCGGGTCCACGCCGTGGGCCGGGACGGACGTGAACTCCGGCGCCGAGGACGGCTCCGTTCCGCTGCCCGCCACGGTGTTCGCGCCGCCGCTCTCCGGCTCCGACCTGGATGACGCGCCCTCCGCCTCGGGGGTGGCCCCGGAGGCCAAGACCACGCTGATGGCGGGTGGCAGCCAGCTGCCGAGGACGACCGTGGCTCCGGCGCTGTCGGTTCCGGCGGATGCCGGGTCCATCGCCGACGCGCCGACGAGCCGTGCCCGCGTGTCCCCGCCGGGCGGTGTCGCGCAGGCGCCGCCGCAGCCGCCGCAGGCGCCGCCGGTGCCGCCGGCTGGTGCGCCCGGGGCTCCGGGTGCTCCTGGGGCTCCCGGTGCGCCCGGTGGCGGGGCGCAGTACGCCGCCACGATGCTGGCCGCGCCGGGCATGACGCCGGGGGCTCCGGGTGTGCCGCCGGCGCCTCCTGGTCCGCCCGGGGCGCCTGGTGCTCCCGGTGCTCCTGGTGCGTCCGGTTCGCTGGGCGGGGGGCTGGACCATGCCGCGACCATGCTCGCCGGTCCCGCCGTGGTGCAGCCGCCCGGCCCGCCGGCGCCTCCCGGTCCGCCCGGTCCTCCGGCTCCGCCGGCGCCCCCGGGTGCGCCCGGGGCGCCTGCTGCTCCCGGTGCGCCCGGTGCGCCCGGGGCCGGTGCGCACCAGGCCGCGACCATGCTGGCGGCGCCCGGTGTGGTGCAGCCGCCCGGTCCGCCCGGGGCTCCCGGTGCGCCGACGCCTCCCGGTCCGCCTGGTGCTCCCGGTGCTCCTGGTGCGTCCGGTTCGCTGGGCGGGGGGCTGGACCATGCCGCGACGATGCTCGCCGGACCCGCGGTCGTGCAGCCGCCGGGGCCTCCCGGTGCTCCTGGCGCGCCCGGTGCTCCTGGTGCGCCCGGAGCCGGTGCGCACCACGCCGCGACCATGCTGGCCGGTCCCGGTGCGGTGCAGCCGCCCGGTCCGCCCGGCACGCCCCCCGGCCCGCCGCCCGGTCCGGCGGGGCAGCCGCCGCAGGCCCCGTCCGGTGCGCCCACGGTCGGCCCCGGCTACCAGGCGGTGCTGCGCTACCGCGCGCCCGACGGCTCCGAGCAGCAGCTGATCCGCCGCTCGGCGCCCGGTACGCCGCACCCGGAGTGGCAGATCCTGTACGAGCTCCGCGCGATGAACGTGCCGCCGCAGCAGGTGCTGGAGCTGCACACCGAGCTGGCCTCCTGTGAGCTGCCCGGTGGTTACTGCGCCCGGATGATCCGCGAGACCTGGCCGCAGGTGCGGATCACGAGCGTGGCCCCGTACGGGACCGACCACGCGGGCCGTCAGCAGGGCATGCGCCACCTGCTCACCCATCAGGGTGAGCTGCACCAGGTGGCGGACGGGCCCGCGCGTCCCGCGCCGGTCCGGGCGCCGCTGCCGCAGGTCCCGCTCCAGCCGGCGATCCCGATGGACGCGATCGCGCAGGAGCTGGCGGGTGCCTTCGGGCCGCAGGGCGTGTTCCGTTTCGACCAGCGGGCGGTGTCGCGCCAGGGCGTGCCGGAGATCGTGGCGCAGACCCTGATGTGGGCGGGTCTGCCGGTCGATTTCGGGCCGTTCTTCTGGGCGCAGGCGGTGCCGGGTCAGCCGGTGCCGACGCTGGCCGAGCTGGCGGCGCAGCGCGGGGTGCAGCCGGCGTCGGACGCGGGCTCGTACCTGGTCGTCGGCAGTGACTTCGGCAAGGCGCTGTGCGTCCAGTACGGGACGGCGCACATAGTGGCGGTGCCGGTGGAGGCCGGTCCCGGCGGGGCGCCCGTGCCGCCGCAGTTCGTGAATTCGAGCCTGCCGCAGTTCGCACGTTCGCTGGCGATGCTGGGTCACATGTGGCGGCTGCGTCAGCATCTGACGCCGGAGCAGGCAGGGCACTGGACC
Organism: Streptomyces sp. NPDC004126; assembly: GCF_050275515.1. Taxonomy (NCBI): domain Bacteria; kingdom Bacillati; phylum Actinomycetota; class Actinomycetes; order Kitasatosporales; family Streptomycetaceae; genus Streptomyces; species Streptomyces sp. NPDC004126. The sequence continues at coordinate 50,896 of NZ_JBNNPF010000019.1, read as the reverse complement.
GTCGATTTCCAGGCGAATCTGGCCGGTCTGGACAGCGCGGCGCTGGCTTCGCCGGAGAGCTGGTGGTCGGTGCTGCTGGAGCAGATGTGGGACGGACTGCTCTGACGCGGTGAGCGTGCGTGTGGCCGGGCCGGGTCCCCTCGTGTGGGGGACCCGGCCCGGCCATTCCGGCTTCTGCGAGCAAATGACGCATCCTTGACAGCAATCCCCGCGAGAGAGGCGCTCCCAGGATGACTGCACCCTTTGCGACTGTGCGCGGTCGTGGCTACCGGACGGACGAAGTCGACCGCTATCTCGCGCGGCTGTCCGGCAGCCGGGACGAGGCCTGGGAGCGGGTGGCGCGGCTGACCGTGCTGGCCCGTCAGATGGAGGCGGAGGCCGAGCGGTTGCGTGCGGCGGTGGCCGCGCTGGCCCCGCAGACGTACGACGAGCTGAGCGAGCGGGCACGGCGGATCCTGCAGCTGGCGCAGGAGGAGGCGGAGGTCCTGCGGGAGGAGGCCCGGGCGGACGCGGCGGAGGCGGCGGGTGCGGCCGAGGCGCATGCCGACCGGGTGGCCGAGCTGGCGCGGCACGACGCGGAGGCGGTGCGCGAGCAGACCGAGGTGCGGGCGCGGCAGGGGCTGCTGCGGGCGCAGCGGGAGGCGGACGGGCTGCGGGCGGAGGCGCGCGAGGACGCGGCGGGCTGGCGGTCCGAGGCGCAGGCCGCGCTGGCGGAGACGGGGCGCCGGGCGCGGGCGCTGCTCGCGGAGCGGGAGCAGGAGCAGGTCGAGCGCTGGGACGCGTCGGGGCGGGAGCTGGCGGCGGGGGCGGACGAGCAGGACGCGCGGTACGCGGAGCTGGAGCGGTACGCGGAGGCGCGGCTGGCGGAGGCGCGGCGCGGGTACGCGGAGGCGGAGGAGTCGGCGCGGCACGGCCAGGAGGACGCGGAGGCGCGGGCGGAGGAGCTGGTGGCGCAGGCGCGGGTCCGGGAGGAGCGGACGGGGCGCGAGACGGACCGGATCCTGCGCGAGCACCAGGAGGCGCAGGAGGAGATGCGGGCCCACATGAGCCACGTCCGCTCCAGTCTGGCGGCGCTGACGGGCCGGGCGCCGGCGGAGGGGTAGCGGCCGGCCCGCGCGGCCGGGTGCCTGCCGGGAGGGGCGCCGCGGGGCGGGGAGGGTGTCGCCAAGTGGGTTGTCAGTGGGCGGCGTTAGCCTCGCGGTATGAGTTCTTCGCTGAGTGTGTACCTGCTCGATCTGAAGGCCGTGCACGCCCTGGTCGGTTCGCGCGACGACGCGCTCCTGGAGGTGGTCCGGGAGCGGTTCGCCGCCGATCTCGCCCATGACGACGACTGGTTCGACTCGGAGATCGAGAACGGCGCGCCGAGTGCGTACGAGGCGCTGCGCGCGGTGGTGTACGGCGGGCCGTTCAGTGAGGACCGGGAGCACGCCTTCCAGTACGCGTACGCGTACAAGCGGCTCTGCGACCTGACGGGGTCCTTCCTCGACAACTCCTCGTTCTCCCCGTACCGGGGCGACTGGCTGGGGATGGTCGACGCGGGGCTGCGGGCTCTGAAGATCGACGCCGTTTCGGTCGAGGACTTCGACTTCTCGGACCTGCCGGGCGGGCTGCCGTCCACGTACACGCCGGGTTGCGGCGAGTGGACGTACGAGGAGTGCGTGAAGGCGCTGGAGCAGTTCGAGGAGACCAAGCGGCGGGGGGAGGTCCCGCTGCTGGACAGCGAGGTGGCGGAGGCCGTGGGGGACGTGCTGGGGTGGCTGCGGCAGGTCGAGGCGCGGCCGGGGTTCGGGATCGTCGGGTTCCGGTCCTAGGGTGCGCGGGGTGTTGGGGCGGGCCGGGCTCGGGGTGGTGTCCGGCGGGGTGCCGGAGGGGGTGGTCCCGGCTGTCGGCGGGTACGGCTCCGCGGAGGTGTTCGGAGGCGTCTACGTCCGGTACGCGGATCCGCGGCTGGTGGAGGCGCTCAACGAGTGCTGGCACCGGCTCGCCGTGGCCGAGGGGCTGTTCGGCGAGGGCGGTGAGTTCCTGCTGATGCCGCCGGGCGGTGAGGGCGGCTGGCGGCGGGTGCGGCTGCTGGAGGGGTGGGACCTGATGGGGGCCGGTGCGGAAACGTTTCTCGGGGCCGCGGCGGGCCGCCCGGACTTCACGGCGCTGGCCCTCGACGGCGGTGTCGCCGTCGTCGCCGCGTCGTACGAGGGCGGGGCCGGGGTGTACGCGGTGCGCGACCCCGGGAGCGTCACCGGCCGGAGGTTGTGGGGGTGAGGAAGTCGCGGATCAGCGGGGCGATTTCGGGGAGGTGGGTCTCCAGGGCGAAGTGGCCCGCGCCCTCGAAGACGTGGACCTCGGCGTGGGGTGCGTCGCGGAGGTAGGCCTTGGCGCCGGCCGGGGTGAAGAAGGGGTCGCCGGCGCCCCAGGCGACGAGGACCGGGACGGCGGCCGTGCGGAGCCAGGCCTGCCAGGCGGGGTAGTGGGCGAAGTTCGAGGCGTAGTCGAAGGCGAGGTCGGCCTGGGCGTCGGTGCGGCCGGGCAGCCCGAGGTAGTGGACGTCGAGGGTCCAGTTGTCGGGGGAGATCAGGGCGGTGTCCGCGACGCCGGTCTCGTACTGGAAGCGGGTGCCCTCCTCGGTGAACAGGGCGCGGACGCGTTCCTCGTTGCCGGGTACCTCGCGGCGCAGTCCGGCGAACTCGCGGGCGGCGTCGGAGAGGCCCTCGTCGTACGCGTTCCCGTTCTGGACGATCAGGTGGGTGACGCGGTCGGGGCGGCGGCTGGCGAGCCGCAGTCCGACGGGGGCGCCGAAGTCGAAGACGTAGAGGGCGAAGCGTTCGAGGGCGAGGGCGTCGGTGAAGCCCTCCACGACGTCGGCGAGCCGGTCGAAGGTGTACGTGAAGCCGTGCGGGGCGGTGGTGCGGCCGAAGCCGGGGTAGTCGGGGGCGATCAGCCGGTAGGGGGTGCCGGCGAGCGCGTCCATGAGGCGGGTGAACTGGTGCGAGGCGGTGGGGAAGCCGTGCAGGAGCAGCAGGACCGGGCCGTCGGCCGGGCCGCTCTCGCGGTAGGCGACGGTCACGCCGTCCACGTCGACGGTGCGGTGAGCGATCATCACATGCCTCCTTGGGCTTCGGTGGCATTAGTCTGCGGTAGAGGCGGCTAATGGGTCAAGGGGGATTGCTAGCATTAGCGGCGTGAACCTCTTCCCGCTGCTGGGCGAGCCCCTGGCCCTCGACCTGCTGAACACCCGGCCCGCCGGTGCCGGCGACCTCATCGCCGACCGGGCGGGACTCGCCGCCTGGCTGGCCGAGGAGCCCGGGCGGCTGAGCCGCGTCGCGGAGGTCGGGGAGGCCGAGGTGGCCGCCGTGCACGCCGTGCGGGAGGCGGCCGGGCCGCTGCTCGCCGCCGCCCGGCGCGGCGAGCGGCCCCCGCCCGGCGCGCTGGCCGCGCTCAACGGGATCCTCGCCGCCGCCCCGGCCCGCACCGAGCTGGCCTGGACGGCGCTGACCGGCATGACGGCGGCCCCCTACCGGGAGGCCGCCCCCGCGCAGCGGCTCGCCGCCGAGCTCGCGGAGGCCGCGGTGGAGCTGCTGACGGACCCCCGGGTGACGACGGTGCGCGAGTGCGAGGCGCCGGACTGCGTGCTGCTGTTCCTGCCGGCGCACCCGCGCCGCCGCTGGTGCGTGGCTTCGGCGTGCGGCAACCGGGCCCGGGTGGCGCGCTACTACGCCCGGCACAAGGGGGAGGGCGCGTGAGCCGCGAGCAGGGGTCGCTGACCGGGACCCCGAGGGGCGGCGGGTGAACCGGAGCTCCCCGGAGGAGGGGGCGGGGTGGGCCCGCGAGGGGCAGGGTGGGTGAACCTCGGGGCGCGCTCCCGCTGAGGAAAGGTTTCGCCAACGCGTCGCGCTTCTACGCTCCCTCCCGGATGCCACCGGACCGGCATCCGCCCGTGGAAGAGAAGAACGGAACCCCCTCATGCGTCTTCGCACCACCGCCGTAGCCCTCGCCGGAGCCCTCACCCTCGTCCTGCCGGCCGCCGCCACCGCCCTCGCGGACGACGGCAAGGCCCTCAGCTACAGCTTCCAGCAGAACGGCGAAAGCAAGACCGGGCAGGTGAGCGACCTGGCCGAGGACAAGTGCCACGCGCTGGCCGTGGCCGACGCCCCGATCAAGGAAGTCGTCAACGAGACCGACAAGGTGGCCCTGTTCTTCGACAACAAGAACTGCGAGGGCGAGCCGGTCGCGGCCGCGGGCCCGGGTGAGAAGGCGGGCGACTTCGAGGCCTCCGCCGTCGCCTTCGAGTCCGACAAGCAGGCGCCGCCGGCCCAGCCGGGCGAGAAGGACAAGGGCGAGAAGGACAAGAGCGAGGAGGCCGCCCAGGCTCCCGTCCAGCAGCCGGCCGACAGCGACTCCTCCGACAGCTCCGACGAGGAGTCCGACTACTTCGACTCCCCGTTCCGCACGATCGGCTGATCTCGGCTCGACGGACGGGGGCCCGGCACCCGAGGGTGCCGGGCCCCCGTCATGCCCGCGGGGCCGGCACCGCGGCGGCGGGGGCGCCCTCGTAGCGGTACGGGTCGCTGCGCAGCCCGCGCGAGGCGACCACCACCGTGAACGGCGGCTTCGCCGTCTGCGGCAGCCGGGCCGTCAGGGCCCCCGTCGCCGGATCCGGTGCCGCCTCGACCGGGGTGCCGTCGACCGTGAGGCGGGGTTCGGTGAAGCCGCCGCCCTCCACCCGGAGCAGCCCCTCGGGGGTGACGGTGACGTCGGTGATCACCGGGTTGGCGCGGGTGGCCATCTTGTTGACCAGGTAGGCCCCGGCCGGTGCGCCGGTCAGCGCCCAGATCTCGGCGGGCAGCCGGGGGAGCCCGCCGCCCACGTCGGAGAGGAAGAAGAGGACGACGTAGAGCATGGTGACCGCGCTGAGGGCCACGTACTGGAGGTCCACCAGGTCGGTCCGGCCGCTGTCGTTCGCGATCAGCTCCCGCAGCGGGCGGCGGCCGCCGGGGGTGGGCTTGGGGGCCGGCTTGGCCATGCTGCCGCTCTCCAGCCGGAAGCCGACGACCGCCTTCGCCGCGATCAGGGCCGCGTACGGGCCCCCGAGCAGCGGCAGGTACACCGAGGTCAGGGACGACAGCGGGCCGTCGGAGCCGGTGGCGCGGAAGTAGGAGACGCCGCCGCCCGCCGTGAGCCCGTACGCGAGGATCGCGAGCAGCAGCCAGACCAGGAGCACCGTCCAGGCCAGCGCGAGGGTGGTGGAGGTGGAGAGCCGGCCGTCGCGGCCGGTGACGAAGCCCGGCCTGCGGCGCAGGCGCAGGGCCACCGGCCCGGCCAGGGCGGCCAGTAACGCGAGCGCGAAGAGTGCGGATGCCATGTCGTCCCCCCGGATGCGGTCCTGGGCAAGAGGGTCACCCACTGGGTCCGAACATGACAACCCGACGCGCGGGCCGGAGGTGGGTGGACCCGCCCCCGCCCAGCCCCGTCCGCCCCGCCCGCGCCCCGCTAATCGTGCTCCGGCAGCACCGGGAACCTGCGCGGTGCCACCAGCAGCAGCACCAGCAGCGCCGCCACCCCGGCGGCAGTGGCGCCGAGGAAGATGTGCTCCACCGCGGCCGCCACCGCCGCCCGCAGGGGCTCGGCGGCGGCCGGCGACAGCCGGCCCGGCTCCGCCAGGGCCCGCGCCACGTCGTCGAGGCGCTCCGGCAGCCCCGGCAGCGGCGTCCCCGCCAGCCGGGCGGCGACGGTCGCGTTGGCCACCGCCCCCAGCAGCGCGGCGCCCACGCTCTGCCCGACGGTGCGGCAGAACAGCACCGAGGCCGTCGTGGTGCCCCGCTCGGCCCAGCCGACCGTGGACTGCACCCCGACCACCAGCGGCAGCTGGAACAGCCCGAGGGCGGCGCCCAGCAGCAGCATCACCAGTGCGGGCTGCCAGGGCCGTGCCGGGTACGGCAGCAGGGTGAAGGCGAACAGGATCGCCGAGCCCAGGCCCACGCCCAGGGCGGCGGTGTCGCGGAAGCCGATGCGCCGGTACACGTGCTGGCAGAAGGCGGCCGACAGCGGCCAGCTCAGCGTCATCAGGGCGGTCAGGAGCCCGGCTCCGACCGGACCGAGCCCGAGCACGGACTGGGCGTACATCGGCATGAACACCATCGGGGCGACCATCAGCAGCCCCATCGCCGCCATCGCCAGGTTCACGGCGGCGATGGTGCGCCGGCGCCACACCCAGCCGGGCAGGATCGGTTCCGCGGCCCGGCGCTCCACCCTGACCACCACCGCCGCCAGGACCGCGCTCGCGCCCAGCAGCGCCAGCGAGGGCGCCGACAGCCAGGGCCAGGCCACGCCGCCCTGGACCAGGGCGAAGAGCAGCAGCCCGCCGCAGGCGAAGACGGCGAGGGCCCCGGCCCAGTCCACCGGGCCCCGGCGGCCGGGGGAGCGTACGGGTTCCACGAGGTGGCGGGCGGTCAGCCAGAGGGCCAGCCCGGCCAGCGGCACGTTGATCAGGAAGGTCCAGCGCCAGCCCGCGTACCCGGCCAGCGTCCCGCCGAGTGCCGGGCCGAGCAGGGCGGAGCTCGCCCACACGGTGGTCATCCGGGCCTGTATGCGGGGGCGGTCGCGCAGCGGGTAGAGGTCGGCGGCCAGGGTCTGCACGGTGCCCTGCAGGGCTCCGCCGCCCAGCCCCTGGACGATGCGGAAGGCGATGAGCGCGGCCATGTTCCAGGCGGACGCGCACAGGAGGGAGCCGGCCAGGAAGAGGGCGGTGCCGAAGAGGAGGACGGGCTTGCGGCCGAAGGTGTCGCTGAGCCTGCCGTAGACGGGCAGGGTGACGGTGACGGCGAGGAGGTAGCCGGAGAACAGCCAGGAGAAGACGGCGAAGCCGCCGAGGTCCCCGACGATCTGCGGGACGGCGGTGGAGACGATCGTGCTGTCGAGCGCGACCAGGGCCATGTTCAGCATGAGCGCCACCACCACCCGGGCGGGCGGCCGTCCGCGCCCGGCCCCGTGGGTCCCGGAGTCCGGCCCCGAGGCCGTTCCGGGTCCGGGGCCGCCCGCGGACGGGCTTCCTCCGGGGTGGTCGGCGGGGTCCGCAGCGCCCTCCGTGGAAGCTTCCGTCGAGCCTTTCGCCCGGGTTTCTCCTGCTTCCACCGTGTTCCCCTCGTCTGCGGGGATCACCATCTCACCGGGCCGCTCCGGGCGGAATCCCCGTCTCACGGACGCCCGGCCCGTCCGTGCCCCCTACCCCAGGTCCGCCGGAGGGTGGACAACCCCTAGGGGTGGCTCAGCATTTGGGCCCAGGGGACGTTCGTCCCGGCGGAGGAGGACGGGAGGCCCGCGAGGTCCTTAACTGGTTCATATGAGCGGGGCCGCCGGGGGGTGGGGGTGGGGTTAACCCCCCGGTGGATACGGCGATGGGCACCAGCGCGCCCGGGCCCCCCGCACCGCAGACTTCGACGGCGGCGGTACGCATACCGGCCACGCGCATACCGGCCACGCATAGACCGGCCACGCACGGACCGGCCGCGTACGCGCCGGCCGCACCGGCACCGGCACACGCACACGCACACCAACAGGGGAGACAGCACCGTGACAACGGCGATGACCGAGACCAGGCACGGGAGCGGCGGGGGACAGAACTCCGTCGCGGCCCGGGCGCGCCAGGTCGTCAAGGCCTACGGCTCCGGCGAGACCCGCGTCGTCGCCCTCGACCACGTGGACGTGGACATCCACCGCGGCCAGTTCACCGCGATCATGGGCCCCTCCGGCTCGGGCAAGTCCACGCTGATGCACTGCCTGGCCGGGCTGGACACGGTGACCGGCGGGCAGATCCACCTGGAGGACACCGAGATCACCGGCCTGAAGGACAAGAAGCTCACCCAGCTGCGCCGGGACAAGATCGGCTTCATCTTCCAGGCCTTCAACCTGCTGCCCACGCTCAACGCCCTGGAGAACATCACCCTCCCCATGGACATAGCGGGCCGCAAGCCGGACCCGCAGTGGCTGGACCGGGTCGTCCAGACGGTCGGCCTCGCGGGCCGCCTCAAGCACCGCCCGACCGAGCTGTCCGGCGGCCAGCAGCAGCGCGTGGCGGTCGCCCGCGCCCTCGCCGCCCGCCCGGCGATCATCTTCGGCGACGAGCCGACCGGAAACCTGGACTCCCGGGCCGGCGCCGAGGTCCTCGGCTTCCTGCGCCAGTCCGTCGACCAGCTGGGCCAGACCATCGTGATGGTCACCCACGACCCGGTCGCCGCCTCCTACGCGGACCGCGTCATCTTCCTCGCCGACGGCCGCATCGTCGACGAGATGCACGCGCCCACCGCCGACCAGGTGCTCGACCGGATGAAGGACTTCGACGCGCGCGGGCGGACCTCGTGACCGTCATGAAGACCGCGCGGCGCAACTTCCTCGCGCACAAGGGCAGGATGGCGCTCTCCGCGGTCGCCGTGCTGCTGTCGGTCGCCTTCGTCTGCGGGACCCTGGTGTTCACGGACACCATGACCACCACCTTCGACAAGCTGTTCGCCGTCACCAGCTCCGACGTCACCGTCAGCCCCAAGGAAGCCGAGGAGGGCGAGGAGGTCTCCGCCCGCGGCAAGCCGGAGTCCCTGCCCGGCTCGGTCGTGGAGAAGGTCCGCGGCGCCGAGGGCGTCAAGTCCGCCGAGGGCGGCGTCGTCTCGATGGCCGTCACGGTCGTCAACTCCAAGAACGAGAACATGGGGTCGACGACCGGAGCCCCGACCATCGCGGGCAACTGGAACGACAACGAGCTCAAGTCGATGAAGATCACCTCCGGCCACGCCCCGCGCGGCCCCACCGAGGTGATGGTCGACGCCGACACCGCCGACAAGCACAAGCTGAAGCTCGGGGACGAGCTGCGCACCATCGCCGTCACCGGTGACGTCCGGGCGAAGATCAGCGGTATCGCCTCCTTCACCGTGACCAACCCGGGCGCGGCCATCGTCTACTTCGACACCGCCACCGCCCAGGAGAAGCTGCTCGGCGCCCCGGGCACCTTCACCCACGTCAACGTCACCGCCAAGGACGGCGTGACGCACGAGCAGCTGAAGAAGAACGTGGCGGCCGCCGTCGGCGCGGACACGTACAAGCTGCAGACCGCCAAGGAAGCCGCGGCCGCCAACAAGAAGGACATGGGCTTCCTCGACGTCATGAAGTACGTGATGCTCGGCTTCGCCGGCATCGCCTTCCTCGTCGGCATCTTCCTGATCTTCAACACCTTCTCGATGCTGGTCGCCCAGCGGACCCGCGAGATCGGCCTGATGCGCGCCATCGGCTCCGACCGGGGCCAGATCAACCGCTCGGTCCTCATCGAGGCGTTCCTGCTCGGCGTCGTCGGCTCCCTCGCCGGAGTCGCGGCGGGCGTGGGCCTGGCCGTCGGCCTGATGAAGCTGATGGGCCAGATGGGCATGCAGCTGTCCACCGCCGACCTGACGGTCAAGTGGACGACCCCGGTCATCGGCCTGGTCCTGGGCATCGTCGTCACCGTCGTCGCCGCCTACGTCCCGGCCCGCCGGGCCGGCAAGGTCTCCCCGATGGCCGCCCTGCGCGACGCCGGAACCCCCGGCGACAAGAAGGCCGGCACCGTCCGCGCGGTCCTCGGCCTGGTGCTCACGGGCATCGGCGCGGCGGCCCTCTTCCTCGCCGCGGCCGCCGACAAGGCCTCCGCGGGCTCGCTGTGGCTGGCCGTCGGCGTGCTGTTCAGCCTGATCGGCTTCATCGTGATCGGCCCGTTGCTGGCCGGCGTCGTGGTCCGGGTGCTCGCCGCCCCGGTGCTGCGGCCCTTCGGCTCCGTCGGCCGGCTCGCCGAGCGCAACGCGCTGCGCAACCCGCGCCGCACCGGCGCCACGGCCGCCGCGCTGATGATCGGACTGGCGCTGGTCGCCTGCCTGTCGGTGGTCGGCTCCTCCATGGTGGCCTCCGCCACCGACGAGCTCGACCGCACCGTCGGCGCCGACTACATCGTCGCCTCGCAGGGCGGCCAGCCGATGATGCCGCAGGCCGAGCAGGCCATGCGGGGCACCAAGGGCCTGGACCACGTCACCGCGTACCGCGAGGTCGAGGCGAAGATCACCGCCCCGGACGGCACGTCCGCCCAGGACCGCCTCAGCGTCACCGACCCGACGTACGCGCAGGACGTGCGCCGCAAGATGATCGCCGGCGCGCACCAGGACGCGTACGCGGCCGGCTCCATGGCGGTGGGCTCCCTCTACGCCGACAAGCACCACGTCAAGGTCGGCGACGAGCTGACGGTCGCCTTCAACGGCGGCAAGACCGTCAAGCTGAAGGTCGCGGCGATCACCTCGGACGAGGGCAACCTCGACAAGGGCGTGAAGTACATCAGCACCGCCACCGCCGAGGCCAACATCCCGGCCGACCAGCTGGCGCGCCCGTTCATGCTGCTGGCCAAGGCCGAGAAGGGGCAGGCCGACAGCGCGTACACGGCGCTCAAGGCGGCCATGGCCGAGTACCCGCAGTACAAGGTGCTCAACCAGACCGACTACAAGCAGGACCTCAAGGACCAGGTCGGGCAGCTGCTCAACATGGTCTACGGGCTCCTCGCCCTCGCGATCATCGTCGCGGTGCTGGGCGTCGTGAACACCCTGGCCCTCTCGGTGGTCGAGCGGACCCGCGAGATCGGCCTGATGCGCGCCATCGGCCTCTCCCGCCGCCAGCTGCGCCGCATGATCCGCCTGGAGTCGGTGGTCATCGCCCTCTTCGGCGCCCTGCTGGGCCTCGGCCTGGGCATGGGCTGGGGGGCCACCGCCCAGCAGCTCCTCGCCCTCCAGGGGCTGAAGGTGCTGGAGATCCCCTGGCCGACCATCATCGGCGTCTTCGCCGGCTCGGCCCTGGTGGGCCTGTTCGCCGCACTGGTCCCGGCCTTCCGGGCGGGGCGGATGAACGTCCTGAACGCGATCGCCAGCGAATAGCGGGGCGGTCGTACGGGGGAAGGAACGGGGGAACCACGGGGGAGCAGTACGGGGGAACGCGCCGGCCCCGGACCGTCCGCAGGGACGGTCCGGGGCCGGCGTCGTGCGTCGGCGGCTCGGCGGTTCAGCGGCTCACAGCATCCGCTGGAGCAGGACGTACCCGCCCGCCTCGCCCATCAGCGCGAAGCGCGACCCCGGGTGCAGCCGCTCGGCGAAGGCGACGGGGTCGCCGGCCCGGCCGTCGGAGCCGTCGTAGACGAGGAAGGCCGGCAGGACCCCCTGGGTGCCGCCGAGCCAGTACACCTGGCAGCGCGAGGTCAGCCGGGTCAGCGGCCCGTAGACCGCCTCCACCCGCGAACCGTCCGGGATCTGCGCCAGCAGCCGTTCGACGGCGGCCACCCGCGCGGGCTTCTCGTACGCGGACCGCTCGCCGAGCCGGGCCAGCGGCAGGGTGGTCGCGCTCAGCGCGAGGGCGGCGGCGAGCACGGCGCCGGGCAGCTGGTGGGCGTACGCCCGCACGCGCGGCCGGGGGCTGCTCCGGGCGGTGTCGAGGGCGTCGGCCAGGGCCAGGGCGACGACCGGCATCAGGACGGCGCTGTAGTGGAAGCCGGTGGACCAGTAGTACGGGTCTACCGCCAGGAACCGCCAGCCCAGGGTGGGCACGGCCACCAGCAGCAGCGGGGAGCGCAGCGCGAGGAGCCCGGTGGTGGGGACGAGCACCCAGCCGAGGGTGGTCAGCTTCGTGCCGAGGCCGCTCAGCGGGCCGCCGCCGGCCTCGCCCCCGCCCCCGCTTCCGCCGAGCTTCTCCCAGTAGGCGTAGCCGTCGGCGGCGAAGCCGGGGATCACCACGGTGAACACCAGTGCGGCGGCGGCCGCCCCGGCCACGGCGACGGCCGCCGCGAGCCGCGCGGCCCGCGGGTCGGCGCGCCGGGCCCGCCAGGCGGTGACGAGGGCCAGGGCGGCCAGGGTGATCCCGAGGTCCTCCTTGACCAGCAGCAGCGGCAGCCCCCACCCCAGGGCGGCCCGCCAGCGGCGCGCGAGCAGCGCCTCCAGGGCGAAGGCCAGCAGCGGTACGGCGAAGCAGATCTCGTGGAAGTCGAACTCCACGGCCCGCTGGATCCCCCAGGACAGCCCGTACGCCGCCCCGAGCGCGAGCCCCCGGGCCCGTCCGAGGAGCTTCGCCGAGGCCCGGGTGACGGGCAGCGCGGACAGCGCGAGCAGGGCCGCCTGCACCACGAGGAGGGTGACGGGGGTCGGGAAGACCCGGTAGAGCGGGGCGATCAGGGCGATGACCGGGCTGAAGTGGTCGCCGAGGATGTTGAAGCCCGGCCCCTTCAGGTCGACCACGGGCGGCCGGAGCCAGGCGTAGGCCCTGACCGCCTGCTCGAATATCCCGAGGTCCCAGGAGGTCTCCTCCATCCGCCGGTAGCGGGTCACCGAGAGCACGGCGTACGCGAGGAACAGCGCGGCGGTGAGCGCGTACGGCGCCCGGCGCGCGGCCCGCCCGGCGCGGTCGCCGGCGCCGGGGCGCGTCCGCGGAGCAGGGCCCGCCCCGCGACACCCGGAACGCACGTGCCCCGCGGCGGGCGGAATACCGAGTGCGTCCCGTACGAGGGCGACCGCCCGGGACACCGGGAGCACGGACCGGGCGGTGCGGGGCCCGCCCTCCGGGCGGACGGCGCTGCTTCGCGGACACCCCCTGGGGGTGCTTCCGGGTATCGGCATCCGGACAGATTCTCACCCCCGGCCGGAATGCTCCCCTCCGCCCCCCTGCCCGCCGCCGGGGACGGCTCCCGCGCACCCGCCACACCCGCGCCGGACCGCAATGCCCCGCGCGGCCGGGGGAGCGGCGTCATAGGGTGGGAACCCCCCGGCCCGTTCACGTGTCGGGCCCTTCGCGTTGCCCCCGCACCCCCGCACCCCGCACCCCTCGCCCCTCACCGGATGGAAAGCCTGTCTCATGAGCCTGCACGGACTGCTCGACGCCGTCACCCGGGATCCCGCCCTCGCCGAGGCGGTCACCGCGGCCGGGGACGGCAACCGCATGCACGTGGACCTCGTCGGCCCGCCCGCCGCCCGGCCCTTCGCGATCGCCGCGCTGGCCGCCCGTACCGGGCGGACCGTCCTCGCGGTCACCGCCACCGGCCGGGAGGCGGAGGACCTCGCGGCCGCGCTGCGCTCCCTGCTGCCCCCCGACGAGGTGGTCGACTACCCGGCCTGGGAGACGCTGCCGCACGAGCGGCTCAGCCCGCGCAGCGACACCGTCGGCCGCCGGATCGCCGTGCTGCGCCGGCTCGCGCACCCGAGCAAGGACGACCCGGCCGCCGGGCCCGTCTCGGTGGTCGTCGCCCCCATCCGCTCCGTGCTCCAGCCGCAGGTCAAGGGGCTCGGGGACCTGCTGCCGGTGAGCCTGCGCCAGGGTGACACCGCCGACCTCGGCGTGGTCACCGAGGCCCTGGCGGCGGCCGCGTACGCCCGCGTCGAGCTGGTCGAGAAGCGCGGCGAGTTCGCCGTGCGCGGCGGCATCCTCGACGTGTTCCCGCCCACCGAGGAGCACCCGCTGCGCGTGGAGTTCTGGGGCGACGAGGTCGAGGAGATCCGCTACTTCAAGGTCGCCGACCAGCGCTCCCTGGAGATCGCCGAGCACGGGCTGTGGGCCCCGCCCTGCCGGGAGCTGCTGCTCACGGACGAGGTCCGCGAGCGGGCCGCGGCGCTCGCCGAGGAGCACCCCGAGCTCGGCGAACTGCTCAACAAGATCGCCGAGGGGATCGCGGTCGAGGGCATGGAGTCCCTCGCCCCGGTCCTCGTCGACGACATGGAGCTGCTCATCGACGTCATGCCCGCCGGGGCGATGGCCGTCGTCTGCGACCCGGAGCGGGTCCGCACCCGCGCCGCCGACCTCGTGGCGACCTCGCAGGAGTTCCTGATGGCCTCGTGGGCGGCCACCGCCGGCGGCGGCGAGGCCCCCATCGACGTCGGCGCGGCCTCCCTGCGCGGGATCGCGGACGTGCGCGAGCACGCCCGCGAGATCGGCATGATGTGGTGGTCGGTGTCCCCCTTCGCGGCCGGCGAGGAGGACCTGGCCGGCGGCGACGTGCTGAAGCTCGGCATGCGCGCCCCCGAGGCCTACCGGGGCGACACCGCCCGCGCCCTCGCCGACACCAAGGGCTGGATCGCCGACGGCTGGCACACCGTCTACCTCACCGAGGGCCACGGCCCGGCCGCCCGCACCGTCGAGGTGCTCGGCGGCGAGGGCATCGCGGCCCGGCTGGAGCCGAGGCTGGAGGTGCTGGAGCCCTCCCTCGTCCACGTCGCCTGCGGTTCGATCGACAACGGCTTCGTGGACCCGGCGCTGAGGCTGGCCGTCCTCACCGAGACCGACCTGACCGGTCAGCGCACCGCCGTCAAGGACCTCGGCCGGATGCCGACCCGGCGCCGCAAGTCCATCGACCCGCTCACCCTGGAGGTCGGCGACTACATCGTGCACGAGCAGCACGGTGTCGGCCGCTACATCGAGATGGTGCAGCGCACCGTGCAGGGCGCCACCCGCGAGTACCTCCTCGTCGAGTACGCGCCGGCCAAGCGCGGCCAGCCCGGCGACCGCCTGTACATCCCGACGGACCAGCTGGAGCAGGTCACCAAGTACGTGGGCGGCGAGGCCCCGACCCTGCACCGGCTCGGCGGCGCCGACTGGACGAAGACCAAGGCGCGGGCGAAGAAGGCGGTCAAGGAGATCGCCGCCGACCTGATCAAGCTGTACAGCGCGCGCATGGCGGCCCCCGGCCACACCTTCGGCCCGGACACCCCCTGGCAGCGCGAGCTGGAGGACGCCTTCCCGTACGCGGAGACGCCCGACCAGCTCACCACCATCGCCGAGGTCAAGGAGGACATGGAGAAGTCGGTCCCGATGGACCGGCTGATCTGCGGCGACGTCGGCTACGGCAAGACGGAGATCGCGGTCCGGGCCGCCTTCAAGGCGGTGCAGGACGGCAAGCAGGTGGCCGTCCTCGTCCCCACGACCCTGCTGGTGCAGCAGCACTTCGGCACCTTCTCCGAGCGCTACAGCCAGTTCCCGGTCAACGTGAAGGCGCTGTCCCGCTTCCAGACCGACACCGAGTCCAAGGCCACCCTGGAGGGCCTCAAGGAGGGCTCGGTGGACGTGGTCATCGGCACCCACCGGCTGTTCTCGCAGGAGACCAAGTTCAAGGACCTGGGCCTGGTCATCGTCGACGAGGAGCAGCGCTTCGGCGTCGAGCACAAGGAGCAGCTGAAGAAGCTCCGCGCCAACGTCGACGTGCTGACCATGTCCGCGACCCCGATCCCGCGCACCCTGGAGATGGCGGTGACCGGCATCCGCGAGATGTCGACGATCACCACCCCGCCGGAGGAGCGCCACCCGGTGCTCACCTTCGTCGGCCCGTACGAGGAGAAGCAGATCGGCGCCGCGATCCGGCGCGAGCTGCTGCGCGAGGGCCAGTGCTTCTACATCCACAACCGGGTCGAGTCCATCGACCGGGCGGCCGCGAAGCTGCGCGAGATCGTGCCCGAGGCGCGGATCGCCACGGCCCACGGCCAGATGTCGGAACAGGCCCTGGAGCAGGTCGTCGTCGACTTCTGGGAGAAGAAGTTCGACGTCCTGGTCTCGACGACGATCGTCGAGTCCGGCATCGACATCTCCAACGCCAACACGCTGATCGTGGAGCGCGGCGACAACTTCGGCCTCTCCCAGCTGCACCAGCTGCGCGGCCGGGTCGGGCGCGGCCGCGAGCGCGGGTACGCGTACTTCCTGTACCCGCCGGAGAAGCCGCTGACGGAGACCGCGCACGAGCGGCTGGCCACCATCGCCCAGCACACCGAGATGGGCGCCGGCATGTACGTGGCGATGAAGGACCTGGAGATCCGCGGCGCGGGCAACCTGCTGGGCGGCGAGCAGTCCGGGCACATCGCGGGCGTCGGCTTCGACCTGTACATCCGGATGGTCGGCGAGGCGGTGGCCGACTACCGGGCCGCCGTCGAGGGCGGCGGGGCGGAGGAGGAGCCGCCGCTGGAGGTGAAGATCGAGCTGCCGGTCGACGCGCACGTCCCGCACGACTACGCGCCGGGCGAGCGGCTGCGCCTGCAGGCGTACCGGTCCATCGCGGCGGCGAACTCCGAGGCCGACATCAAGGCCGTCCGGGAGGAGCTGACGGACCGCTACGGAAAGCTGCCGGAGCCGGTGGAGAACCTGCTGCTGGTGGCGGGGCTGCGGATGCTGGCGCGGGCCTGCGGGGTCGGGGACATCACGCTCCAGGGGCCGAACATCCGCTTCGGGCCGGTGGAGCTGCGCGAGTCGCAGGAGCTGCGCCTCAAGCGGCTGTACCCGGGGACGGTCCTCAAGCCGGCCACCTCGCAGGTGCTGGTGCCCCGCCCGAAGACGGCCAAGGTCGGCGGGAAGCCGCTGGTCGGCCGTGAACTGCTGGCCTGGACCGGGGAGTTCCTCACCACGATCCTCGGCTCGTAGGGCGCACTCGTGCATATGATCGGATGATGATCACGCCGACGACGCTCCGGTCCGCCGCGACGGCGGACCTCCCGGCCCTGTCGCTGCGCCCCTGGCGGGAGGACGACGTCCCCGCGCTGGTGGAGGCGTACGCCGACCCGGTCCTGCGGCGCTGGACCGCCGAGTCCCCGGACGACGCGGCCGGCGGGCTGCGCTGGGTGGCGCAGCAGCGGCGGGGCTGGGAGGCGGGCCTGCGGTTCGCCTTCGCGGTACTGGAGGCCGGGCCGGGGGACGGGCCGGGCCGGCTGGTGGGCGGTGCGGTCCTCAAGCGGGCCGTGCCGGACGGCCCTTCGGCCGAGGTCGGCTACTGGACCGCCGCCGCCGCGCGGGGCCGGGGCGTCGCCCCGCGCGCCCTGGAGGCCCTGACGGCCTGGGCGTTCGAGGTCTTCGCCGGCTCCGGACTGGAACGCCTCGACCTGCTGCACCAGGAGGACAACGGGGCCTCCTGCCGGGTGGCGGAGAAGAGCGGCTACGTCTTCAGCGCCACGCTCCCGGCGGCCCCGCCGGAGTTCCCGCTCAGCGGCCACCTGCACGTCCGGCCCGCCGGGGTCTGACCTGCGGGCGCGGTCCCCGGGTCGGACCTGCGGGCGCGGTCCGGGTCAGACCGGTTCGCCGACCGCGCCGCCGGTCTTGGAGAGGTCCAGGACGTCGGAGTCCTTCGGGGAGGCGGTGTCGACCGGGACGTCGAAGGCCGAGAAGGTGACCGCGCCGGTCGTGTCGCCGCTGATCGACGACTTCAGGATGTAGGGGGTGCCCTGCGTCGCGACCCAGTCGGTCTGAGTGCCCTGCCGGGCGGGGGAGGTGACGGCCAGCGCCGGCGTGCCGTCGACGGTGCCCGTCTCCCCCTTGCGGGCGAGCGGGCTGCCCTTGCCGAGGTCGTCCGTCAGCTTGCCGAGGTTGCAGCTGCCGGTCATCGGGGCGGCGCGCGGGTCGGTGGCGGGGAGCTTGACCCAGCGGTCGGCGAGCACGGCGACCATCTGGTCCGTCTGCTTCTGCGAGGCGTGCTTCTGCTTGGCGGCTCCCCGCCAGTAGTCGGCGTCGCCGCGGAAGTGGACGAGCTCGGGGGACTTGATGATGTCCATCTTCCCCATGCCGTCGAGGCGGACGGCGCCGTTGCAGTTGCCCTTCTTGTCGAGGGAGAGGTCGATCCGCATCGGCTTGGCCTCGTACTCCACCGTGGCCGTGACGTGCATGGACTGCGCCTTGCGGGTGGCCTCGCCGGCCCGGGTGAGGATCTCCGCCCCCGACAGGTCGGCCAGCGCCCGTCCGCCCTTGGCGTCCGACGGGGCGGACGGCGACGCGGACCCGGACGCGGACCCGGACGCCGCGGGCGACTGGGAGGCGCGGGCCCGGCTGCCGACGTCGGAGGCCCGGCCGTCGGCGGGCAGGCACGCCGTCAGGCCGCCTCCGATCAGGGCCGCGGCGGCCAGTGCCGACGCGGTGGTCTTGGTACGGCTGCGCATCTCGGTTCCCCCTGGAGCGGCGATCGGTCTCTGCGTTCGAGCGTAGGGGGTGGCGCCGACACCGGTCAGCCGGGGCGGCGCACGCCGGTGTACTCGACCGAGCCGGAGTCCGGCCCCTGCTGCGCGTGCTTGACCAGGTACGGCACCGCGTCCAGCAGGACGTGGTCGGTGACCTCGGAGCCGTCGGGGGTCTTCGACCTGAACACCGCCACCGGCTTGCCGTTCTGGCGGGCGTCCGGCTCGCGCCGGATGTCGGTGGGTCCGGCCGGGAAGGCCTGGTCGGGATGGGCCGCCGCGCACAGGGCGCGCAGGTGTGCGACCGCGGGGTCGGAGGTCCTGGCGTCGATCCATCCCCCTTCGGCGTCCGGGGACTTGGGCGGTGCGTCCCTGAACTGGTCCTTGAGGAAGCCCTCGTCGCCCTTGAAGGAGAGCCGGCCGCCTTCCATCAGGATCTCCCCGGTGCCGGCGCGCGCGACCGTGACCTTGCCCCAGCAGCCGCCGTCCCCCTCGAAGGTCAGCTCGGCGCTGATCTCGCGGTCGCCGGCGGTGCGTGTGACGAGCGCGTTCTTGGCCTCGGTCCTCGCCGTCTCCTCGTACGCGGTGCGCAGGACGGCGGCCGGGTCCTTGCCCGCGAGCGGGTCGGGCGCCGCGGAGGAGGCCCGGGGTCCTGCCGCGGCATCGTTGCCGGGGCCGCAGCCGGTGGCGGTCAGCAGGGCCGCGCAGGCGAGTGCGGTCGCCGTCGCGGACACGGTTGCGGGCATGGTGGTGCGCATGAGCTGGTCCCCCCTGGGATCGTTCAGGATCCGGAGGGTATCCGGCGGGTGTCCGGAGGCGCTGGAGTCAGGACTTCTTCCAGGTCGCGCAGCCCGTGGTCTTGAAGTAGCCGTCCTGCGCGGAGACGGTCACGACGGCCGGGCCGGTGGGGTTGTCGTTGGCGGCGATGGAGTCGATGTCGTGGGCGGCGTTCTTGGCGCGCTCCCAGTAGCAGCCGGCCGAACCGGCGGCGGGGCCGCTCGACTTGTAGGTGCCGGGGGCGAGGTCCAGGCCCACCTTGAACATGCCGCCGTCGCCCGCGGCCTCGGTCTTCGGGGCGTCGGAGACGGCCTTCGGGTCGACGCTCTCCCAGTCGTTGCAGCCGTTGGACTTGAAGAGCTTGTCGCCCGCCTCGACGGTCACGTAGCTGGTGCCGACGACGTTGTCGTTGGCGAGGATCGACTCGACCTCGCCCGAGGCGTCCTTGGCGCGCTCCCAGTAGCAGCCCAGGCCCTTGTTGCCGGTGGTGCGGTAGGTGCCGGGCTGGAGGTCCGAGCCGACCTGGAAGGTGCCGCTGCCGCGCATCGCCGCCTTCTTGCCGTCCTTCTTCGGCTCGGACGGCTTCGCGCTCGTCTTGCCGCCGGCCGTGGGGCTGCCGCCCGGCTGGGAGCTGCCCGGCTGGGCGCCGCCGCCCGCCGCGGGGCTGCTGCCGGCCGCGGCCGGCTTCTTCGCGCCGGTGTCCTTCGAACCGCTCGTGCCGCCGCCCCCGGTGCAGGCGCCCAGCGCGACGAGGGCGACGAGCGCGCCGGTGCCCGTGAGGACCCGGTGGCGGGCGAGCCGGCTGTGGCGCGGGGTGGAGGACTGGGACATGGGTGTGCTCCTGTCTCGGATCTCACGGATCTCACGGATCTTTCGCGGCGGCCGACGTTCTCCGCTTGTTGACGGGAACATCACAACAGAGGCTGTGAACCGAGTCAACACGATTCACGGGATTGATTCGATTCACGCTGTGAAGTGGAATCCGGAGTGTGCACCGGTATGCTCCCGGCATGCTGGAGGAGAACGTCCCCGAGGTCACCGCCGCCGAGATCGCCCGCCTGGCCGGGGTCGGCCGGGCCGCCGTGAGCAACTGGCGCCGCCGCCACCCCGACTTCCCGAGGCCCGTCGGCGGCACCGAGACCAGCCCCTCCTTCGCGCTGCCCGAAGTCGAGGCGTGGCTGCGCGCCCAGGGCAAGCTCGCCGAGGTCCCGCTGCGCGAACGCGTCTGGCAGCAGGTCACCGCCCACCCCGGCGGGGCCGTCGCCGCCCTCGTCGAAGCCGGCGCCGCACTGCTCGTCGTACGGGACCGACCCGCCCAGTGGCTGGAGCTCGCCGCCCTCCCCGACGACCGGCTCGCCGAGCGGCTGCCCGCCGTACGGGACGAGGCGCTCACCGCCCGGCTGGGAGCCGGCCACCCGGTGACCCCGCGCCCCGCCGCCCGAGCCGTCACCCTGCTGCGGGCCGTCGCCGAACTCGCCGCCGGCCTCGGCGCCCGCCAGGCCTTCGAGTTCCTCCTCGGCCGCCACCTGGAGGCCAACCCCCGCCAGTACACGCTGACCCCCGACGGCTGCGCCGAACTCATGGCCGGCCTCGCCGGACCCGGCGTCCGCACCGCCCTCGACCCCGCCTGCGGCACCGGCAGCCCGCTGCGCGCCCTCACCGGCGCCACCGTCCTGCACGCCCAGGACGCCTCCCCCGAACTGGCCGCGCTCGCCGCGCTCCGCCTCGCCCTGCACGGCTCCGCCCAGGTCCGCGCGGCCGCCGCCGACAGCCTGCGCGCCGACGCCTTCCCCGACGCCGCCGTCGACGCCGTGCTCTGCCACCCCCCGTTCAACGAACGCAACTGGGGCCACGAGGAACTCGCCTACGACCCCCGCTGGGAGTACGGCTTCCCCGCCCGCACCGAATCCGAACTCGCCTGGATCCAGCACGCCCTGGCCCGCCTGCGCGAGGGCGGCACCGCCGTGCTCCTCATGCCGCCCGCCGCGGCGGCCCGCCGCTCCGGCCGCCGCATCCGCGCCGACCTGCTGCGCCGCGGCGCCCTGCGGGCCGTCGTCTCCCTCCCCGCCGGCGCCGCACCCCCGTACGGGATCCCGCTCCAGCTGTGGGTGCTGCGCAAGCCCGCCCCCGGCACCGCCGCCCCGGCCGGGCTGCTGCTCCTCGACACCGCGGGCCTCGACCCCGACGGGCCCGCCCAGGCGCGGGCCGCCTGGCCCGACGTACGCGACGCCGTCCTCGCCACCTGGACCGCGTACGACCGCACCGGCGCCGTCCCCGAGACCCCCGGCGTCAGCCGCGCCGTACCCGTCGTCGAACTCCTCGACGACGACGTCGACCTCACCCCCGCCCGCCACCTGCCCCCGCCCGCCGCCGGCGGCGGCCTCGCCGAACTGGCCGCCGTCCGCGACCGGCTCGACGCCACCCTCGCCCGCGCCGCCCGGCTCACCCCGCCGCCCGCGTCCCCCGCCGGCACCGGCCCGGCCGCCGCCCAGCCCGCGGCCGCCTCCCCCTCCCAGACCACCGTCGGCGAACTCGCCCGCGCCGGAGCCCTGCTGCTGCGCGCCGGCACCGGCACCGGAACCGGCGAACTGCCCGTCCTCACCGAGTACGACGTCTACGCCGGAACCGCCCCCTCCGGCACCGCGGCCACCCCCGGCCCCGACACCGTCGAGACCCTCGTCGCCGAACCCGGCGACGTCGTCGTCCCCGTCGTCGGCGCCCTCTCCGCCGCCCGCGTCGTCACCGATGACCCCGCCAGCGGAGCCGGCGCCGTGATCGGCCGCAACCTCCAGCTGCTGCGCCCCGACCCGGCCGCCCTCGACCCCTGGTTCCTCGCCGGGTTCCTGCGCGGCACCGCCAACACCCGCCGCGCCAGCAGCCACGCCTCCACCGCCACCCGCCTCGACGTGCGCCGGCTCCAGCTGCCCCGGCTGCCCCCCGCCGAACAGCGGCGCTACGGGGCGCGCTTCCGGGCCCTCGCCGAGTTCGAGGACGCGCTGAGGCTGGCGGGACGCCTGGGGGAGCAGCTCGTACAAGGCCTCTACGACGGACTCTCGGACGGCACCGTCACACCCGAGTGACCGTGCTGCGACCCTGCAACGGTTGGGTCCATCCCCTCACGAACGGCCGGAAACGCTGTATACGCTTCGAGCCGTCACCTTTCCGCACGGCCCGTCAGGAGCACCGATGCACGGCCCCGGCATCCCGCCGCAGCAAGGCCCCCACGGCCACCGGCCCCTCTCCGGGGGCGCGATGACGCTGCGCGTGCTGTTCACGGCGCTGCCCGTACTCACCTGCGGTTTCTTCGCCTGGGGCTCGATGGTGCGGCTCGCGATCCTCACCCGCAAGGGCCGGGACTGGGCGCTGCTGGTCCTGAGCCTGGTGCTGTCCGTCGTGTGGATCACCTTCATCGGGCTCGACCCGACGGAGAAGACGAACGGCTGGCAGGGCAACCTCGGCGCCGGTGGCTCGATCTTCACCGGCTTCGCGATCTGCGTGTACTACCTCGTCGCCGACATCAAGCACCACGAGGCCAGGGCCCTGGCCCCGGCGCCCGCACCCTGGTACCCGTCCGCGCCGCAGGCCCCGTACGCCCAGCACCAGCAGCCCGGCCTCCACCAGCCGCAGCCCCCGCACCAGACCACCCCCGGCTACGGCTACCCGCCGGCCGGACAGCAGGACGGCCGGCCGCCCGTGCCCCCGCAGCCGCAGCAGCCCGCCACGCCCCCGCGCCTCGGCCAGGTCCGCGCCGAACTCGACGAGCTGAGCGAACTCCTGCGCCAGCAGAACCCGCCCCGGCCCCCGCAGCCCGGCGGCCCCTACCAGGACCCGAACTCCACGGCGATCCAGGACCCGAAGCAGTGACCCAGGGCGAACGCCTCATCGGCGAGCGCTACCAGCTCGCCACCATCCTCGGCCAGGGCGGCATGGGCCAGGTCTGGACCGCCTACGACCGCCGCCTCGACCGCCGCGTCGCCGTCAAGCTGCTGCGCCCCGACAAGGTCGCCGGCCCCGGCACCGTCGCCGAGGAACTGCGCCGCCGCTTCGTCCGCGAATGCCGCGTCACCGCCCAGGTCGACCACCCCGGCCTCGTCACCGTCCACGACGCCGGCAGCGACGGCGACGAGCTGTACCTCGTCATGGGCTACGTCGAGGGCTCCGACCTCGCCGACCACCTCGCCGAACACGACCCCTACCCCTGGCCCTGGGCCGTCGCCGTCGTGGCACAGCTGTGCGCGGTGCTCTCCGCCGTGCACGCCGTACCGATCGTCCACCGCGACCTCAAGCCGCGGAACGTGATGATCCGCCCCGACGGGACCGTCCTCGTCCTCGACCTCGGCGTCGCCTCCGTGATGGACACCGACACCACCCGCCTCACCAGCACCGGCTCACCCATCGGCAGCCCCGCCTACATGGCCCCCGAACAGGCCATGGGCGGCGCCGTCGGCCCCTACACCGACCTGTACGCCCTCGGCGTCCTGCTGTACGAACTCCTCAGCGGCGGCGTCCCCTTCGCCGGCACCACCGCCCTCGGCGTCCTCCACCGCCACCTCTACGAACCCCCGGCCCCGGTCCGCCCGCTGCGCCCCGAGATCCCCCCGGAGCTGGAGGCCGTCCTGCTGCGCCTCCTCGCCAAGGACCCCCAGGACCGCCCCGGCTCCGCCCAGGAGGTGTACGAGGCCCTCGTGCCGCTGCTCCCGGCCCCCGGCAGCCGCCACCCCTCCGGCCCCCTGGACCCCACCCGGCCCTTCCTGCGCCCCCAGGCGCCCTGGCCCGACCGGGCCGCCGCCGTGCCCCCGCGGCCCACCGCGCCCCCGGCCCCGCCCCGCCCCGACATCCCGGGCGCGGTCGACGAGGCCCGCAAGCTCCTCGACCAGGGCCGGCTCACCCAGGCCGTGGACATCCTCGGCGACATCCTCCCCGCGGCCGCCGCCGAGCACGGCGAGCACTCCCCGGTGGTCCGCAGCCTGCGCAAGCAGTACGCCGCCACCCTCATGGACGACGGCCAGTACCGCCGCGCCCTGCCCGAGCTGCGCCGCCTCGCCGACCAGTTCCCCGCCGGGGACCCCCAGGCGCTGCGCTTCCGCTACGACGCCGCCCAGTGCCTGGAACAGCTCGGCGAACCCGCGGCGGCCCTCGCCGAGTACCGCTCGCTGCTGCCCCTGTTCGAGAACCACTACGCCAACCCGGACCCCGGCCTGCCGCTGGACGTCCGCCGGCGGATAGCGCACCTGCTGCTCTCCCTCGGCGACCGCCCCGCCGCCCACGACACCCTGGTCCGCCTCCTCTACGACGCCGACCGCGTCCACGGCCCCGCACACCCCCTGCCGGTGGAGATCCGGCGCACCCTGCAATGGCTGGGCCAGGTGCGGTGACGGGGCCCTTCCCGGCCGCCGAGGACTAGTGCACCGCCGCGCCCGAGCCCGCGCGCAGCCGACGGCGCCGCAGCGCCGTCCCGGCCAGCGCGAGTACGGACACCCCCGCCACGGCCGCCCCGGCAGGCAGCCCCGGCGGGCTGAACTCGCAGCTCACCGTGGTGGTGCGGCCGTCCAGCGGCACGGCGAGCAGCCCGAGGCGGGACCGCCCCGGGCGGCCGTCGCAGCTCCAGCCCGCGATGGCCGGCACCGACACCACCGCCGTGCCCGTGCTGCCCGCGGGCAGGGTGGCGGTCAGCCCCGACGAGGTGACCCGCACGCCGGTGGCCGCCTTCGCCCGCAGCCCCGCCACCGCCGCGCCCAGCCGGACCCCGTCCAGGCAGGACAGCGCCCACCGCGCGGGGGCCGGGCGGTCGAAGACGAGCTTCGAGGCGGGCCCGCGCGAGAGCCCCAGCGACTGGAGCGCCGCCCGGTTCTTCGGCGGGTTCCCGTTCAGCTTGAAGGGGCGGCCGCCCGCCAGCCGGGCCGTCGCGTTGTACTCCGGCGCCCACAGGAACGCCTCCGTCCCCGCCCGGCACACCCCGGGCGCGACCGGGTCCTCGTACACCTTCGCGCCCAGCAGCAGCTCCTGGTTGGCGAAGGGCGACTCCCCGTACGCCCCGGGCACCTCCGCCGGCTGGACGGTGACCAGCGGCAGGGCCTCGGCGCGGGCGACCGAGCCGTCGGGCTTCAGCCGGGCGCCCACCGCGAACAGGGCGTCCGTCACCGGGTTGTCCAGGCTCTGCACGCTGCGCCCGCGCGAGGTCGAGCCCGCACCGAGCGCCGTCATCGTGCGCGTGAACACGTCCGGGGTGTGGCTGCTGTAGTACGCGCCGCCCTCCCCGCCCAGCAGCAGCGGGTCGTTGCCCGACAGCGCCGGCCGGCCCGCGTCCGTCCGGTACGCCGGCCAGCCCTCCGCCCCGGCCAGGGCGCGGGCGCGCGCGGTGTGCGCCCGGCCCCAGGACGGGTAGTCGTCCAGCCCGGCCAGCTTGCCCTTGTGGCCGTACGCCGTCGCCGCCGCGGCCTGCGCCACCAGCACCGCCGCGAGCAGCCCCGCGGCCGCCGGCCGCAGCCGCCGCCGGCCCATCGCCCGCCAGGCGGCGATGCCCAGCAGCAGTCCGCCCGCGAACAGCGCGTAGCCCCACACCGTCACCAGGGCGCTGCCGCCCGCCCACAGCGCGGCCGCCGTCAGCAGAGCGCCGCCCGCCGCGAGCGCCCGGGGCCCGGGCACGCCCGCGGCGAGGCCCGTCCAGGCGGCGATCACCGCGATGCCGGCCAGCACGAACGTCTGCCGGTACGCGCTGCCGTTCGGGGTGGCGAAGAGGTGCCACAGCAGATGGGTCGGCTCCCACTGCAGGGACAGCGCCACCGCCACCACCAGCCCCGCCCACCAGCAGCGGGTGCGGACCGGCAGCGCCCGGTGGAACGGCAGCGCCGCCACCAGCAGCAGGGTCCCCGTCCCGACGAACACGGCGGGGGAGTTGAAGGAGTACGTGGCCGGCATCAGCCGGGCGAAGAAGTCGGACCACGGCACCGGCCCGAACTCCTTGGACCAGCCCGGGTAGGCCTGCTTCGTGCTGAGGAACAGCGGCACCAGCACCGGCGCCGACAGCCCGATCCCCAGCAGCGTCGTCACCGCCGCCCGCCCGACCACCAGGGCCCGCTCGCGGGCCCCCTCCCGGGTCAGCACCACCCGCACCACCAGCACCAGCGCCGCGCCGAGCGTGGCCATGTAGGCGGTGTAGAAGTTGGCGGTCCACCCCACCGCGACGACCAGCACCCCGAGCACCGGCCGCCGCCCGCGCAGCGCCCACTCGCCGGTCAGGCACAGCAGGGGGAAGGCGACGAGCCCGTCCAGCCACATCGGGTTGTACGCGGCCTCGATCACCGACCACCCGCACAGCGCGTACGAGGCCCCCAGCAGCCCCGCCGCCCACCACGGCCCGCGCCGCTGGGTCCGCAGCAGCCAGGCCATCGCGGCCGCGGCGGCCGCCGTCTTCAGCACGGTCACCACGTACACCGCGAGGTCGATGTCCTCGCGCGGGAACAGCGCCACGAGCACGGCGAAGGGACTCGTCAGGTAGGTCCCGAGGTCGGGCAGGAAGCTGGTGCCGTACCCGGACTGCCAGTTGAACAGCAGCCCGCCCTCGGCCCGCCCGTGCAGCAGGTCCCACAGGTGCGCGTGGAACGGCACGAACTGGTTGCCGAGGTCGTTGACGCTGCGATGGCGCCCCCCGTACGGGAACACCCGCGCGACGGCGTCCCCACCGCACACGGCGACGGCGGTGACGACGGAGGCGAACACCGCCCCGAGGAGCGAATCCTTCCGGCCGGAACGTCGTACGGACGGGTCGGCGGGACGCCCGGGAACCCGGCGCGGGGCGAGCTGCGATGTCGACATGGTGGTCAGATCCTCGCAGCAACGGTTGACGGAGGGGTGGCCGCCGGGTGGCCGACTGCTGATCCGGCTTTTTCACGGCATGTGAGCGCAGGGTGCCCTCGTACGGGTGAACGCCGTACGCATGGCCGCCTGAGCTTGGGTGGAGAGGCCACTGTTGGCGGAGGCCGCTGTGTGCGGGATGCAGCGTGTGAGAAGGGGGCCCAGTGGCCGGAGGCAGGAGGCGGCAGAAGCACCGGCTGCGGGCGCCGGCCGATCCGTTCACGGTGCCGGCACCCGCGGGAGCACGCATCCGGGACCGTCTGCGTCCGTCAGCCCGTGACGCCGAGGTGCTGCTGGCCGTGGGCGATCATCTGGGCCGGTACGCACGGGCGGATCTGGCCGACCGCCTGCGGATCGGGGCCGTTTCGGGAAAGGACACCCGACGGGCCGAACGCAAGCGCGCGTCGACGAGGGTCTCGTCGTCCCGATGGGCGGGGTCCGTCACCCGTGTCAGCGAGGACCAGTACCGGCTCTCCTCACGGCGCCTGGCGGACGAATGGTCCATGCTGCGCCGGGCGGTCGCGAAGATCCGCAACCGTCTGGCGGTGCCGTGCGGGCGGAGGGCGGACGGAGTCCGCGGCTATCCCAGCCAGGCGGAGCGCGCGCAGAAGCAGCGGCGGCTGCAGGTTCTCACGTCGCGCCTGGCCGAGGTGGAGCGACGCCTCGGGGCCGGGCGCCCGGCGATCGTGGTGGGCGGCCGTCGTCTGGCCAAGGCCCGGCACAGCCTCGTCGACGCAGGTCTCACCGAGACCGAGTGGCGGGAACACTGGACGGCGCGGCGCATGTTCCTGACAGCCGACGGCGAGTCCGGCAAGCCGTACGGCAACCACACGATCAGCGTCGACCCGGCGGACGGTACGGTCGCCGTCGTCCTGCCCGAACCGTTGAGGCACCTGGCCAATGCGCCGCGCGGCCGCTACCGGCTCGCCTGCACCGTCGGGTTCAGCCATCGCCGGGACGAATGGCTCGACCGCGTCACGGCTGACCGGGCCGTTCGCTACGACATCGTGCGTGACCCCGGACGCGGCCGCTGGTACCTCGACGCCTCCTGGTCCGCCCCGAAGACCGCCCTGCCCACCCCCACCGAACTGGCGGCCAGGGGCGCCAGGCTGCTGGCCGTGGACCTCAACGCCGGCCACCTCGCGGTCTGTGTCGTGGACGTGCACGGCAACCCGGTCGGCACCCCCGCCGACGTGCCCACCGATCTCACGGGACCGGCCTCCCGGCGTGACGGGCGGCTCCGCTCGGCGATCACCACACTGATCGGACTCGCCAGGGACCACGGCTGCACGGGCCTGGCGATCGAGAACCTCGGCTTCGGCGAGACCTTGGCCACCGGGCGCGAAACCATGGGACGGGGCAAACGCGGCAAGGTTTTCCGCCGCACCGTCGCAGGCTTGCCGACCGCCCGCTTCCGAGACCGGCTTCGGGGCATGGCCCGCCACGCCGGACTGGTCGTCGTCGCGGTCGATCCGGCCTACACCTCCCGCTGGGGCGGCCAGTACTGGAAGGCCCCGCTCCAGCAGCAGTCCAAGACCATCGTCGTCACCGGCCACCACGCGGCCGCGGTGGCGATCGGCAGGCGTGCCCGTCAGGGGCAGAAGACCTGCTGGGACCGGAGCGACCGGCTCGTGCTGATCCCCGTTTCCCAAGACCGTTCGGGGAAGCAGTCGGCCGGCCCGGCCCACCGTGATCGGGCGAACGGCGGCCGGCAACGCCAGGAACGGTGAACTCGCACCCCAACACCACCGGAATCGTTGGTCGAACCGGTGGCTCGGGCCACCCTGACTGCATACCATCGATCACCGCAAGGCCCTTGTGCACCGAAGCACAATCTCCCGGCCCTGGAGGCTCCTTTGCACCGTCGCACTGCGCTCTCCGTCTCCGCCGTCCTGCTCGCGGCGGCCCCCCTGCTGACCGCGTGTTCCGGGGAGACCCGGCCCGGTACCGCCGCCGTCGTCGGGGGTGAGCGCATCACCACCTCGGCGCTCCAGGCCCAGGTCGGCGACGTGCGCGCCGCGCAGAACAAGTCCGAGCAGGGTGCGCAGCTGATCGGCGCGACCGCCGGGCTGGAGCGGCTGAAGCTGAACAAGATGATCCAGAGCGCCGTCCTGGAGCGGGCCGCGGAGGACGCCGGGCTGAGCGTGAGCCCGAAGGAGGTCCAGGACGTCCGCAAGGCGCAGCTGGAGCAGCTGGGCGGGGAGAAGGCGCTGCGGGACGCGGCGCTGCAGCAGGCGCAGCTGGCGCCGGGGCAGATCGAGGCGGACACCCGTTTCAAGCTGCTGCGGGACAAGCTCTTCGCGCACTACGGCAGCCAGGACAAGGCGCTGGCCAAGCTGGGGGAGGCGGCGAAGGCGCTGCACATCGAGGTCAACCCGCGCTACGGGCACTGGGACGCGCAGCAGATCCTGCTCGGCGACCAGGAGACGCCGTGGATCACCCAGCGGACCCGGCCCGAGCAGGCGGCACCCGCCGGAGCCTGAGGGCCGCGGGCGGGGGTAGGTTCGGGGGGTGAACGACACCCCCGCCTCCGCCGCCGCTCCCGCCGAGCCCACGGGCCGGATCGTCCTGCTGACCGCCAGCCACCGGGTCGCCCCGGGGCTGCTGTCCTGGCCGGCCTGGCAGACCCTGCACGCCGCGGACCGGGTGCTGTGCGCCGACCCGGGCCACCCGCAGCTGCCGTACCTGCGCGAGGCGGGGGTCGAGGTGGAGCAGGAGAGCCCGGACGCGCAGGAGCTCGTCGCGGCGTGTGCCGGGGGCCGGACGGTCGTGGTGCTGCCGTCCGGGGAGGGCGACCAGCGGCTGACGGACGGGCTGGCCCGGCTGGCCGGGTCGGGCCGGGTCGCCATGCCCGACCTGGAGCTGCTGCCCGGCTCGTACGACCTGCCGGGGGCGCGGCTGCTGGACCTGGTGCAGGTCATGGACAGGGTGCGGCGGGAGTGCCCGTGGACCTCGCGGCAGACCCACGAGGGGCTGGTGAAGTACGCCATCGAGGAGGCGTACGAGCTCGTCGAGGCGATCGAGGACGGCGACCGGGACGCGCTGCGCGAGGAGCTCGGCGACGTGCTGCTGCAGGTGGTCTTCCACGCGCGGATCGCCGAGGAGGCGGGCGGCGGCGAGGACGGGGCGGAGGCCTTCTCCATCGACGACGTCGCGGGTGACCTGGTCGACAAGCTGATCCGGCGCCACCCGCATGTGTTCGGGGACGCCACGGCCGACTCCCCGGAGGACGTCAGCGCCCACTGGCAGGCCACCAAGGCGGTGGAGAAGCAGCGGGACTCGGTCACCGACGGGATCCCGCTGGGCCAGCCGGGCCTGGCGCTGGCGGCCAAGCTCGCCGGGCGGGTCCGTGCGGGCGGGGTGGCCGTGGAGCTGCCCCGCGGCGAGGGCATCGGGTACGAGCTGCTGGAGCTGGCGGCCCGCGCCGAGGCGTCGGGGACCGACCCGGAGACGGCGCTGCGCGCGGCGGCCCGCGCCTACCGGGACGCGATCCGGGCGGCCGAGGGCGTCGAAGACACGGTCTAGTCGCGCGGCGCGCGCGCCGAGGGGTTGTGCCAGTGCGGGGCCGGCCGGTGCAGGAACCACTCGCCGAAGCCCAGCGGGCGGGTGCGCTGGGAGCCGGCGACGGGGACGGCGTCGTGGAAGAGGCGGTCGGGGCGGGCTCCGAGTTCCTGGAGGAGGTGGGAGGTCTCCTCGACGAACAGGGCCGGCCCGCTGAGGTAGACGTCCTGCTCCCGCCACAGGGCGCGGTTGCTGAGGGCGGTCGCCAGCCGGTCGGTGGCCTGGTTGCGGTGCTGCCCGGGGGCCGGGGTGATGTAGGTGACGCCGAGCCAGCGGCAGGCGGCGGCGTGCCGGTCGATCAGGGGCCGGTCGTAGAGGTGCGCGGCGTCCCGTGCGACGACGAAGAGGCGTACGTCGTGGTCGGGAGGGTGCTGGAGGAGTTCCTCCAGCAGGGCGCGTACGGGCGCCCAGCCGGTGCCGGCGGCGATGAGGGTGAGGGGCCGGTCCTCGTGGCGCAGGGTGAGCCGGCCGCCGGGGGCGCCGAGCCGCAGGACTTCGCCGGGCAGGACGTCGCGGACCAGGGCGGTGCTGAGGCGGCCGCCGTCGATGCGGCTGACGTGCAGGTCGACGGTGCCGTCGGGGCGGGGGGCGTTGGCGAGGGAGTAGGTGCGCCAGGTGGTCGGTACGCGGGCGCTGCTCACGCTGACGTACTGGCCGGGCCGGTAGGGCAGCGGGGTGCGCGGTGCCAGGGTCAGTACGCCGATGTCCTCGCCGTACTGGAGGTGGCGTACCACCTCGGCATCCCACCAGGGGGGTTCGTCGCTGTCGGCGGCGCCGGCGGTCATGGCGTCGGCGATGACCTGGTAGGCCTCGTACCAAGCCTTCTCGACGGCCGGGGTCCAGGCGTCGCCGGAGGTCTGGGCGAGGGCGGCGACCAGGCTGGTGCCGACGGCCGCGTAGTGCTCGGGGCCGACGAGGAACTTGCGGTGGTCGCGTCCGAGGTCGCGTAGATAGGGGACGAGGGTCCCGCTCTCCAGGTGGGTGACGACGTGGGTGAGCGCGGCGAAGAGCCGGTCGCGCTGGCGTTCCATGTCCTCGGCGGAGGACGGGAAGAGTTCGCGGAGTCCGGGGTTGTGCCAGAAGAGGTGGGAGTAGAAGTACTTGACCGCGTGCTCGGCCCTTCTCTCCACCACCGCGAAACTGCTCTTCAAGATCCTCACATCCACAGAACCGAAAGTAGGAATGTCGCAGAACCTGACGTCAAGTGATGTCCGATCTGCGGACAGCCGCGACGAAGCGGCCATAAGGGATGGCCGGTGGCGAGCCGGGATACGGTCGACGGGTGCACGATCAGACCTCCGCCGCCCAGCCCGATCCGTCCCCCACGGAGATGCCGACGCTCTTCGACTGGGAGTTCGCGACCGACCCGTATCCGGCCTACGCCTGGCTGCGGGAGAACTCCCCGGTGCACCGCACCCGGCTCCCCAGCGGGGTGGAGGCCTGGCTGGTGACGCGGTACGCCGACGCCCGCCAGGCCCTCGCGGACCAGCGGCTGAGCAAGAACCCGGCGCACCACGCGGAGCCGGCGCACGCCAAGGGCAAGACCGGGATCCCGGGGGAGCGCAAGGCGGAGCTGATGACGCACCTGCTGAACATCGACCCGCCGGACCACACCCGGCTGCGGCGGCTGGTGTCGAAGGCGTTCACGCCGCGGCGTGTGGCCGAGTTCACTCCGCGCGTGCAGGAGCTGACCGACCATCTCATCGATCGGTTCGCGGAGAAGGGGGAGGCGGACCTCATCCACGAGTTCGCGTTCCCGCTCCCCATCTACGCCATCTGCGAGATGCTCGGCGTACCGAGGGAGGACCAGGACGACTTCCGCGACTGGGCCGGGATGATGATCCGGCACGGCGGCGGGCCGCGCGGCGGGGTCGCCCGCTCGGTGAAGCAGATGCGTACCTATCTCGGGGAACTGATCCACCGCAAGCGGGACGATCTGGGCAATGACCTCATCTCCGATCTGATCCGGGCAAGTGACCACGGAGACCATCTGACGGAGGCGGAGGCCACGGCGATGGCCTTCATCCTGCTCTTCGCCGGCTTCGAGACGACCGTGAACCTCATCGGCAACGGCATCCACTCCCTCTTCATGAACCCGGACCAGCGCGAGCGCCTCCAGGCCTCCCTCGCGGCCGGGGAGAGCGCGCTGCTGGAGACCGGCGTCGAGGAACTGCTGCGCTACGACGGCCCCGTGGAGCTCGCCACCTGGCGGTTCGCCACCCGGCCGCTGACCCTCGGCGGGCAGGACATCGCGGCCGGGGACCCCGTGCTGGTGGTCCTCGCGGCGGCCGACCGCGACCCGGAGCGGTTCGCCGAACCGGACACCCTGGACCTCTCCCGGAGTGACAACCAACACCTCGGATACGGCCACGGGATCCACTACTGCCTCGGAGCTCCGCTGGCCCGTCTCGAAGGGCAGACGGCGCTCGGAACTTTGCTGAAGCGTCTGCCGGATCTGGAACTTGCGATTCCCCCTACGGACCTGCGCTGGCGCGGCGGGCTCATCATGCGGGGCCTGCGCACCCTCCCCGTCCGCTTCACAGTCCCGAACGGTTGAGGGCGCGGACGGCGCCGGACTGACCGGAAGTCAGTCCGCACATCCGTCCACCGTCGAACTTGTGACATCCGTTCGAAGGCGGCTAGGTTCTGCCGTTACCCCGCCGTTATGCGAAAGGTGCAGCCTCATGCTTCCCGGGAACGGCCGCCACAGACGCCCCCGCCAGGTACCCGCGATCGTCGTCACCGCAGGAGTCACCGGCTCCGCGCTGGCCATGCCGCTGCTCGCCGCCACAGGTGCGAACGCGGCCGACACCGCCACGTGGGACAAGGTCGCCGACTGCGAGAGCGGCGGCACCTGGAGCGCGAACTCCGGCAGCGGCGCCTACGGCGGCCTGCAGTTCACCCTGGAGCAGTGGCGCAACGCCGGAGGACTCGCGTACGCGGAGCGCCCCGACCTCGCCAGCCGCTCGCAGCAGATCGCGGTCGCCGAGCGCGTGCTGGCCTCCCAGGGCCCCCAGGCCTGGCCGCTGTGCTCCGCCTCGGCCGGGCTGACCCAGCAGGGCCCCGCGCCCGAGGTGGACCCGGGCGACAAGCTGGAGCCCGGCCCCGTCGCGCCCACCAAGGGCCGGCCCGACGGCTCGGTGCCGAACGCGGGCAAGGGCAAGCCCTCCACGGACTTCGGGGCCCCGACCCCGGCGCCGGGCACCCCGTCCAACCCGAGCGGGCTGCCGGACTACCCGCTGGGCCCCTCCAGCGGACTGCCCGTCATGCCCGAGCCGGACTTCACGGTCCAGCCCACGACGCCCGGCACGCCCACGCCCACGACGCCCGGCACGCCCACGCCGGGCACGCCCACGCCCACGGCGCCGGGCACCCCGACCGCTCCGGGCGCCACCCCGACGGCCCCGGCCACCCCGGGGGCCACTCCGGCCCCGGGCGCCACGCCCACCGCCCCGGCCACCCCGGGCGCCACGGCGGGCACCCCGGCCGACGCGGCGGCGGACGGCTCGGGCAAGCACCGCGGCCCGGCCGCCATCGAGGTGCCGGCGGCGCCTGGCACGGCGTCAGCACCCGCCGCGGACCCCGTCTACACCGTGAAGCCGGGCGACAGCCTTTCGGACATCGCGAAGGCCAAGGGCGTCCAGGGCGGTTGGGGCGAGCTCTACAAGGCCAACGAGCAGGTCATCGGTGGGGACGCGGACCTCATCAAGCCCGGGCAGAACCTGGATCTAACCAAGAAATAGTGGGCAGTTCGGACATCCATTAAGAGTTGAATGTCCGTTATCGCCAAATGAGACATGCATCTCTTCCGGACAACTGGCGTGTCTCGTTCCGGAACTGTTGCAAACACCCCTCTCACCTGCGCAAACGTGCTCCCGAGAGAGGCAAGTAGGCCGGTTTCTCCCCAAAATCGCACGTTGAACATCGGGGAGAGACCTGTCTACCTTCTGAATCGCTCGCCACCGCGGGCTCCTTCGACCGCATCGCCGAATCCTGCCGGCGGACGGAGGGAACAGTCGTCGCGCAAGCGCCGAAGGCAGGAGCGGGGGAACCAAGGTAGGCGCCGGGAAAGGCCGTTGAGAGACGGCCCGCGTACCGGCTAGGGGTGAAGACACGCGCCGCGCCGCGTGACCGGGCAACTCATCCGCCCGAACCCGACAGCTCACCTCGAAGGCGTCGGTGAGGAGAACTCCATGCTGCTTTCCGGCAAGGGCAAGCACCGCCGCGGCTCCAAGGCCGTCCGCATCGTCACGCTCGCCGGTGTCGCCGGTGTCGCCGTCGCGGCCCCGCTGATGGCCGCCGGCACCGCCAGCGCCGCCACCGCGGCCGAGTGGGACAAGGTCGCCGCCTGCGAGTCCGGCGGCAACTGGTCCATCAACACGGGCAACGGCTACTACGGCGGCCTGCAGTTCTCGTCCTCCACGTGGGCCGCGTACGGCGGCAAGGCGTACGCCGCGCAGGCCAACCAGGCCACCAAGGGCCAGCAGATAGCCATCGCCGAGAAGGTCCTCAAGGGCCAGGGCAAGGGCGCCTGGCCGTCCTGCGGCGTCGGCCTGTCCAACTCCTCGTACAACGGCGGCGGTTCGACCACCCCGGCCAAGCCGAAGCCCGAGACGAAGCCGGCCCCGGCCAAGCCCGCTCCGGCCAAGCCGGCCCCGGCGAAGCCCGCCCCGGCGAAGCCGTCCACCCCGAAGACCGAGACCGAGACCAAGGGCTCCGGCTCCGGCTCCGGCAACTGGACCCCGGGCAAGCCGTCGACCCCGAAGGCCGAGACCCCGCAGACGGGCAACGGCACCTACACGGTCAAGGAAGGCGACACCCTCGGCACCATCGCCGACGCCAACAAGGTCAAGGGCGGCTGGGAGAAGCTCTTCGAGCTCAACAAGGACACCGTCTCCGACGCCGACCTGATCTTCCCGGGTCAGAAGCTGAAGCTCGGCTGAACGTCCGCGTAACTCTCGCGGCACCCCGCAGCATCCCCACCGCCCGGCGCGTATCCCCCCACGCGCCGGGCGGCGGCGTGTCGTCCGCCGGTCACCGCATTCCGGAACCGGAGCACCGGCTTCCGTCGTCTGACCCCCCGGCACACGCGTTGAATCAAGGGTCCTATGTCCCGGAAGACGGGTATTCGGACCCTTTTTCGTCCCAGGAGCCGGGCGGTCGGGCAGCCCACACCCCGGAGCCGGTTAGGCTCTAGTCGGCAGGGCCGTCCCACGGCCCACACGCCACCGCACACCCAGCGTCACATCCCAGAAGGAGATGCTCGTGCCGTCCATCGACGTCGTCGTAGCCCGGGAAATCCTGGACTCCCGAGGCAACCCCACGGTCGAGGTCGAGGTGGGCCTCGACGACGGCAGCACCGGCCGTGCTGCCGTTCCGTCCGGCGCCTCCACCGGTGCCTTCGAGGCCATCGAGCTCCGTGACGGTGACCCCAACCGTTACATGGGCAAGGGCGTGGAGAAGGCCGTCCTCGCCGTCATCGAGCAGATCGGGCCGGAGCTCGTCGGCTACGACGCCACCGAGCAGCGCCTGATCGACCAGGCCATGTTCGACCTCGACGCCACCGACAACAAGGGCTCGCTCGGCGCCAACGCCATCCTCGGCGTCTCCCTCGCCGTCGCGCACGCCGCGTCCGAGGCCTCGGACCTGCCGCTCTTCCGCTACCTCGGCGGCCCGAACGCGCACCTGCTGCCCGTTCCGATGATGAACATCCTCAACGGTGGGTCGCACGCCGACTCCAACGTCGACATCCAGGAGTTCATGATCGCCCCGATCGGCGCGGAGTCCTTCTCCGAGGCCCTGCGCTGGGGTGCCGAGGTCTACCACACCCTCAAGAAGGTCCTGCACAACAAGGGCCTCTCCACCGGCCTGGGCGACGAGGGCGGCTTCGCCCCGAACCTGGAGTCCAACCGCGCCGCGCTCGACCTCATCATCGAGGCCGTCAAGCAGGCCGGCTACACCCCGGGCAAGGACATCGCGCTCGCGCTCGACGTCGCCGCGTCCGAGTTCTACAAGGACGGCAAGTACGAGTTCGAGGGCCAGTCCCGCTCGGCCGCCGAGATGACCGACTACTACGCCGAGCTCGTCGAGGCGTACCCGCTCGTCTCCATCGAGGACCCGCTCTTCGAGGACGACTGGGCCGGCTGGAAGACCATCACCGACCGCCTGGGCTCCAAGGTCCAGATCGTCGGCGACGACCTCTTCGTCACCAACCCCGAGCGCCTCGCCCGCGGCATCGAGGAGGGCTCCGCGAACGCCCTGCTCGTGAAGGTGAACCAGATCGGCTCCCTCACCGAGACCCTCGACGCCGTCGAGATGGCCCAGCGCAACGGCTTCAAGTGCATGATGTCGCACCGCTCCGGCGAGACCGAGGACGTCACCATCGCCGACCTCGCCGTCGCCGTGAACTGCGGTCAGATCAAGACCGGCGCCCCGGCCCGCTCGGACCGCGTCGCCAAGTACAACCAGCTGCTGCGCATCGAGGAGATCCTCGACGACGCCGCCGTGTACGCCGGCCGCAGCGCCTTCCCGCGCTTCAAGGGCTAATCGCGCTCAGCCTCCGTACGTCCCCGCACTCGGTCCCGTACCGTGTGCGGGGACGTATTGCGTAGCACGCGCACAGGGGAGGCGGGGCCATGGCCGGGAACCGGGATCGGTTCTCCACCTTCTCGACGGCGACCCGGCTCAAGCAGCTCGGCGAGCGGACCGCGGCCCACGTCTACCGCTCGCAGTCCCGCCGGCACATCCGCCGCAGCCGGCTCACCGGCCGCGCGGCACTGCTGGTCCTCGTCCTCTGTACGCTGGTCGTCGCCCTCGCGTATCCGATGCGCCAGTACGTCTCCCAGCGCTCGGAGATCACGGACCAGCAGCGGGCCGCCGACACCGCGCGCAAGCGCCTCGAACAGCTCCGCGACGAGAAGGCCCGCTGGCAGGACCCCGCCTACGCGGAGCAGCAGGCGCGCAGGCACCTGCACTTCCTGCGCCCGGGGGAGATCGGCTACATCATGACCGACCCCGGGGCCGCGGCCCCGGATCACCGACGCGGCGGCCAGGACGGTTCCGACCGCCCCTGGTACTCCAACGTCTGGGACGGCGTCGACAAGGCCGACCGCCCCGGCGAATGACCCACTGACCCAACCCATCACGCACGACCGAACGAAGAGACTTCCTCCAGGCATGCAGACGCCCCCGCCCCAGACCGACCGGACCGAGCCGACCGACGCGGACATCGAGGCGTTCGAGCAGCAGCTCGGCCGCCCCCCGCGCGGGCTGCGCGCCATCGCGCACCGCTGCCCCTGCGGCCAGCCGGACGTCGTCGAGACCGCACCCCGGCTGCCCGACGGCACCCCCTTCCCCACGCTGTACTACCTGACGTGCCCGCGCGCGGCCTCCGCGATCGGCACGCTGGAGGCCAACGGCGTCATGAAGGAGATGCAGGCCCGGCTCGCCGAGGACCCGGAGCTCGCCGCCGCCTACCAGCGGGCGCACGAGGACTACATCCAGCGCCGCGACGCCATCGAGGTGCTCCAGGGCTTCCCGAGCGCCGGCGGCATGCCGGACCGGGTCAAGTGCCTGCACGTGCTGGTGGGCCACTCGCTGGCCGCCGGCCCCGGCGTGAACCCGTTCGGCGACGAGGCGCTGGCCATGCTGCCGGAGTGGTGGGCCAAGGGCGCCTGCGTCACCCCGTGCGGGGAGAAGAAGGAAGAGGAGACCGGGGAGGGCGCCGCATGACCCGGGTCGCGGGCATCGACTGCGGTACGAACTCCATCCGCCTCCTGGTCGCCGACTGCGACCCGGCCACCGGCGAGCTCGTCGAGCTCGACCGGCGGATGACGATCGTCCGGCTCGGCCAGGGCGTGGACAAGACCGGCCGGCTGGCCCCGGAGGCGCTGGAGCGCACCTTCGCGGCTTGCCGCGAGTACGCCGGGGTGATCAAGGAGTTCGGCGCCGAGCGGGTGCGTTTCGTGGCCACCTCGGCCTCGCGCGACGCGGAGAACCGGGACGAGTTCGTCCGGGGCGTGCTGGACATCCTCGGCGTCGAGCCCGAGGTGATCTCCGGCGAGCAGGAGGCGGAGTTCTCCTTCACCGGCGCCACCAAGGAGCTCGTCTCGCACGAACACCTGGAGCGCCCGTTCCTGGTCGTGGACATCGGCGGCGGCTCGACCGAGTTCGTCGTCGGCGAGGACCACGTGCGGGCGGCCCGCTCGGTCGACGTGGGCTGCGTCCGGATGACCGAGCGCCACCTGCTGGTGGACGGCGAGGTCACCGACCCGCCGACCGCGGCGCAGATCGCCGCCATGCGGGCCGACATCGAGGCGGCCCTGGACCTGGCCGCCGAGACGGTCCCGCTGGCCGAGGCCCGCACCCTGGTGGGCCTCGCGGGCTCGGTGACCACGGTCGCCGCGATCGCGCTCGGCCTGGACGAGTACGACTGGTCGGCGATCCACCACTCCCGGATCTCCTACGAGCGGGTGCGCGAGATCAGCGAGCGCATGCTGACCGCCACCCACGACGAGCGCGCCGCCATCCCCGTGATGCACCCGGGGCGGGTCGACGTGATCGGCGCGGGCGCCCTGGTCCTGCTGGCGATCATGGAGCGCATCGGCGCCACCGAGGTCGTGGTCTCCGAGCACGACATCCTGGACGGCATCGCCTGGTCCGCGGCCTGAGCCGACGGAGCCACGAGGGCCCCCGCGGACCGCGGGGGCCCTGCCCGTTCCCTTCGGCCAACCCCTTCGGCCACCCCCGCCTCGACCGGTTCCCGGCCGGCCGTGCAGCGGTCGTCGTGCGGTAGTGAGGCTGAACATCGCGTTCCGCCCGATGGGTGGCTGGTGGCCGGGGGGAGGGGGGCCGGTGCGGCGGCAGTGCGGGGGCCGTAGGAGGCCCCTGGAGCGGCCGAAAGTGCCCCTCTGGAAACGAGGTTCGTGAAGTTCTTCACAAGGAAAAGGGGTCTGCCGGGTAAACAAGGAGCCCCTTGGAGGCCTTCTTGGGGGTCGCAGGGCCGTTTCGGCACCTGTTTGTGCGATGCGCGGCCGCGACGGGTTTCGTATCAGAGGTAAGGACGAAACCCAGTGGTCCAGTCCGGTTGGAGCCTTGGAGGCCAGTTCAGACCGGGTGAACAACGACTCCCGATATACGTTGGTTCCCGTTGCGCGCCATGATCTGGGTCACGCGGGCCGCGCAGTGTAGCAGAGGCCTTGCAGCACCTTGTGAAGGGGCTCACGAGCGTCACCCCTTGGGGTGCTGGATACTCGTTCCATGAGCACCACGGAGCGTCCCAGGATCCTCGTAGTAGGAGGTGGGTACGTAGGTCTGTACGCGGCCAAGCGCATCATGAAGAAGATGCGCTACGGCGAGGCGACCGTCACGGTCGTCGACCCGCGGTCGTACATGACCTACCAGCCCTTCCTCCCCGAAGTGGCCGCAGGCAACATCTCGCCTCGGCACGTTGTCGTCCCGCTGCGACGCGTGCTGCCCAAGGCTGAGGTTCTCACCGGCCGGGTCACCACCATCGACCAGGACCGCAAGGTCGCCGTCGTCACGCCGCTGGTCGGCGAGGCGTACGAGCTGCCCTTCGACTACCTGGTGATCGCGCTCGGCGCCGTCTCCCGCACCTTCCCGATCCCCGGCCTGGCCGAACAGGGCATCGGCATGAAGGGCGTCGAAGAGGGCATCGGCCTGCGCAACCACGTCCTCGAGCAGCTCGACAAGGCCGAGTCCACGACGGACGAGAACGTCCGCCGCAAGGCGCTCACCTTCGTCTTCGTCGGCGGCGGCTTCGCCGGCGCCGAGACGATCGGCGAGGTCGAGGACATGGCCCGCGACGCCGTCAAGTACTACTCCACGATCAAGCGCGAGGACATGCGCTTCATCCTGGTCGACGCGGCGGACAAGATCCTTCCCGAGGTCGGGCCCAAGCTCGGCACCTGGGGCAAGGAGCACCTCGAGTCCCGCGGCATCGAGATCTACCTCAGCACCTCCATGGACTCCTGCGTGGACGGCCACGTGGTGCTGAAGAACGGCCTCGAGGTCGACTCCAACACCATCGTGTGGACCGCGGGCGTCAAGCCGAACCCGGCGCTGGCCCGCTACGGCCTGCCGCTGGGCCCGCGCGGCCACGTGGACACCGCCCCGACCCTCCAGGTCCAGGGCACGGACTACATCTGGGCCGCGGGCGACAACGCCCAGGTCCCGGACGTCGCCTCCCGCAAGGCCGGCGTCGAGAACGCCTGGTGCCCGCCGAACGCCCAGCACGCGCTGCGCCAGGCCAAGGTCCTCGGCGACAACGTGGTCTCCGGCATGCGGGGCTTCCCGCAGAAGGAGTACTCGCACTCCAACAAGGGTGCGGTGGCGGGCCTCGGCCTCCACAAGGGCGTCGCGATGATCGTCATGGGCAAGATGAAGATCAAGCTCAAGGGCCGGCTCGCCTGGTACATGCACCGTGGCTACCACGGCATGGCCATGCCGACCTGGAACCGCAAGATCCGCGTCTTCGCCGACTGGACCCTCGGCATGTTCCTCAAGCGCGAGGTCGTCTCCCTCGGAGCGCTGGAGACCCCGCGCGAGGAGTTCTACGAGGCCGCCAAGCCGGCGCCGGCTCCGGCCGCCGCCGCTGCCCCGGCCGAGAAGGCCAAGGCCTCCTGACCCCGGCCGGTCCGCCGGGTTCCTGAGCACGACCCCGAAGGGGCCGCCCGCCATCCGTGGTGCGGGCGGCCCCTTCGGCGTACCCGGGTTCCGGCACGGCCGGCTGGAGCCCCGGTCGAGGCGGGCTCCAGCGGGCAAACCGGCGGTGATTGCCCCGGAGGGGAAGTGGGAAGTCGTTCCACGGAACTCCTGGAGGTGCCTGAGATGACCGACGCCGCGCCGCGGCTGGCGGCGATTGCCGAAACCCTGCTGGGCGCCCCCCTGCCCGTGCGGATACGAGCCTGGGACGGCAGCGAGGCCGGCCCGGCCACCGGCCCCGTGCTGGTGATCGGCCACCGGCGCGCCCTGCGCCGGATCCTGTGGAAGCCGGGCGAGCTCGGGCTCGCCCGCGCCTGGGTCGCCGGGGACCTGACCGTCGACGGCGACCTGTTCGAACTGCTCGACCGGGTGGGCGGCCTGCTGTGGGAGCGGGGGCACCCGGCGCCGGCGCCTACCCCCGTCCCGGCCCGTTCGGGGCTGGGCAAGCTCGCCGCCCTGCGCCCGCACCTGCCCGGGCTCGGCCCCGGCCCCGCCGGGACCGCCGCGCTGCTGCGCGACCCGGCCGCACGGGCCGCCGTACGCGACCTCGTGGCCCTGGCGCGGCCGTGGACGGCGCCCGCGCCGCCGCCGGAGGAGGCCGTCCGCAGCGGCGGGCCGAGCCACTCCAAGCGGCGCGACAGCGAGGCGATCAGCCACCACTACGACGTGGGCAACGACTTCTACGAGCGGGTCCTCGGGCCCTCGATGGTGTACTCCTGCGCCTACTGGACCGAGGACGGCACCCTGGAGGACGCCCAGCGGGACAAGCTCGACCTGGTCTGCCGCAAGCTCGCCCTGGAGCCGGGTCAGCGCCTCCTGGACGTCGGCTGCGGCTGGGGCTCCATGGCCCTGCACGCCGCCCGCGAGTACGGGGTGCACGTCACGGGCATCACGCTCTCGCGCGAGCAGGCCGCGTACGCCCGCAAGCGGATCGCCGGGGAGGGCCTGACCGACCTGGTCGAGATCCGGGTGCAGGACTACCGGGACGTCAAGGACGGCCCGTACGAC
This sequence comes from Streptomyces sp. NPDC004126, assembly GCF_050275515.1. Lineage (NCBI taxonomy): Bacteria > Bacillati > Actinomycetota > Actinomycetes > Kitasatosporales > Streptomycetaceae > Streptomyces > Streptomyces sp. NPDC004126. Next base: position 9,035 of record NZ_JBNNPF010000019.1, on the reverse strand, counting down.
GCCGTTTCCTCGATCGGCATGGCCGAGCACGTGGGCTCCGCGCGCTACCGCGAGTACGCCGGGATGCTGCACGCCCTGCTGGCCCCCGGCGGCCGGCTGCTCAACCACCAGATCGGCCGGCCCCCCGAGCAGGACGAGCAGGCGTACGAGATCGACGAGTTCATCGACGCGTACGTCTTCCCGGACGGGGAGCTCTCCCCGATCGGCACCACCGTCGGCGAGCTGGAGCGGGCCGGCTTCGAGGTCCGCGACGTGGAGGCGCTGCGCGAGCACTACGCGCTGACCCTGCGGGCCTGGGTGGCGCGCCTGGAGCGGCACTGGGACGAGGCCGTACGGCTCACCTCGCCCGGCCGGGCCCGGGTGTGGCTGCTGTACATGGCGGCGTCCGCGCTGGGCTTCGAGCACGGCCGGCTGGGGGTCAACCAGGTGCTGGCGGTGCGCCCCGGGGGCGGCGGGGCCTCGGGGATGCCGCTGCGCTCCCGCGTCTGGGGCGCGGGCCCGGCGTAGCCGCCTCCGGCCGCCGGGGCAGCGGTGGCCGGGCAACGGGAAGGGCCCCGGGGCGCGTTGCCCCGGGGCCCTTCCACGTACGTCCCGTACGCCCGTACCGCTACTCGGTCTTGATGGCGGTCAGCATGTTCAGCCGGGCGGCGCTGCGGGCCGGCCACATGGCGGCCAGGACGCCGACGACGGCCGCCAGCAGGAGGAAGATGCCGATCCGGTCGTAGGGGAGGACCAGTTCGTAGTTGGGCACCGACTTGGTGAGGGTGGAGCCGACGGCCCAGGCGAGGAAGACGCCGATGCCGATACCGAGGACCGCGCCGAAGAGCGAGATCACCACGGACTCCAGGCGGATCATGTTCTTGACCCGGGCCCGGTCGAGGCCGATCGCCCGCAGCATGCCGATCTCCTGGGTCCGCTCGAAGACGGACATCGCCAGGGTGTTGACCACGCCGAGCACCGAGATGATCAGCGCCATGCCGAGCAGGCCGTACATGATGTTGAGCATCGTGTTGATGATGCCGCCCATCTCGTTGCGCATGTCCTGCTGGGTGGCGACGGTCATCGCCGGGTTCTTGCCGAGGGCGTCGATGACGGTCTGCTGGCTGGCCTTGGACTGGCCGCCGGAGGTGTTGACGTAGACCTCGGGGATGAGCTGCTCGTCGGTGTGCGCGGCGAGGATCTTGTTGTCGAGGACGAAGGGGGACAGCAGGCCGTCCAGGTCCTCGTAGACCGCGCCGACCTTCAGGCCGGCCTTCTGGCCGTCCTCGAACTGCGCCTGGAAGGCGGAGCCGACGGTCAGGTTCTGCTTCTTCGCGGTCTTCTCGGCGACGGCGACCTCGCCCTTGGCGAGGCTGTCCAGGGAGCCGCTGAGGACCTTGATGTTCAGCACCTGGCCGATCGCGGCCGGGTTGACGCCGGAGGCGGCGCGGTAGCTGTCGCCGACCTTGAAGTAGCCGGCGGCCTGCGGGGAGACCGCGGTGACGCCGGGGGCCTTGGCCAGGGCGTCGACGACCGACTTGTCGAGGCTGCCCATGCCGCCGGACATGGTGACCTTGTAGTCGGCCTTGAGCTTGTCGGTGCTCATCCGGTCGATGGCCTTGCCCATGGTGACGCCGAGCACGGACATGGTGGTGACGAGGGTGAGGCCGATCGCCAGGGAGGCGGCCGTGACGGCGGTGCGGCGCGGGTTGCGCACTGCGTTCTGGGCGGCCAGCTTGCCGGGGACGCCGAAGACCTTCTGCAGCGCGGGGCGGACGGCCGCGATAACCGGCCGGGAGAGCAGCGGGAGCAGCACGATCATGCCGACGAGCATGAGGAAGGCGCCGCCGCCGATGACCATGCGGCCGTCGCCGCCCATCGAGACGCCGAGGAAGACGACGCCGATGCCCGCGAGGCTGATCACGGAGCCGATGACGTTGCGGACGACCAGGGACTTGGCGGAGGCCGGCAGGTGGGCGCTGCCCATGGCGGCGACCGGGGCGATCCGGCCGGTGCGCCAGGCGGGCAGCAGGGCGGCGACGGTGGTGACGAGGACGCCGATGACCAGGGCGGCGATGATCGTGCCCGGGGCGACGACCAGGTCCCCGGCGGGGATCTTGGCGCCGATGGTGTCCATCAGGGAGCGCATGCCGACCGCCAGGCCGACGCCTGCGGCCAGGCCGACGGCGGCCGAGAGGGCGCCGACGACGAGGGCCTCGGCGAGCACCGAGCGCATGACCTGGCCGCGGTTGGCGCCGACGGCGCGCAGCAGGGCCAGCTCCTTGGTGCGCTGGGCGACCAGCATGGTGAAGGTGTTGTAGATCAGGAAGACGCCGACGAAGAGGGAGATGCCGGCGAAGGCGAGCAGCATGTTGCTCATGCTGCTCATCCCCTTCTCGATGTCCTTGGCCTGCTGGGCGGCGAGTGCGGCGCCGGTCTGGGCCTTGGTGGTCTTGCCGTCGACGAGCGGCTTGATGTCGGCGAGGAGCTTGTCGGCCGAGGTGCCGGGGGCGGCGGCGACGGAGAGCTCGTCGTAGAAGCCGGGCTGGAGGTAGAGCTCCTGGGCGACCTTGGTGTCGAAGAGGACGAGGCTGCCGCCGGCGTTGACGGCGCCGTCCTCGGTGGTGAAGACGCCGGCCAGGGTGAACTCGCGGACCGGGCCGTTGGTGGCGACGCGGACCTTGTCGCCGGTCTTGTACCCGCCCTTGGCGGCGGACTCCTTGTCGAGGGCGACCTGGTCGTCCCTGACCGGGCCGGTGCCGTCGGTGAACGTGTAGCGGGGGTCCTTGCCGTCCTTGACGGGGGCGTAGTTGGAGCCCTTGTTGGCCCAGCCGGTGCCGATCAGCTTGCCGTTCTCGTCACCGACGCCGGCGAAGCCGGAGACCCGGCCGGAGACCGAGCCGACGCCCTTGACGGCCTTGACCTTGTCCAGGGTCTGCTGGCTGATGCCGGGGTCGCCCTCCTTCTGACCCTCCTCGGAGCGGGCCTGCCCGTACGAGGTGACGGAGACGGCGACGCCGTCGTAGCTCTTGGCGGACTGGCCGGACAGGGCCTTGCCGAGGGTGTCGGTGAAGACGAGGGTGCCGGAGACGAAGGCTACGCCGAGGGTGACGGCGAGCACCGTCATCAGCAGCCTCGCCTTGTGCGCGAGGACGTTGCGCAGGGCGGTACGGAACATGGGGATCTCAGTCCTGGGGCTGGAAGTCTGTGAGGAGGGCTGCGGGGGCTCCGCGGGGCGGGGCGGTCACGCTCCGGGTCAGCTGGTGCGGCCCTTGGCGTCGAAGGCCTTCATCCGGTCGAGCACGCCGTCGGCGGTGGGCGCGTACATCTCGTCGACGATGCGGCCGTCGGCGAGGAAGATGACGCGGTCCGCGTAGGAGGCGGCGACCGCGTCGTGGGTGACCATCACGACGGTCTGGCCGAGCTCGCGGACCGAGTTGCGCAGGAAGCCGAGGACCTCGGCGCCGGAGCGGGAGTCCAGGTTTCCGGTCGGCTCGTCACCGAAGATGATCTCGGGGCGGGCGGCGAGGGCGCGGGCGACGGCGACGCGCTGCTGCTGGCCGCCGGAGAGCTGCGTGGGGCGGTGGGAGAGGCGGCCGGAGAGGCCGACCATGTCCACCACGGTGTCCAGCCACTGCTTGTCGGGCTTGCGGCCGGCGATGTCCATGGGGAGGGTGATGTTCTCCAGGGCGGTCAGGGTCGGCAGCAGGTTGAAGGCCTGGAAGATGAAGCCGATCTTGTCGCGGCGCAGCTGGGTCAGCTGCTTGTCCTTGAGGGAGCCGAGCTCGGTGTCGCCGATGCGGACGGAGCCGGAGGAGAAGGTGTCCAGGCCGGCGACGCAGTGCATCAGGGTGGACTTGCCGGAGCCGGAGGGGCCCATGATCGCGGTGAACTGGCCCTGGGCGAAGTCGACGGAGACGTTGTCCAGCGCGACCACCTGCGTCTCGCCCTGGCCGTACACCTTGGAGAGCTGCGTGGCGCGGGCGGCCACGGCCTGTGCGGTGTGCTGCCGGGCGTAGTTCATGGCGGTCACGTGGGGGCTCCTGTCGAACGGTTCTGCGCTGGGGCGGGACCCTTCCATCCTCACCGGGGGCACCCCCGCCGGGGATCAGCCGAGGTGCCCGTTCGACGGCCCACTCGAGTCTGACCACGGGCGGTGCCGTCTCCTCCTTTGGTATGACAGGAGGCGGACGCGGGGGCCGGCGCGGGGGCCGCGCGGGGGTCCGGCGCGCGGGGTGGCCCGGGGTGGCGGGCGGGGTGGCGCGGGGCAACGGAATCAGGTCAATCCCGGGGCGGGGCGGCGCATCCTCCGGAAGGGGGCCGACCGCGACTTATCGGGTCTGACGGCCACTCAATCGCCAATAAAATCAGACAACATCGGATAGAGAGCCCCCTGTCGGCAGGGGTGTTCCGGATAGGCTCATCACTGCGTACCAGGCATTTTCCACGGGGCCCGCCGCGCCTTGCCCGGATGGTGGAATGGCAGACACGGCGAGCTTAAACCTCGCTGGCCCTCGGGCCGTGCCGGTTCAAGTCCGGCTCCGGGCACACATGCGGCTCTTCCGTTTATCGGCGGCGGTTCGCCGCGCCTTCTCCTAAGATCCTCCTCCAGCAGTAGGGTGCTTTTTTTGCGAGCGCATTACTCTTGAAGCAAGGCCGCGCACGGTGGCCATGGAGGAGTGAGATGAGGAGCAGTAACCCGGTCTTCTCGCGACGGGGGTTCAGCCGCGACAACAGCGGCTACGCGGGCTTCGAGGCGCAGCACGCGCAGGCCGGGACCGCGACCAACCCGTACGCGACGAATCCTTACGCCACCGACCCGACCACCGGCATGCCGGCGGCCCCGGTCCGCGGCAGCGCGATGACCATCGACGACGTCGTGACCCGTACGGCCATGACGCTCGGCACCCTGATCGTCACCGCGACCCTCGCGTGGATCGCCCTGCCCGTGGACCCGGCCAACGTCGGCAAGTCCTACGGCGTCGCGATCGGCGCGGCGCTCGTCGCGTTCGTGCTCGCCATGGTCCAGAGCTTCAAGAGCAAGCCGACGCCGGCCCTGATCCTCGGCTACGCGGCGTTCGAGGGCGTGTTCCTCGGCGTGATCTCCATGGTGACCAGCACCTACATCAGCCCCGGTGTGGTCGTCCAGGCCGTGCTCGGCACGATGTGCGTCTTCGCGGCGGTGCTCGTCGCCTACAAGATGCGCTGGATCCGCGTCACCCGCCGCTTCACCGGCTTCGTGATGGCCGCGGCCCTCGGCTTCGTCCTGCTCATGCTGGCCAACTCGCTGTTCATGCTGTTCGGCGGCGGTGACGGCCTCGGCTTCCGCAGCGGTCCGCTCGGCATCGTCTTCGGCATCGTCGGCGTCATCCTCGGCGCCTGCTTCCTCGCCATGGACTTCAAGCAGGTCGAGGACGGCGTGACGTACGGCGCCCCGCGCGAGGAGGCCTGGCTGGCGGCCTTCGGCCTCACGCTGACCCTGGTGTGGATCTACCTGGAGCTGCTGCGCCTGTTCCAGATCCTCTCCGGCGACGACTAGTCGTACCGGCAAGGACAAGGGGAAGGCCCCGCGAGCGGATCGCTCGCGGGGCCTTCCCGCGTCCTGGGCCGGTGAGGCCGGTGAGGGGGGGGGCGGGCTCGCCGGTGCGGTCAGCCGAACCTGCGGGCGGCTCTGCGCAGGCCGTACTCGTGGATGATCGCCTTGGCCTGACCGTACGACAGCTCGTGCGCGCCGAGCAGCCAGCTGACCTTCTCCTCGAACCGGACGAGGGAGGGGCCTTCGTCCACGGTGCGGAGCCAGTCGGAGATCTCACGACCGGTGGTCTGGGGGATTCTCTCGATCATGTTGCGGTGGGTCTTCTCGGAGAACTCTACGGACATGGGCGCCTCCGGGGGGTGTCGCCGTGCTGTTCTCTTCACGTCACCGTGCCGCAGAGTTCGCCCGTTGGCAATGGTGCCGGGACGGCGCGTAAGGTCGGCCGGGTGCTCGATACCTCACCCCTGAACGCCGCCGTGGAACGCTTCGCCGAGCGGCTGCGGGCCGCCCCGCAGAGCCGGCTCCAGCGGGGTGCGGCCGCGGAGGCCCTGGAGCTGGCCCGTGAGCTCGCGCGGCGCGCCCAGCGGCTGGAAGAGCCGGAGGGGGCGGCTCCGGCGCGCGTGATGCCCGACGCGGGCCTCTTCACCGTGGGGGACCAGGTGGCGGTGGCCGGCCTCGACCTCGCCGAGGCGCTGCGCGCGGCGGCCCCCGGAGCGGGCCCGGACGGCGCGAAGGCCCCGTCCGAGATGCTGGACGAGGCCGTGGCGCTGGTGGAGCGGGCGGAAGTCAGAGCGATGCGATGACGCGGTCCGCGAGGATGTAGACGTTGCTGTCGGGGTCCTCGGCGTCACCGCAGGAGAAGGTCAGCGCGTAGGCGCCGGAGATGCCGGAGCCGCCCAGCAGGACCGGTGCGGTGCCCGAGCGCAGGGCCTCGGCGAGGCGCTCCGCGGTCTCCCGGTGGCCCGGGGTCATGCAGAGCGTGGTGCCGTCGGTGAACACGTACACGTCGAGGGTGCCCAGGGGGCCCGGGCGGACGTCCGCGAGGGCCGTACGGGCCTCCGCGAGCTCCTCCAGGCGGCTGACGGTGCGCTCGTGGTCGGCGCCGGGGTTCGGCTGGACCGGGACGAAGTCGGGGTGCGAGGGGTGGCGGCGGCGGGCCGCGGCCAGCTCGGCCGAATCCTCGGGGTACTCGTCGGCGAGGTCGTCGCCCAGGACCGGCTCCAGGCCGACCAGGTCCGCCTGCCGGGGCAGGAAGACCGGGCTGTCCTCGCCGAGGCCGGGCAGGCCGCCCAGCAGGGAGGCAGGGGTCTCCCCGGCGAAGCGGGGGGAGGCGTCGGCGGCGTCGCGGGCCTCCTGCGCGGCCCAGAAGGCCCGCGCCTCGGCCAGCTCGCGCTCGCGCTCCTCGGCCAGGGCCTCGGCGACGGCGGCTCGTATCTCGGCGGCGGGGGACTGCACTGCGGCGCGGGCGTGCGGGACGGTCGCGGCGCGCGGGTGGGCCGACACCGCAAGCTCACCGCGCAGGGCGGTGACCTGCTTGCGCAGTCCGTGGACGGCGTGCAGCGCAGCAGCGCCCACGGCCGTGGCAGCGGCCGTGGTCAGCAGCAGGGCAAGAGACATGGCGCTCACTGACTAACTCCTGGTTGATTCGATCCCCCGACTTCCTACATCAGCTTGTCCTGTGCTGTGAATGGCGTGCAGTGCATTACGTCATGAAATGGACAGGTCTTTCGTCCTTGCGGACCAAGGGGGATGGCTTCTGACCTGGGCAAATGCCGATCCCCCAGGACAAAGGTCACATCCTGGGGGAGATTCGGTCACAGCTCGGCCGCGACGGGGTTGGATTTGCCGTCAGTAGAGCGCATCGACCTGGAGGATCCCTTGCGGGGCCTGGGGGCCCCGCTCGATCCGGTGGCCGCCGTGGCTGTCCGTTACTACGACAGGCGTTCGATCACCATGGCCATGCCCTGGCCGCCGCCGACGCACATCGTCTCCAGACCGAACTGCTTGTCGTGGAACTGGAGGCTGTTGATCAGGGTGCCGGTGATGCGGGCACCGGTCATCCCGAACGGGTGACCGACGGCGATGGCCCCGCCGTTGACGTTCAGCTTGTCGAGCGGGATCTCCAGGTCGCGGTAGGACGGGATGACCTGGGCCGCGAAGGCCTCGTTGATCTCGAACAGGTCGATGTCGCCGACGGTCAGCCCGGCCCGCTTCAGGGCCTGCTTGGACGCCTCGACCGGGCCCAGGCCCATGATCTCGGGGGACAGGGCGGTGACGCCGGTGGAGACGATCCGCGCCAGCGGGGTCAGGCCCAGCTCCCGCGCCTTGGTGTCGCTCATGATGACGAGCGCGGCGGCGCCGTCGTTGAGCGGGCAGCAGTTGCCGGCCGTGACCAGGCCGTCGGGGCGGAAGACGGGCTTGAGGCCCTCCACGCCCTCCAGCGTCACGCCCGCGCGCGGGCCGTCGTCCTTGCTGACGACCGTGCCGTCCGGGGTGGTGACGGGGGTGATCTCGCGGGCCCAGAAGCCGTTCTTGATGGCTTCCTCGGCGAGGTTCTGCGACCGCACGCCGAACTCGTCCATGTCCCGGCGGGTCACGCCCTTGAGGCGGGCCAGGTTCTCGGCGGTCTGCCCCATGGAGATGTACGCGTCGGGGATCAGGCCGTCCTCGCGCGGGTCGTGCCAGTCGCTGCCCTCGCTCTGCGCGACGGCGGCCGTGCGTGCCTCGGCGTCGGCGAAGAGCGGGTTGTGGGTCTCCGGCAGACCGTCGGAGGAGCCCTTCACGAACCGGGAGACCGTCTCGACGCCGGCGGAGATGAACACGTCGCCCTCGCCCGCCTTGATGGCGTGCAGCGCCATGCGGGAGGTCTGGAGGGAGGAGGAGCAGTAGCGCGTGATCGTGGTGCCGGGCAGGTAGTCCATGCCCATCTGCACGGCGACGATACGGGCGAGGTTGTGGCCCTGCTCGCCGCCGGGGAGGCCGCAGCCGAGCATCAGGTCGTCGATCTGGCGCGGGTCCAGCTCGGGGATCTTGGCGAGGGCGGCCTGGATGATCGTGGCGGTGAGGTCGTCCGGGCGCACGTCCTTGAGCGAGCCCTTGCCGGCGCGCCCGATGGGGGAGCGGGCGGTGGAAACGATGACGGCTTCGGGCATCGGGACTCCAAGGGGGTGCGTGCGTCGTTGCGGGACCGCAAGCGAAGTTACCGCCCCGTACGGTCGGGGTCACCGCCCTCGGCGTGTGACCCCCGCCCCATTTCCCGACGCGCCGCACCCATTTCCCGACGCGCCGCTCGCGCGGCTCGGCCGCGGGCGGCCTCCCCGGCTTCGCGCCGCTGCGCCGGCCTCCGGCCGTCGGGGGCGGGGCGGGGGCGGTTCGGGTGGCGGGGGCCGGTGGGTCGGGTGCGGGTGGGCGGGCCGCTGCGCGGGCTGCTCCCCGCCCCGCCCTTCGCCCGTTCCCCGGGGCTCCGCCCCCAGACCCCCGTGCCTCAAGCTCCCCCAGCCACCGCTGGGAGGTGCTCCCA